>JBLHUT010000194.1:0-6976 GCA_047629975.1 Paracoccaceae bacterium
TTCAATGCCTCGGTGGTGATCCGTTTGGCATTGATCACCAGCGGAATCGCCAAAGCACGCGCCACGATCGTTGCGTGGCTGCCAACGGCCCCTTCCTCCAGCACGATCCCGCGCAGCGCCCGGCCATAGCTGAGCAACTCTCCGGGGCCGATGTTGCGGGCAATCAGGATCGGGTTCTCGGGCATCTCGGCACCGGTATGGCTGCCTTGTCCGGTCAGAATGCGCAGCAGGCGGTTCGACAGATCATCCAGATCCGCGAGCCGTTCACGCAGGTAGCTATCGGTGACTTGCTCCATGCGGGCGCGGGCCGAAGACTGCTCCTTCTCAACGGCGGCTTCGGCGGAAAGACCACGTGCGATGTCCTCTTCCATCCGCCGCAACCAGCCTTTGGAGTTTGCAAACATCCTGTAGGTTTCAAGAACTTCTGTCGGTTCTTTGTCATTGAGTTCTGTTGTGGACAGCAATTCGTCAACTGACACTCGCAAGGTTTCAACGGCCGTGCGCAGACGTATCGTTTCGGCCTCGGCATCATCCGAAAAGGGGTTCGTGATCACCACACGCGGTTCATGCAGATAGGCACGGCCCTGTGCCGTGCCCTCCTGCCCTACATTTCCGCGTAACATAACAGCGCGCTGGTGCGGTGCCGACAAGGCAGCCCCTTCGCCCACAAACGCCCCCAGTTCCGTCATCTCGGCCAGCACCATCGCCACAACTTCAAGCGCATAAAGATCATCTTCGGAATAGGCGCGTGCTTCTTTTGACTGCACGACCAGAACGCCCATGCGCTCGCCCAGCCGTTGGACCGGCACCCCCAGAAACGCTGAATAGATTTCCTCGCCGGTTTCGGGCATGAACCGGAAACCGCGCTCGGCCGGAGCATTTGCAGTGTTCACAGCCCGTGACCGCAGCGCGACCCGCCCCACAAGCCCTTCGCCCAGCCGCATCCGGGTCTGGTGAACGGCCTCGGGATTAAGGCCCTGAGTGGCGCAAAGTTCAAGGGTATCGGCATCCCTGAACAGATAGACAGAGCACACATCTGTGCCCATCTCGCTGGCAATCAGTTGGACGATACGGTCAAGACGTTCCTGACCCTGCGCGGCTTGCGACAGGGTTTCACGCAGTTTCTGAAGAAGCTTTCGGCTTCCGCTCTCGCTTTTCGTGTTGCCCATTGGCTCCCGTCAGGCGGCTTTGTCCAACCCAAATGCATCATGCAGGGCTTGGACCGCTAATTCCAGATACTTCCTGTCAATCAGCACGGAAATCTTTATCTCCGAGGTTGTGATGACTTTTATGTTGATCCCCTCGTTCTTCAAAGAGGCGAACATCTGGGCGGCGACCCCGGCGTGGCTGCGCATGCCGATGCCGACAACCGACACCTTGCAGACATCGGTATCAGCGATCAGATCGTGATAATTGATGTCACCTTTTTCCTTGGCCTCGGACATGGCCCGTTCGGCGCGCGCGACGTGATCTGTCGGGCACGAAAAGGTCATGTCGGTGCGTCCCTCCTCAGAGATGTTCTGCACGATCATGTCCACATTCACTCCGGCCTCGGCAAGCGGGCCAAAGATGGCCGCGGCGATGCCCGGACGGTCGGCCACTGAAATCAGGGTCATTTTGGCTTCATCGCGGCTGTACGCGACCCCTGCGACGACGTTGCTTTCCATGATTTCCTCCTCGGAGCAGACAAGCGTGCCTGCGTGTTCGTTGTTGTCTTCGAAACTTGAGAGCACCCTCAGGCGCACTTTGTACCGCATCGCCAGTTCGACCGAGCGGGTTTGCAGCACCTTGGCCCCCAAGGACGCCAGCTCCAGCATTTCTTCAAACGCGATGCGATCAAGCTTGCGCGCCTTGCTCGTGATCCGCGGGTCGGTTGTGTAAACGCCGTCCACGTCGGTGTAGATATCGCAGCGTTCGGCCCCGAAAGCGGCGGCAAAGGCCACGGCAGTTGTGTCAGAGCCGCCCCGACCCAGCGTGGTAATGCGGCCCTCCGAGCTTACGCCCTGAAACCCTGCCACGACGCCGACTTTCATGCCTTCGGCAAACTTGGCATTCATGTTTTCTGTCGGGATTTCAACGATCCGTGCCGAGGCATGCACCGAGGTCGTCTTGAGCGGGACCTGCCAGCCTTGCCAGCTGCGCGCGGGAATATCCATTTCCTGTAGCGTCAGCGCCATAAGTCCGGCTGTGACGTTTTCGCCACTGCTGACCACGGCATCAAATTCGCGCGCGTCATAGAACGGCGAGGTTTCATCGACCCAGCCGACAAGCTCGTTGGTCTTGCCCGACATCGCAGACACGATGACGATCACGTCATAGCCGTTCGCAACCTCGCGCCCGACGCGTTTGGCTGCCCGCCGGATACGGTCAAGCGTTGCGACAGATGTGCCGCCGAATTTCATCACCAGAAGCGGCATGGCATGCGTTCCTTTTGCCGTCGAGAGAGCTGGCCGGGGAGGACGCTGTGCGCATCTTCCGGCATCGTTGCGGGAATAAAAGAAGGCGTTCGCAGGCGCAAGGGCCGCGAGTGCGGCAAAGGCCCCTGTGCGGCGCGATTGCACCGGTTGCCGCTGCGTGTTGGGGCTGGACCGGGGCGTCAATGGGACTTAGGTCTGTCGGGAAGCCTTCGGAGAATGCCATGACCCAATTGATTGCCCAACCCGCCGCCAGCCATTTCATCAACGGACAGCCTGTCGATGATCCCGCCGGAGAGATGTGGCCGGTGATTTACCCAGCCACGGGTGAGATCATTGCGACAATCCACGCCGCGACCCCTGTGTTGGTCGATGCCGCACTTGAGGCTGCCGCGGTGGCGCAAAAGGCATGGGGCGCATTGCCGGGTGTCGAACGGGGCAGGGTGCTGCGGCGTGCCGCCGATATCATCCGTGCGCGCAACGCCGAATTGTCGCGGCTTGAAACGCTCGATACCGGAAAGCCGATTCAGGAAACACTGGTGGCGGATGCGACGTCTGCTGCGGATGCGCTTGAGTATTTTGGTGGTCTGGCGGCGAGTATTGCAGGCGAGCATATTTCGCTGGGCGGTGATTTTGCCTATACGATTCGCGAGCCTTTGGGGGTTTGTGTCGGGATCGGTGCATGGAACTATCCAATGCAGATTGCCGCGTGGAAATCGGCACCGGCGCTGGCGTGTGGCAATTCGATGGTGTTCAAGCCGTCGGATCTGACCCCGCTAAGCGCGCTTGCGCTGGCTGAAATCTACCGCGAGGCGGGGCTGCCGGACGGGGTGTTCAACGTCGTGCAGGGGGCGGGCTCGGTTGGTGCCGCACTGGTCAGTGATCCGCGTGTGGCAAAGGTCTCGCTGACAGGATCTGTGCCAACCGGGCAAAAGGTCTATGCCGCCGCCGCCGCCGGAATGCGCCACGTCACGATGGAACTTGGCGGCAAAAGCCCGATCCTGATCTTTGACGATGCCAATCTGGACGATGCGGTGTCGGGGGCGATCAACGGTAATTTCTACTCCTCGGGCCAGATCTGTTCGAACGGCACACGGGTGTTCGTGCAAGAGCCCATGATGGAGCGGTTTCTGACCCGTCTGGCAGAACGGGTTGCCAATGCGCGCGCGGGTGATCCACTTGATCCTGAAACAAATTTTGGCCCGATGGTTTCAGAGGCGCAGATGAACATCGTGCTGGGCCATATCGAGGCAGGCAAGGCCGAAGGCGCGCGGCTTGTGTGCGGGGGCGCGCGCATGGACCGCGAGGGCTACTTTGTGGCGCCCACGGTGTTTGCCGGTGTGACCGATGACATGTCGCTTGCCCGTAACGAGATTTTCGGCCCCGTCATGAGCGTGCTGTCGTTCGAAACCGAAGAAGAAGCCGTCAGGCGGGCGAATGACACAGAGTTCGGCCTGTCGGGGGCGGTGTTCACGCGTGATTTGACGCGCGCCCACCGGGTTGTCGGCGCATTGCAGGCCGGGTCATGCTGGATCAACCAGTACAATCTGACACCTGTCGAGCTTCCGTTCGGAGGGTCGAAAATGTCAGGGGTCGGGCGCGAGAATGGTCGCGGTGCCATCGATTTCTTCACACAAGCCAAGACAGTCTATGTGGGTATGGGGCCTGTGGAGGCCGCCTACTAAGGGCGTGCACTTTTCGGTAAATTCGACAATTTGATCTGGATCAAAGCTCAAAACCTTGGGGACGATAGCCTGAGAGCATCTTTTTGTGTGAGGTGCTGTGATGGGATCTATCAAAGCAAAAGTATCCAGTGGGCGGGGGCGGCATCCGACGGTTGTTGATTTGCTCAATGGTCGGGATACCGAGTTTGTAAAACTGTTGGATGATTATATCGAAGTGTCGCTGGCGTTGCAGTTGTCCGAGACGCACGTTGTTCCGCTTGGGGCGCCGCGCGAGTTGGAACTTAGGTGTAAACGATCGGTATTGAGGAGCGATTTGTCGTATTTCCTGACAGGAATGAGCAAAGCCTGTGTGTAGCACTATTTGACGCCTTGAATTGTGCGCCACGCTGCATCATGTCCCTGACGTGGTGCGATTTTTTCTTATACTGAGTCTGCTCTTTGCCGGTGCGGCATGGGGCCGGACTGTGACTGGCCCGGTGTCTGTCACAGACGGCGACACGTTGCGTGTGGCGGGTGATCGTGTGCGATTGTACGGGGTCGATGCGCCAGAAGCGGATCAGACCTGTTGGCGGGATGGCGTCAGTTGGGCCTGCGGTCTGTGGGCTACCCGGCAACTGCGTGAGCAAATAGCAGGGCGCATCGTCACCTGTGATGTGATCGGAACCGATCGCTATGACAGGCTTGTGGCGAAATGCTTTGTTGATGGTCGTGATATTGCCGTTGATCTGGTCCGGCGCGGTGTTGTCACGGCCTATGCCCGCTATTCCCAAGATTACATCGCCCTTGAAACACAAGCTGTGCACGAGGGCGTCGGGCTTTGGGCCTCTGAATTCGTGCGTCCTGCGGCCTGGCGTCGTGCGGCGTCGCAGGGCGCGGCAAATGTCTCCGAGGGCACCTGTGTGATCAAGGGGAACATTTCCAGCGGTGGCCGCATTTTTCACATGCCCGGCCAGACAGATTATCGCCGGACGCGCATTTCGAAAAGCAAGGGCGAGCGTTGGTTCTGCTCCGAAAGTGATGCCGTGGCGGCAGGCTGGCGCAAGGCGCGTCGTTAAAAGTGCTCCGAAACACCATAGGGCAGCACGCTGCGCTGGTCTGATGCGGGGTCCAGTTTGCGCTCCAGTGGCGGCACAGAGCGTTGATGGCACGCCACCCGCTCACAAATCCGACAGGAAATCCCGATAGGTTCAAAGGCTTTGGGTGCGTCGACATCCATCCCGTCGGCATAAACAAGTGCGCCTGCGTGCCCGACCTCGCAGCCAAGGGCGATGGCATAGCGGCGCATCGGTGCGCCCCATGTGCCACCGGGTTTGGAAACATCGCGGGCCAACGAGACATAGCGCACCCCGTCAGGGGTCTCTGCCAGTTGTCTCAGGAAGTTGCGCGGCGTCTCAAAGGCCCTGTGAACATTCCACAGCGGACATGCGCCGCCAAAGCGGGCAAATTGCAGGCGCGTCGCAGAGTGGCGTTTGGTGATGGTGCCGGCCTGATCGACGCGCACGAAAAAGAACGGCACGCCTTTGGCACCGGGGCGTTGCAGGGTGGACAGCCGATGGGCGACCTGCTCGATTGACGCCCCGAACATCGAGGCGAGCGCTTCGATGTCATGGCGGGTCTTTTGCGCCGCCGCCAGAAACCTGCGGTACGGCATTAGGGCGGCCCCGGCAAAATAGTTGGACAATCCGATCTTGGCGATCGTGCGAGCTTCGCTCGAGTGAAAGCGGGCGTGATCCAGTGTCGCTTCCAGCAGGTCATTTTGCGTCAAAAACGCCAGTTGATGCAGGATCTGGAAGCGTTGCGTGCTGCGCGGGGCGTGGGCCGACAGGACAAGGATGCCGGCTTTTTGATCGAATTTGCGCAACGCGACATCCTCGCGGGTTTCGACCTTGATGCCGCGGTCATCAAGCATTTGCCGCGCGGCCGTGACGGGGTCTCCTGATTGACCGATCTGTTCTGCGGCGCGGTCGACCGCATCCAGATAATTGTCGCAATAGTGGAAGAAGTCGCGCACCTCGTCCCACGGCGAGGCAGGGCTGGGCCCTCTTTGAGTGCCCAACGCCTCGTCCAGCGACGCGAGCCTTTCGTGGGTTTGCCGGTATGCGCGGTGCAGTTCAAGAAACGCCCGCGCAAAAGCCGGCGCATTCGAGGCGGCCAGCCTGAGATCCGCGAGCGGGGGAGCATCCGAAAAAACAGGATCGGCCAAGGCTTCGCGCATATCGGTCACAAGCCGTTCGGTGTCGCCCGTGCTCAACTCGGTGACGTCAAAGCCGAATTCCTGTGCCAATCCCAGAACAACGCCGGTCGATACCGGTCTGTTGTTGTTCTCCATCTGGTTGAGATAGGGCAGGGACACGCCAAGTTTGGCTGCAAAGATTTTTTGGGTCAGCCCGAGCCGCAATCGGACTTCTCGCAATTTGGCCCCGGCATAAAGTTTCTGAATCGCCATGGGCCCTGCCTTTGCAACTTTGCGATCCTCTTAGCAAGATGTTGCAAACCCGTCTAGCCGAGCGCGATCTTTCGTGCGCGGGCGATAACAAGCAGCACCACGATGACCGACGAAAATGACGTCAAAAGCATCAAAATCAACAACGGCATCGGCCCCGAACCGGGTGTCAGCAAGCTGCCGGCAAGCGCGGAAAGTGCTGCACCTCCGCCGATCATGATCGCCCCGCCCAGCCCGCTTGCCGTTCCCGCAAGGTGCGGACGGACCGACAACATTCCCGCCATCGCATTCGGGATAGCCAGCCCGTTTCCAAGCCCGATACAGATGAAAAATGCAAAAAATACAGTAGTTTGCAGAGATACTGTCAGGTAAAGAATGATCAACGTCGAAAGACCGAAACAGGTGATCAACGTCCCCGTCAACACCATCCGGTT
>JBLHUT010000195.1:0-6926 GCA_047629975.1 Paracoccaceae bacterium
GCCCTTTTCACCCTTCCTCTACTCGCCAGCTTGCTGATGGCCGCCTGCGGCACCGCAACACCGGGGTTTCGCGGTGCCGATGTATCGCGGCATGTTGTGGGCGCCATGACCTTTGATGTGCGCCTGCGCGGGGACAAAGCAGAGGCGCAACGCCGCAATTTCGGCTTTGGCCAAAAGTTTCCAGACGTTGCCGCCCACGCCGGTATCGCGATCGAACGCGCCTCGGGGTGCACGATCCGCCGCGGTACCCTGACGGGGGATCCTGCTATCGTCTTTGCGCGCATCAACTGCTGATCGCTAAAGAAAAAGACCAAGTATCCACGGCGCGAACAACGCGGTTAGAATTGCGTTCATCGCCATGCCTATCCCGGCATAGGCCCCTGCCGTGTCGCTGACCTGAAATGCGCGGGCCGTCCCGATCCCGTGTGCGGCCACGCCAACCGAAAAACCCCGCGCGCGAAAGTCTTTGCATCCCAGCGCATTGAGCAACGGAGTGGCCATAATCGCACCAGCAAGCCCGGTCAGAATGACCAGAACAACCGTCAATGTCGGCGACCCGCCCAATTGTTCGGAAATACCAATCGCCACCGGCGCCGTCACCGACTTTGGCGCCAGTGAGGCCAGAATATCCGCGGGCACGCCCAAGGCCCACGCGATTCCCAACGCCGACCCCATCGCCGTAACCGAAGCCGCAACCAGCGCCCCCAGCATCGGCAGCGCACTGCGCCACACCAAGGCACGATTGGCATAAAGCGGCACCGCAAGCGCCACAGTCGCCGGACCAAGCATGAAATGCACAAACTGCGCACCCTCGAAATAGGTGTGATATTCTGTTCCAGTTCCCCATAAAACCACCGCCAACGCCACCACGGCAATCAGAACAGGGTTCACATAAGGCCGCCGCCCCGAGGCGCGGAACGCTTTCTCGCCGATCCCGTAGGCGACCAGCGTCAGGGTCAGCCACAACAGCGGACCTTCGGCAAGATAGGTCCAGATTTCTGTAAACTCCGTCATGCCTCCGGCCCCTCTTGCCGGGTTTTGCCCGACAACAGACGAAAGGTTACCGCACCGACCGTAATCGCAAGCGCCGTGCTGACCACCAGCGACAAAAGGATCGCCGGACCGTTGCTGCCAAGCACATCCAGATGCCCGACAATTCCGACGCCCGCAGGGACAAACAAAAGCGACAGATGAGACAACAGATAGGTTGCTGTTGGCCGCGCTGCCTCGAACAGTTTGGGCACCGCGGCAAAGATCACAATCGCAACCAGCATTCCGATCACCGGCCCCGGAAGTGGCAGGTCAAGAGCCCTCGAAATACCCTCTCCGGCCAGTTGACATGCAAGGATGATAGAAAGCGCAAAGATCATAGGGCCCCTCCAGGGTTGCTGACGCATCCCGACGATGACAAACCGCCCGTCGCTGCGCAAGCTGCATACGCCCTTTGCAGGATCAGACTGTCAATGTCTCCAGCCGCTCGCGGGCCGAATTGGAGCGCGGCACCCAAAGCCCGCGGTCGATCGCCTCCTGCAGGCGTTCGGCAATCTCGCGCAGCGCCGAAGGGTTGTTTTGTGCAATGAAATCGCGCGTGTCGTCATCTTCCAGAAACGCGGCCTCGACCAGATCGAAATGATGGTTGCGCACCGCACCGGTGGTTGCTGCAAATGCAAAAAGGTAATCCACGGTGGCCGCAATTTCAAAAGCCCCCTTGTAGCCATGCCGCTTGACCCCGGCGATCCACTTCGGATTGACCACCCGCGAGCGCACGACCCGGCCGATTTCGTCCTCCAGTGTCCGGATAACAGGACGTTCGGGGCGGGAATGGTCGTTGTGATAGATCGGGCGCGCAGCCCCCTGAAGATGCTGCACCGCCGCCGACGCCCCACCCTCGAACTGGTAATAATCGTCGCTGTCCAAGAGGTCATGCTCACGATTATCCTGATTTTGGACAATTGCCTCGGTCTGGCTGAGCCGCGTCTCGAAAGCGGCCCGCGCCTGTGTCCCCTGATCGGCGCGACCGTAAGCATAACTTGACCACGTCAGATAGGCATCGGCCAGATCGGCCGTGTTCGCCCACAGCCGCTCGTCCATCATCGCCTGAAGTCCCGCCCCGTAAGATCCCGGTTTCGAGCCAAAGACCCGGTGTTGTCCCTCGGCCCCCTCAACACGCGCGCGCGCCGCAGCCGAGTTGAGGTCAGCAGGTTCGTCCAACGCCATCACCGCCCGCGCCGCATTGTCCACAAGCGAAATCAGCTGTGGAAAGGCATCACGGAAAAAGCCCGAAATTCTCAACGTGACATCAACACGCGGACGCCCCAGCACCCCTTGCGGCAGGATTTCGAACCCCGTTACACGCCGGTTGGCGGCATCCCACCGCGGCTTGACACCCATCAGCGCCAGACATTGCGCAATATCGTCACCACCGGTGCGCATGTTGGCGGTCCCCCAGGCGGTCAACAGCATTGTGCGCGGCCAGTCGCCATGATCCTGCAAATGCCGCTCGATCAACAGATTTGCCGACTTCCACCCTAGTGCCCAAGCAGTCGGAGTCGGCACGGCACGGCTGTCGACGGAGTAGAAGTTGCGCCCTGTGGGCAAGACATCCAGTCGCCCGCGGGTCGGCGCGCCGGATGGCGCAGGGGCAACGAACTGCCCTGACAGGGCGGTGAGGAGCCCCTTGCCCTCTGCCGGTCCACAATCTGCAACAATCGGGCGGACAACGTCGCGTGCATGGTCCAATACTTCCTGTGACAACACCCCCGGGCCTTGGCTTTCGGTATCCAATAGCGCTGCCGCCAAGAGCTCCAGCCGTTCAATTGTGTCGCCAGTGCTGCGCCAGGTATCTTCCGACACCGTTCGAAGCAGGGAGGGACGCGGCCCCTCCCACGCAGCAGCCATCGGCGCATCCAGCGGATCGAACCCGAGACCCAGATCATCCGCAAGCGCCCGCATCAGCGATGCGTCCCGCCCTGACCCGTCACCGCGCGGGACACGCAAAAGCGCCTGTGTAAGGTCACGCTCCAGACGTCCTTCGGGGGATTGGCCAAACACGTGCAACCCATCGCGGATTTGCGCCTCTTTGAGTTCACAAAGATACGCATCAAGCGCTGCCAGATCTGTGTCGTCGTCACCGCCTTTTAGTCCGGCATCCAACCCCAATCCCGTCACCGCGCACAGTTCCAGAATTTCGCGTCTAAGGTGCGCTATCCGGCGCGGATCAACACCCGCGGCCTCGTAATATTCATCGACCAATGCCTCGAGATCACGCAAAGGCCCATAGCTTTCTGCACGGGTCAGCGGCGGCGTCAGGTGATCGACGATCACGGCTTGTGCACGGCGTTTGGCCTGCGTCCCTTCACCCGGATCATTGACGATAAACGGATAGACATGAGGCATCGGCCCCAGCGTGACCTCGGGCCAGCACGTGTCCGACAGGGCAACAGCCTTCCCCGGCAACCACTCCAGATTTCCATGCTTGCCCATGTGCACCACAGCATCGACACCTGCCGCATGGCGCAGCCAAAAATAGAACGCAAGGTAGTTGTGCGGCGGTACAAGATCGGGCGCGTGATAGGTTTCCTTTGGGTCGATATTGTAACCACGCGCAGGTTGCAGGCCGACAAAAACATGCCCCATCGGGTGGATTGAAAGTTTGAAACCACCCCTTTGCCCTTTACCCGCCGTTTCTTCGGGATCCCGTTGGGATTCAAAAAACGGATCATCCACCGGAGCCCCCCAACGGACTTCGATATCCTGACGCACGGCAAGCGGAAGGATAGAATAATGCGCCAGATAGGTTTCCAGAGCCAAAGTAACACCACCGGCGCGTTCTGCACGGTCGGTAAGCCAGTTTGTCGGTCCGTCCATCACTCGCTGCATCAATGCCGCGCCGTCAACCGGCGCATTGTCCACCCCGTAACCCGCCGCTTCCAAAAGTTGCAGAACATGAGCCGTCGCCGCAGGCGTATCCAGACCGACACCGTTTGCCAGCCGTCCGTCCTTGTTCGGGTAATTCGCAAGGATCAGCGCAACCTTCCGCTGTGCCGCCGGCTTGTGTCGCAAGCGCGACCAGGCAGCCGCTAGCTCGGCCACAAAGGTGACCCTGTCGCCCCGCGCCTTATATGTCGCTATCGGACATTCGGTCGCCTCGTCGAAAAACGCTTCGCCCTTAAAGGATACCGCGCGCGACAATATTCGTCCGTCGACCTCCGGCAAGGCTACATTCATCGCGATATCACGCGCACCCAACCCGTTAAGGCCCTCTTCCCACACCTGCTCCGACGACGCCGACAGAACGACCTGGAGCACCGGCGCGCCTTGCGCGGCGGGCAGGGTAAGGGGGTTCGATGCCCCCGCGCCCTGCCCCCCGACATCCGGAGTACCAACAGCAAAAGACGTGCAGTTCAAAATCACCGACGGCGGAGCCTGCCCGAACAACTGCTCAAGCGTCGCCGAAGACACCGGATCCTTCAAAGACGCCACAAACACCGGCAAAGGGTTCAGACCCGCCCGCAACAACGCCTTGGTCATCCGGTTGATCGGATTTAACCCCGCTCCCTGCACCAACGCGCGGTAAAACACCAACGGCACCACTGGCGCGCCCTCGATCCATTCCGCCCGCGCTGTGGCCACGTCACTGATCCCGGCACCCGGCCAATAGACACCTGCCCTCAGCAATGGCCGCGCAGGCGGCGCCGATGACTTTACACCCTGGATCATCGACTTTGCATGCTCCAGCAGGTTCACCGAATTCTCCGGTCCGCCTTCGACGAAATAAGCCCACAACGCATCGTAATCCGCGTCGCAAACCGTCGAAAGACGCCGCAGTTCGTCGTCGGGCTTGTCATCACCGGGCAGCGCCACAAAAGGCACCCCCGCCACAAGCAAATGCGCCGCGTATTGCTCGACCCCGTAGCGCCAATAACCCAATCCCCCCAGAACCCGCGCCACAACCAGCTTGGATTTACTCGCGCAAGCCCCGATATGCAGGTCGACCGACATCGGATGCTGAAGGTGCATCATGCTGGCAAGTCGCAGGCCCGGCGGTGCTGCCATCTCCGAGCGGGCCTGCGACAGCGCCGCAATTTCCGTGTCGGCGGCAGAGATGATCACAATATCCGCCGGTGTCTGGCCAAGGTCGACGGGCTCTTTACCGTCGTCGATACTTCCGGGAATCGCAGCAAGCAGGTGCATAAGAGGGGGCCTTGAGTTACGAGCCGGCTGCACGCGTAACCGGCAAACAGCCGCCACACGCACGCCTCCGGCATTTTTCTAGAGAGGCTTTTCCATGAAAATACTGATCGGATCGTCCGGATAAGCCCCGAACGCGCCCCGCCGCACAAAGCCCGCACGCTCGTACAGGCGATGCGCCGCATGCAGCGTATCACCGGTTTCAAGCCTCAGGCACGGCAGCTTCAGGTCAGCGCCATGTCGGACAAGATGTGCCATCAGCAGCTGCCCGATCCCAAGCCCGCGGGCCGTGGGGGCCACAAACATCGACTTGACCTCACCGTAATCCGCCCTCTCTGCGAGGGCGGCACAGCCTTTGATCTTGCCATCATGCACCGCCACAAAAAAATGGATATCAGGGCTGCACAGCGCATCAATCGACAGAAAATGATTGGACTCGGCCGGAAACAACTCCTGCATCAAGGCATGACTTGCCGTGAGCAGGGCTGTTGCTTGCGGATCGCGCGGATCACCGGTGCGTATCGTCACTGTCACGCAGCAAGCGCCTTTTCGATGGCGGCGCGGTCCAGCCCGGTTTGACCGATCACTACCAGACGCGTTGCACGCGCATCTGTCCCGAACGGCTGATCGAAATAGGTGTCAACGCGCGGGCCAACCGCCTGCAATGTCAGGCGCATCGGCTTTCCGACCACTGCCGCAAAACCTTTGAGGCGTAAAATATCGTGGGTGCGGATGACATCCGCCACCTGGAGCGCAAAAGCAGCCGCGTCGGTAATTTCGGACCGGTGGACCACAAAGCTTTCGAATTCATCATGACCGTGATCGTGGTGGTGATGGTGGTCCCCTTCGCCTGCGTGCTCCCCGTCGTCGTGGTGGTCGTCGTCGTGATGATGATGGTGGTGCACTTCGTGACGCGCGGCGATAGTGTCCTCTGCGGCGCCACCCTGCCCCAACAGGACCTCGATCGGCAAAACGCCCATGGACGTCTTGATCACCTGCACCCCTTTGCGGCTTTCGCTTGTCAGTTTGGCCACAAGCGCCTCGACCTGTGCTGCATCAAGAAGGTCGGATTTATTCACCACGATCATATCGGCACAGGCGATCTGATCCTCGAAAAGCTCGGACAGCGGGGTTTCGTGATCAAGGTTCTCGTCCTGTTGGCGCTGGGCATCGACCGCGGCCACGGAATGTGCGAACCGCCCTTCCGTGACAGCTTTTCCATCGACGACCGTTACAACTCCGTCAACGGTTACTTTGGTGCGGATTTCGGGCCAGTTGAACGCCCGCACCAGCGGTTGCGGAAGCGCAAGACCGCTTGTCTCGATCACGATGTGATCGGGCCGGTTTGGCCGCGCCAGCAGCTTTTCCATCGTCGGGATGAAATCATCCGCCACAGTGCAGCAGATACAACCGTTCGACAGCTCCATGATATCGTCTTCAGAGCAGGTCTCGTCGCCGCACCCTTTCAGGATATCCCCGTCAACGCCCAGATCGCCGAATTCGTTGATGATCAGAGCGATCCTGCGGCCCTTTGCATTTTCCAGCATATGCCGGATCAGAGTGGTCTTTCCGGCCCCAAGAAAGCCGGTAACGATAGTTGCGGGGATCTTTGCTTGCATTCGGGTTGTCCTTGTCAGGATCGCACGGGTGATTTACCCAACGACGATGTCACATGAAGTTATCATTTGCGAAGGCTGCGGCGGGCGTGATCTTGCTGCCGCACTTGGCCCTCTGTT
>JBLHUT010000196.1:0-6894 GCA_047629975.1 Paracoccaceae bacterium
ACCACGGCCCGCTTGAGGGGCAGATAGCCCAAGCCACCGCCGTTGGAAAGAGCCAAGCAGATCACCAAATGACGCGGGCAGCGCCAGAGGCCGTTACCCGGCTTCGTTCAGGCGCGCAACATAGCGTGCCAGCGTGTCGATCTCCAGATTGACGGGGTCCCCTACTTTAGTGACATCCCATGTGGTCACCGACTTGGTATGCGGGATAAAATTCACCCCGAAGGTCGCGCCGTCGACCTCGTTCACCGTCACTGACGTGCCGTTCAAAGCAACCGAACCTTTGGGCGCAATAAATTTTGCAAGCGCCTCGGGCACACGAAAGCTGACCCGTGTGCTGTCGCCTTCGTCGTGCATGGCAATGACCTGCGCCACACCGTCCACATGCCCCGATACAATGTGCCCGCCCAGCTCGTCACCAACCCGCAACGCGCGCTCTAGGTTAATCCGGCCATCAATGGACCAGCCCGCGACAATGGTCTTGCTCACTGTCTCGGCAGAGATTTCCACGTCGAACCAGTCGTCGCCCTTTGCAATCACCGTCAGGCAGACGCCGTCACAGGCGATCGAGGCACCGATGTCGATACCACCGGTCTGATACCGTGTGCCGATACGCGCCTTCAGGTCGCCGCGTTGTTCAAGAGTACGCAAAACGCCGATGTCGGTAATGATGCCTGTGAACATCCCATTCTCCTTTTGTGCGGCCCAGACCTATCCAGCGCGCACGCCAAGAGCAAGCACCCCGTTGCTGTGGCGCGCCCCTATCTGTCAGGCCCCCTGCCGGTCAGGACACAGGCGCCCCCGCCGCGGCAAACGCACGATCCATCATCGCTTGGGTGCCACGGCTGAACTCGAGCGGGCACGGATAGGGCGTGCCATTGGCGGCGGCATCACAAAATGCCTCGACCTGCAAAACATAATGTTGTGCCGCAGGAAACCGCTCTATCCGCTGCGCGCGACCGGCAAGGTCGATCTCGATCCGGGCCTCGGCAAAGACTTGCGGGTTGAACGGCGCCGTCAGCCGGATTATCCCTTTTTCACCGTGAAAGGTCATCTCCTGACGCGGAAACATCCGGATCGCGGTATAGGCCGAATAGCTGAAGTCAGGAAATTGCGCCGTGACGTGGGCAAACGTATCAAAGCCGTTTTCCCACTCGATACGGGCCTCTAGCGTGACCGGCTCTTGCGCTGTCGCAAATCGCACGGACCCCATGGTATAGACGCCGATATCGCGCAGGCCCCCGCCGCCGGTTTCGGGCCGGTTGCGAATATTGCCGGTGTCGGCACGGTTGTCGAAACTGAAGGCGCCTTCGACATGGCGTAACGCGCCGATTGCCCCGTCAGCCAACAGCTGTTTGACCCGCTGCCATTGAGGATGGTGCACAATCATATAAGCTTCGGCCGCCAGTAATCCGGTTGCATCCCGCTTGGCAATCAGGGCATCGAATTCCCCTGCGGCCATCGTCATCGGTTTTTCGCACAAAACATGCTTTCCAGCGGCCAGCGCCTTGAGGCTCCACTCCACATGCATCGTGTTGGGCAGCGGAATGTAGACGGCATCGACCGTATCATCGGCCAGCAACGCCTCGTAACTGTTGTGCACCCGCAATCCGGGGCAAAAGGCCTCGAACGGAGCCGCCTTGGCGGTGTCGCGGGTGGCCAGCGCAACCAACTGCGCCCCGCGCGCCATGTGAATCGCCGGCCCCATATGCTCGCGCGCAAATTTTGCGGCTCCCAATATACCCCATCTCAAATGCGTCATGCGTTCTCCATCAGGCATATCAGATGCCATTCATTGCAATACCTGCCCCGCAGCCTAAGACCCACAGCCCCGCACGACAACCACTCGAAAGCGCACAGCCCGGCAAGAAAAAGCCCCCGCCGGTTTTCCGGTAGGGGCCAACAACTTTGTCTGAAAAGAAATCACCGCCAAGCAATCCGCCGAACAAAGCGGTGCGTGTCAGGCGGTTGCCATGCCCTTTTCCTGCGCAAGTTCACGCATCCGCTTTTGCAACTTCTCGAACGCCCGCACCTCGATCTGCCGAATCCGTTCGCGGCTTACCGAATACTGCACCGACAATTCTTCAAGTGTGACAGGGCTGTCACGCAGCCGCCGCTGTTCAAGAATATCCCGCTCGCGATCATTCAGAACCGCCATCGACGCCCCCAGCAATTCACGCCGGATGGTCAGCTCGTCGTTGGCCTCGTAATCGCCGGCCTGATCGGCCTTTTCGTCTTCGAGCCAATCCTGCCATTGCGTCGTGGTGTCTCCGTCGGATCCGACCGTCGCATTCAGCGACGCATCCCCGCCCGACAAACGGCGATTCATCGAGATCACTTCCGTTTCGGTCACATTCAGGTCATTCGCGATACGGGCCACATTTTCTGGGCGCAAATCACCCTCTTCCAAGGCACCGATCCGGTGTTTCGCCTTGCGCAGATTGAAAAACAGCTTCTTTTGCGCACTTGTCGTACCAAGCTTTACCAGCGACCAGGACCGCAGGATATATTCCTGAATGGAGGCCCGTATCCACCACATCGCATACGTCGCAAGCCGGAAACCCCGTTCGGGGTCAAAACGTTTGACCGCCTGCATCAATCCCACGTTCGCCTCGGAAATAACCTCGGCCTGTGGCAGGCCGTAGCCACGATACCCCATGGCGATCTTGGCGGCCAGACGCAGATGGCTGGTGACCATTTTATGCGCGCTTTCGCTGTCCTCACGCTCGACCCACGCTTTTGCCAGCATGTATTCCTCTTCGGGCTCCAGCATCGGGAACTTACGGATCTCTTGCAAATACCTGTTCATTCCTCCTTCGGGGGAGGGAGCGGGAAGTCGGGAATAATTGCTCATGATGTACCCTCTGTCGGTTTGGCACCCTTAAGGCCGCCGGTGTTTATGATCAGATAGGAAGCTGAACCGTACAGTTCAAGTTTGCGCTACCAATTGCTGCGTGTTTCTCCAATCACTACATAAAATAGGGTCAACCGGTAGCAAAGTCATCTTTTGTGACAAAGCCTCACGCGGTGTTGTTGTCGGGTTTACCACCCAACGCCGTTATCAGATGGCACATATCCGCAGGCATTGGCGCCTCGAACATCATGTGGTCCAGCGTCACGGGGTGAATAAATCCAAGGCTGGCCGCATGCAGCGCCTGACGGGAGAACTGGCGCGCGGCCTCTGAACCGGCATCGCCGACCGCCTTGACCGACAGCTTTCGCCGCCCGCCGTACACCGGATCACCGATCAACCCGTGACCGACATGCGCCATATGCACCCTGATCTGGTGGGTGCGCCCGGTTTCAAGCCGACACTCCACCAGAGCGGCGGTTTCGGGGGTGCCGTAACGCTCCAGCAACCGCATCCGCGTGATAGCGTGACGCCCCCCGTTGAACAACACAGCCTGCCGCTGGCGATCTGTCTTGTGGCGCGCCAGTTGGGTGCTGATGCGCAGCGTGCCGCCACTTTCCCAGTGGGTGCCGGGCACACCGCGCAACCGCGGATCGCCAACGTCAGGCACACCATAAACAATTGCCAGATACCTGCGTTTGGCAGTGTGGGCCTCGAATTGGGCGGCAAGGCCGTGATGGGCGGCGTCCGATTTCGCAACCACCAGCAGACCGGTGGTGTCTTTGTCGATCCGGTGCACGATGCCCGGGCGCTTTTCTCCGCCGATCCCGCTCAACGCACCGCCGAAGTGATGCAGCAGGCCGTTCACGAGTGTTCCCGTCGGAGACCCCGGGGCCGGATGCACGACCATGCCGGCGGGTTTATCAATCACGATCAGGTCCGCGTCCTCGTGGACGATTCGCAGGTCCATCGGCTCCGCCAGAGTGTCGACATCAACCGAGACCGGCACCGTGACCTCGATGACGTCACCTTCCTCGACCCGCATTTTACTGTCGGTGACCACCTGGCCTTTGGTGCTGACCTGCCCGTCGGCAATCAGCCGCATCAGCCGTGACCGGCTGAGGCTTTCCGCCTCTGGAACATCACGCGCCAACGCCTTATCAAGTCTGGCGGGTGGGTCGGGTTGGATTTCAACCCGCACAAGGCGTGAAAGGCTTGACATGCAAGATGCTCCTGAAGACGAACCGGCGCCAGCCAACCTGCGTTTTCTCAAAGCGTTGGTGACGGCGCTGACATTGGTGATGATGCTGGGCATGGGTGCTTTGGTGGTACTCTTTATCACCCGTTTCCCCAAGGCGCAAAGCCTGTCGTTACCTGCGCAAGTAACCCTGCCCGAAGGCGCGACGGCGACCGCCTTTACCCAAGGTCAGGGATGGTTCGCGATTGTGACGGCCGATGACCGCATCCTGATCTATAATCGCAAAGATGGCGCCCTGCGCCAGACAATTGCCATTTCAGAGCCATGACACCCGTCGCACGAGCACGGCTGACGATACAAAGTGGATAGGAGTAATGGTACCACCTCCCCGGTTTGAACGGGGGACCTCTTGATCCACAATCAAGCGCTCTAACCAACTGAGCTAAGGCGGCACTGAGGGTCGAATAAACGTCCCATGAACGCATTGCAAGACCCTTGGTGCGCGTTTTTTCATGATACCCGGTTGTAACCGGTTCTGCGCGGGCCTCTTGCACTAGCGTTAAGACCACGTTACCCGACGCCATCACGTACGGAGACCACGATGAGCATCAACAAAGAAAGCGACGTTGCCGCCAGCCTGCAAATCGGGCCGACCAGCCTTGGCATGGTGCGTATCTACCTTGAAGGGGACGGGATTGACCTGCCTCTTGACTTCGAGCCGGACGAGGCGCGCGATATTGCCGAAGAAATACTGGCGGCAGCCGCGCGAGCGGAAAGTGTCGCCAAACGCTGACCCTTGGACCAGCGGCAGTGTGTATTTGTCGCACCCAGAGCGCCGTTGACAGCCACAACGCATGCGCACCCCGGGCAAGGGGAGCGCTCCCGCCGGCTCCAAGGACATTTTACAATGTCATGTCGCCTGTTGGGCCGGGCAGCCGGGGCGAGCCCCGACTGTGCGCCCCGATCCCGGTAGCAGTCTGCAAAATGCGCCACTCCGGGAAAACGGCCTGGATCACGACCTCATACCTGATGGCGCGCCCGGATCACGCAAGGCTTGCAACCGCTTTGCAGCATGACGGGCAAAAAGCTGCATCATCGCCTTGCGGCGCGGACCCGAAAGGCGATGCTCGGGTCCAATCGCGAGAATTTCGGCGTCATACCCGTCTGCGAGGATAAGCCCTGTATCAGGCGCCAGCACGTCAGTCTGGAAATTCGCATCTACGGCCCAAAAAAACCGGTCACACCACGCAAGATATCCACGCCACTTGTGATCCGCGCGGTAGTCGGCCATCGATGATTTACACTCGATCACCCAAATCTCGGACTTGGGGCCCAGCGCCATCACGTCGACACGCAGGCCACGCGTTGGTACCAACTCCTCGACCGTGACAAAATCATGCGCCGCAAGGTGGCGGCAGACGCCACGCGCCAGGTTTTGACCCGGCGTGAGACACCGATCCGGTTCAAACGCTTGGTCCCACGCAGGGTTCTGACCCCGCCCTGCATCTTGATCAAGGCTGCGATCTGTTTGTAAAGGCTGTTTAGACATGGCCTAAAGTATGAACATATCGTGAACGCAACACAAGGCATTTGCGCATCTTCTGCTTGTCATTCTGGCAAACAGACCTCTTGTAAATACCTGTGCGCAAGCGTACCTGTTGTGGCGGCGGATCTGTCCTTCTCGTCAATGGGGTCATATTCCAGTGGCCTTAAGCAATTCCGAGGGAGCTGGCTCTGTGCGGACCCTGGTTCGTTTACCTGGCGCCCACCTGTACATACAGGTCCTCGGGAATAACCAACCCCGACGGATGCGTACGGTCCCCGCCACATTTTCGCCACCCTTCACACGTTTTTAACAGGCCGCGTGAAGGGTAGGCCGAGGTGCCCGCAAACGTTCCGCTAATTTTAGGACAAAGCGTTACGGTGGCTTGACCTGCCCCTTCTAAGCGTCGAGGATATTAGAATGCATATTCGAAAACTGACCCCCGATTACGCCGTCTCGCCGCAGATCACACCAGCAGACCTACCGGCGATTGCCGCGGCAGGATTCAAGACCATTCTTTGTAACCGGCCTGACGCCGAGATTCCTGCTGATTTACAGGCTGCGTCCCTACGCGCCGCAACCGAAGCCGCAGGGCTGACCTTTGTCGAAAATCCGGTTACGCACGGCGCGATGACATTGGCGCTGATCGAATTGCAGGCCCAAACAATCGCGGGGCCGGGTCCGGTTCTGGCGTATTGCGCGTCGGGCACCCGGTCGACTGTGGTCTGGATGTTCGGGCAGGCACATAGTGTTCCCTCCGACACGCTGATTTCTGCGGCCGCCGAAGCGGGCTATCAGCTCGAGGGGTTGAGACCACAACTCGACTCGGCCTTCAAAGGTTAAACAGACCTGCCGCCTGTCGACAGCACCGGCGTGTTATCAGCGAACAGAGAGATCGGGCAGATCGTCAAGTGACGGCAAATCCGGAAAGCCTCCTGCGCCGTCAAGATCTGGAAGATCAGGGAAGTCGGGGATATCCGGCAAGTCGGGCAACGCCCCCAGATCAGCCAGATCCGGAATATCCGGCATTGCAGACAAATCGCCGAAGTCGGAAATACCGTCACCGTCGCCTGCGCCAAGGATATCGGGCAGATCATCAATGTCCTGAATACTGCCAAGATCCGACAGATCGGGCATGTTTATCTCTGGCAATCCGGTGTCGAGACTCATGAGGTTGTTGATATCCTCCTCTTCCTCCTCCATCGGTCCAACCGTCCCCATCAGGTCCTTTTCCACCGAAGTGCGGCCTTGGGGCCCGGAGCCACTTGCATCGATAAACGACCGGCGCGCCTGTTGCTGCGCGGT
>JBLHUT010000197.1:0-6883 GCA_047629975.1 Paracoccaceae bacterium
CCGACACCGACCAGTGTCATCCTGCGCGATCCGATTGCGCGATCGCTTCTTATCCTTGCGATGGTCAATGCGGCCCCGCTTGCGGTTTCCTCGACGCTCTTTTTGTTTTTTGTTGAAAGCCGTCTGGATGCCCCGGGTTGGGAAGGTCCGCTTCTGGTACTCTTTTTCCTGTCGGCGGCTGTTTCCGCACCGGTGTGGAGCAGGCTGGCGGATGCCTTTGGCCCCAAGCCGGTGTTGCTGTGTGCCATGGTGCTTGCGGTTATGTCTTTTGGCTTTGTGCTGCCTCTGGGGGGCGGCGATACCATTGCCTTTGCGCTGGTGTGTGTTGTGTCAGGCGCGACCATCGGTGCCGATCTTGTGCTTTTGCCCGCGCTGTTTGCTGCGCGGATGTCGGTTATCGCGCCCAAGGGCGGGCAGGGGTTCGGCCTTTGGGCCTTCACCTCCAAGTTCACGCTGGCTTTCGCGGCCGCGGCCTTGTTGCCGTTGCTCGAACGGGCCGGATTTTCGGCGGGTGATCCTGCAAACCCCGAAGATGCCCTGAACTTGCTGACGATGCTTTACGCTCTTGTGCCTTGCGTGTTGAAACTGGTGGCGATTGCTTTGCTCCTTGCCATACCTCTGAAAAAAGAGACTTAAGCTATGGAAACTGTATTTTTTATCGCTCTGGGCGCTGCCTTGGTTCTGTTGTTTCTGGTCCTGAAAACGAGGTTCTGGGATTTTCCCGCGCAACGGCCCGAGGAGTATGGCGGGCTGGGGCCTGATTTTGATATCCGAGAACATTTGAACGGGCCTATTGTTTGCGAAGGGGTGATTTATGGGCCGACAGGGCGTGTCACGTCGCGTTTTGTTGCCGATTTCGAGGCGCATTGGGATGGCGATACTGGCGTAATGAAAGAGCACTTCCGCTACGATTCAGGTGTTCATCAGAACCGTGAGTGGCGTCTGACCCTAAAGCCGGATGGTCGCATCGTGGCGAATGCGGACGACCTTGTTGGGGCTGGTCGCGGTATGCAGATCGGCCCTTGTGTGCAATTGCAGTACCGGATCAAGCTGCCCGAAGGGGCCGGCGGGCATGTGCTTGATACGGTGGACTGGATGTATCTTGTGGAAAATGGCTCGATTATCAATCGCAGTCAATTTCGGAAGTACGGAATAAAGGTGGCTGAACTGGTCGCGACAATGCGCAGAAAGGACATCGCGTGAGAGATCTAACAGGCAAGCGGTATTGGTTGATCGGAGCGAGCGAAGGGCTGGGGCGCGCCTTGGCAGAACAGATGAGTCGGGCGGGCGTCGAACTGGTGGTGAGTGCTCGCAATCAGGACCGTCTTGATGCTCTGGTGACCGAGTTGCCCGGCAAGGCCACGGCTGTTGCAATGGATGTTGGCAGCCGCAAGTCTGTCGAAGAGGCCGCCGCCCGCATCGGAGATATCGACGGGGTCGTGTTCCTTGCCGGTGTCTACTGGCCAATGAAAGCCACCGAATGGGACGCGCAGAAGGCAGAAACTATGGCCGACATAAATTTCACCGGTGCAGTCCGCGTTTTGGGCGCGGTCCTGCCTGCGATGGTTGCCCGGGATACCGGACATATCGTTTTGACAGGAAGCCTCTCGGGGTTTCGGGGTTTGCCCGGTGCGATCGGGTACGGCGCCTCAAAGGCGGCGGTCATGAGCCTTGCGGAATCAATGTATGCGGATCTGCGCAAAACCGGCATCGTAGTGCAGGTCGCCAATCCGGGCTTTATCCGGACCCGCCTGACCGATCAGAACGACTTTCCGATGCCCTTCATCATGTCGCCCTCCGACGCGGCGCGCGAGATGTTTGAATTCATGCTGACCCCCGGCTTCAAAAAGAGCTTTCCCGCGATGTTTTCATGGTTTTTCCGGCTGTCGCAGTTTCTGCCTGACTGGCTGTACTACCGGCTGTTCTGAGCAGTTTGTCTTGACTGGTCGGTGGGGCTGACGTCTGAAATCACACCCGAGCGTGGTGCCATACGCCAACCGCGCCGCATCGCGGCGCCACGCCCAACCCCGCAAGGGGGCGGGAGGGCGCCGCTGCGGTTTCAATTGCTGGCTGCTAACCCTTCGGGCTGTCCGACAACTACAAAATGGAGCCCCTCCGGGTCGATCAGTCGTTTGATGACGGCATCGACATCGGCCTTTGTAATGGCAGCAACGCGGGCATTGCGGGTGTTGACATAATCAAGCCCAAGGTTCTCCATCTGCATGCCGACAAGGATCCGCGCAATGCGGCCGTTACCATCAAACCGCAGAGGATAGGACCCTGTCAGATAGGTTTTGACGCGCTCGATTTCCTCGACCGTCAAACCGTCTTTTGCCAGCAGGGCCCATTGCTCCTTGATGACTTCCAATGTCTCGGCGACACGTGTGTTGTCGGTTGAAACACTGCCCTGAATAAGCTCTGCGTGATCTCGCGGATAAAGATATACGCCTATGCCATAGGTCAGCCCGCGCTTCTCGCGCACTTCCTGCATCAGGCGGGAGTTGAAGCCGCCGCCGCCCATCGCCTCCATCATAACGTAAGCTGCAAAGAAATCGGGGTCATCCCGGGCAAGCCCGCGTTGCCCGAATACGACAACAGATTGTGGTGTTTCATAGGGCACCAGCGTCACACCGGGGGTGTTGTTGTAGACGACCCGCTCGGGCATCGGCGCCCCGGTTTCAGGCAGGTCCGCAAAGAGCTTATCAAGCATAGCCCCCAGTGTTTCGGCATCGACATCGCCCACCGCCGAAACATAAATCCGGTCGCGCACCATGACCCGGTTTTTGGCATCAATCAGGTCATCCCGCGTCAACGCGCCCACACTTTCCAAAGTACCGCTCGCGTCCGAACCATAAGGGTGGGTGCCGTAAGCGCGTGCGTCAAAACGGGTGCCTGCAATGGCATCCGGATCTTTTTCGCTGCTTTCGATATTTGACAGAACCTGTCGGCGCACCCGCTCGATATCTTCAGGCGCAAAAAGTGGCGCGTTCAGGGTCAGTCGCAACAGGTCAAGTGCGGCATCCTGGGTCTCGGTCAGGAACTGGGCCGAGACCGACAAAGTGTCGTCTGACACGCTATAGCCGAAGCTTGCCGCAAGGTCGTCGCGCGCGGCGGCAAAGGCGCGTGACGACAATGTTCCGGCCCCTTCTTCAAGCAGGGCCGTCATCAGGTTGATTGCCCCGCGTTTGTCGGGGGCATCAAGGCTTGCGCCGCCTTTGAAACGGATTTCGAGGGCAACAAACGGTATCGAGGGTTCCTCGACCAGCCATGCCTTGATACCCGAGGGCGATGTGACCTCTTCGATGTCGACGGCAGCGCGCAGCGGGCCTGCAAGGGCCAGGCACAATGCCAGAACGGGGACAAAAACCTTGCTCACAGCGGTCATTGGGTCATCTCCTGTGCAGCGGTTTGCATCATGTAGCCGGTCACGGCGTTTCGTTTGTCAAAGACGGCTCTGGCTGCTTGCATGACATCTTGCGGCTCGATGCTGCGCAGCACGTCGGACCATGTTTGTACGTCTTCCACGGTCAACCCCGAGGTCAACGCCTCGCCGTACCGGCGCGCACGTCCTTGCAGGCTGTCGAGGGCATAGATTTCCGAGGCGCTGATCTGTGACTTGATCCTCTGGAATTGTACTTCGTCCACCCCTGTTTCCAGAAACGATTCGATCACGGCGTCCATGTCCGCTTCGGCATCTGGCAGGCTCCGCCCCGGAACTGGCACAATCACTAGCCCGAACGTTGTGTCATCCAGCGATAGACCGGAATAGAACGCCGAGGTGTAGACTGCTTTTTGTGCACCAAATTCAAGGGCCTGTCCCATGACTGATGTGGCCGACGACCCACCCAGAAGATCGGCAAGATACGCAAGTGCGGCGGCTGTCTCTTGTGCCCCGCTGTCGCGCTCGGGTGCTTTGTAGCTGCGGATGATATAGGGCTGCGCCGTGCGCGGATCGGAAAAGACCAATCGCCGCTCGGCAAGCTGGGGTGGCTCGGACGGGCGCAACCTGTCCTTGAGTGCGGGGTTTGCTGCGATCGGAGCGTAATATTTATCAGCAAGGTCGCGGACTTTTTGCACGGTTACGTCGCCGGCGACCACAAGAACGGCGTTATTCGGGGCGTAGTGTTCACCGTAAAATTCAAGCGCATCCTCCAGCGACAATGTCTCCATTTCGTGACGCCATCCGATAATGGGGCGGCCATAGGGATGGTTGAGGAATTGTGCCGCGCGCCGTTGTTCGCCGAACAACGCATCGGGGCTGCTGTCGGTTCGCTGGTTGCGTTCCTCCAGAATGACATCGCGTTCTGGCGGGATCATATCTTGGGTGAGCACAAGACCGGTCATGCGATCGGCTTCCATTTTCATCATCAAATCAAGCCGGTCCGATGCGACCCGTTGAAAATACCCGGTGTAATCCCACGAGGTAAAGGCATTGTCCGACCCGCCGTTACTTTCGACAACATCCGAAAATTCGCCCGATCCCACGGTCGAGGTGCCCTTGAACATGAGGTGTTCAAGAAAGTGCGCAATGCCCGAGGTGCCGGGCATCTCGTCTGCTGCGCCGACTCTGTACCAGACCATATGAACGACCACGGGGGCGCGTGTGTCTTCGATGACCACAACTTCCATGCCGTTTTCCAGCATGAACGAGGTCACGCCCTCTTCTGCTGCTATGGCATGTGACGGGGTCAGCAGCGGGGCGATGAGCGTCAAAGACGCAAAAAGCGGCGCAAAAATCCGTAATAGCGGGCGTTTGAGCGTGGGCTGTAGTGGGGTCGGTCGCGTCATTGTCACTCCATGGTCTACTTGTCAGTCTTAACCTACGGTGCAACTGCAAGTATTCAAGAAGCCCTACGAGGACGTGAAGCGTGTTTCGCTATTATTGCTCCGGAGGTAAAGGCGGGGCTGCGACGGTGCGGATACCGGCGCGGCGAAAACGCTCCAGCTCAAGGTGCTGGTCCAGAGATTGCGGTGCGTACACTTTGTAATAGCGCGTCACGTTGAACAGGCGTTCAAGCACGCGCCCCTGATTGTTCTGCCGGAAGGCAAGATCAGTTGCCGCAAGATCCTGACGGATGGTCGCGCTGGTTCCAAACCGTGTCGCGGTATTGATCAGGGCACCGTCGCCACGGGTCACGCCGGTCAGTACGATACGGTCAGGGTTGCCGCCCAATGCGGCAATGGCATCTGCCTGCGGGTTCTGGTCTGTCCGGTTGCCGGCCCCCGGTGTCGGAGCAGGGAGCGCCGCAAGGTCTGCCGGAATTTCAATCGGTTTGCTTGGAATGATGGCGAACTCGTCCGGTGAGGTTTGCCCTTTGCGGATGTTCATCAGATCAGGAGATTTATCGCCCGATCCACAACCCGCTAGGCCCACAGCCAGAGCCAAGGCGAAAATTGCGCGCCCATGCCGTCCTGTCATACCTGCCTCCATCCGCGATTGTTTCGTTCTTCTACCGCGTTTGTGGTGGCACGTCACGGTGCCTTTTGCATTGTCTGTGCTTCAGGTCGCTTTTTTCGGATCGCTCAGAAAAGCAAGCCCGATAGCGCCGGCAAAGATAAACACATCTGCCAGATTGAAAACATAAGGATTGTTGATCCCGCAACACGACATGTTCAGAAAATCGAGCACGCCGGGGTGAACCATCCGGTCCACGGCATTTCCCACCGCGCCCCCCACCAGAAGCCCCGCACAGGTAAACTGCACGGGTGTTTCCAGTGACCGCTTTGCCCAGATCACGATGGCCGCAGAAATCCCAAGCGAAAGCGCCACCAGAATCCACCGCGTCTCGAAAGGCAGGTCTGTGAACAGGCCGAAATTGATGCCGGTATTCAGCCCGAACCGGAAAACCAGCAACGGCGGAAAGACCTCTACGGGGCCGCGTTCTATCAGGTCAAGCCCATAGATCACCGCGTATTTGCTGATCTGGTCTATGGCAAAAGCCAGCGTCGCGATCCCCCAAAACCTGCCCATGGATCAGTGCCGGAAATGCCGTTGGCCGGTAAAGACCATCGCGATGCCGGCCTCGTCTGCGGCTTTGATCACCTCGTCGTCACGCATGGATCCCCCCGGTTGGATCACCCCCACTGCGCCTGCTTCGGCGGCTGTCAGCAACCCGTCGGCAAAAGGGAAAAACGCATCTGATGCCACGACCGACCCTGTGGTGAGCGGCGCCGGAAGGCCCATCGCCCCTGCCATGTCCTGTGCTTTGCGGGCTGCAATGCGCGTGCTGTCAACGCGGCTCATTTGTCCGGCACCGACGCCCACGGTCGCGCCGTCTTTGACATAGATAATAGCGTTGGATTTCACATGTTTGGCGACGATCCATGCAAACAGCATGTCACGCAGCTCTGCTTCGGTGGGGTGTCGTTTTGTGACAACCCGCAGGTCGGGCAGACTGACATGCCCGATGTCCTTGTCCTGAACAAGAAAGCCTCCCGCGACCTGTCGCGCAATCAGCCCGCCGATCTTTGGGTCGGGTAATCCGGTGGTCGTCAGCAGGCGCAGGTTCTTTTTCCTGGCAAAAATCTCTCTTGCGTCTGCATCTGCGCCGGGGGCGATGACTACCTCGGTGAAAATGCCGCTGATCTTTTCCGCTGTCGGCCCGTCGAGCGGTTGGTTCAGAGCTATGATCCCGCCAAAGGCACTGGTGCGGTCGCAATCAAACGCCCGCTCGTAAGCTTCGGCCATTGTGGCACCGGTGGCGACGCCGCAAGGGTTGGCATGCTTGATGATGGCACAGGCAGGACCGTCCGCAGGGGCAAACTCCGATACCAGCTCGAATGCGGCGTCGGTGTCGTTGATGTTGTTGTACGACAGTTCCTTGCCTTGGTGCTGGGTGGCGGTTGCCACGCCCGGGCGGGTATCGCCGGTCACATAAAAGGC
>JBLHUT010000198.1:0-6878 GCA_047629975.1 Paracoccaceae bacterium
TGGTGGCTGTTGTCGAACGCGCCCGAAAGCAGCGACAGCGAATTCACGTGGGAGAAGTTTCAGGCCGGTGTAAACAAGGATCTGGCCGATGTTCTGGGTAATTTTGTCAGCCGCATCACCAAGTTCTGTCGCTCCAAGTTCGGCGAGGAAGTCCCCGCAGGCGGGGAGCTTACCGAACTGGGAGCCAAACTGATCGCAGAGCTAGAGATACGCATCGCAGCCTACGTCGGCCACATGGAGGCCATGGAGGTCCGCAAATCTGCCGCTGAATTGCGCGCGATCTGGGCGGCGGGCAACGAGTTTTTGCAAGCAGCCGCCCCGTGGAGCACCTTCAAGACCGATCCAGACACCGCCGCCGCCGACACGCGACTGGCCTTGAACCTGATCCGTGTTTACGCGGTTTTGTCACAGCCCTTCGTGCCCGACGCCGCGGCCACGATGCTTGATGCGATCGGATCCGAGGAAACGATGTGGCCCGGACAGATCGGCGCCGCGCTGACGCGTCTGAAGCCCGGTCACAAATTTACCGTGCCCGATGTGCTGTTCCAAAAGATTACCGACGACGAACGCGCCGCATGGGAAGTGAAGTTTTCGGGCATCCGCAGCTAGCAAGGGCTACCCCGAAGCGGAGCCTGCACTACGTACAGGCTCGATTGGAGGATGCATGTTGCTCGATGCCCGCGATGTCCACAAAACCTACCCCGGCGAGAACGGCGGCGTGGCTGTTCTGTCTGGGGTCAGCCTGCAGCTTGCTGCCGGAGAAACTCTGGCGCTGACGGGAGAGTCCGGCAGCGGCAAAAGTACATTCCTTCATCTTCTGGGAGCGCTTGACCGCGCCGATAGCGGCACGATCGTCATCGGGGGCACTGCGCTGAACGGGCTGGACGATGCAGGGCGCGCCGCGCTTCGGCGCGATCACATCGGTCTGGTATTTCAACAGTTCAATTTGATTCCGTCACTGGATGTTGCTGCAAATATTGCCTTTCAGGCCCGGATTGCCGGACGGTATGATCCCGAATGGGCCGCGGACCTTGCCAACCGGTTGGGTCTGTCAGCCGTGCTTGACCGCTACCCCGAGAGCCTGTCTGGCGGTCAGCAACAGCGTGTTGCCATCGCCCGTGCGCTGGCCGGAAGGCCCTCGCTCATTCTTGCCGACGAGCCCACCGGAAATCTGGATGAGACCAGCAGCGATGCGGTGATGGCCCTGATGCTGGAACTGGTCACAGATGTCGGTGCAGGATTGCTGATGGTTACCCATTCGACCACGTTGGCGGCGCGGTTGTCACGCCGCGTGCACCTGTCGGCGGGGCGATTGGCGTGATCCGGCACAGTCTTTCGGCGCTCTTGTCCCATTGGCGCAAACAGCCGCTGCAACTGGCAACCCTGATTATCGGTCTGGCGCTGGCTACGGCGCTTTGGTCCGCCGTGCAGGCCGTCAACGGGCAGGCAAAGCGTAGTTATGCCGCCGCCGCGGCCGTTTTTGGCGGCGACGCGTTCGACACGCTGGTCGATGCCACCGGCGGTGTGATTTCGATCGAGACGTATGTGGCGCTGCGGCGTTCGGGCTGGCTTGTGTCACCGGTCATCGAGCGTGACCTGCAAAGCGCGGGAAACACACTGCGGATTGTCGGGCTGGAGCCGCTAACCGCGCCGCCCGCCAGCCTGCCTGCGCAAATGCGCGCGGCGATGTCCGGCGACCCGGCGCAATTGTTGATGCGCCCGGGGCTTGGCTTTGCCGCCCCCGAACTGATTGCCGCCCGCTCGCAAGACGCACCCGGTTCTGTGTCCTTTCCGGTCTTGCGGCCCTCGCCGGATGTGCCAGCCGGCACGATTGTGACCGATATCGGCACCGCGCGCGCTCTTGTCGGAAACGGGTTTGACAGGTTGCTTGTGCAACCCGATCAACCGCTATTGCGCCCGGCATTGGCCGACGTGGCACCCAGCTTGATACGACAACCGGCACAAAGTACGAGCGATATCGGGCGGCTGACCGATAGTTTTCATTTGAACCTGACCGCTTTCGGGCTGTTGTCGTTTGTGGTGGGGCTGTTCATCGTTCATGCAGGCATCGGGCTTGCGTTCGAGCAAAGGCGCGGGCTGTTGCGGACCTTGCGGGCGCTTGGTGTGCCGTTGCGCGTGCTGGTGTTCTTGTTGCTGGGTGAACTTGTGGGGTTGGCTTTGCTGGCCGGGGCGATTGGTGTGGGTCTGGGCTATCTGATTGCCGGGGCCTTACTGCCCGACGTGGCCGCAACGTTGCGCGGCCTTTACGGTGCGTCCGTGTCAGGCGGGCTGGAGTTCCGGCCGCAATGGGCGCTGGCGGGTCTGGGGATTGCCTTGCTCGGCAGTGGTGTCGCGGCCGCAGACGGGCTTTGGTCGGTTATCAGGATGCCCTTGCTGAGCAGCGCGCAGACCCGCGCGTGGAGCCGCCACTCAACGCGCAGCATCACCGCCCAAGCCGCCATTGGGCTGACATTGATGCTTGGCGGGGCGGTGGCCACTTTTGTGTTCGATGGCCTGTTGGCAGGGTTTGCTTTGCTTGGCGGATTGCTGATGGGGGCCGCGCTTGTGCTGCCGGCGGTGTTGTCAGCGGCACTCATGCTTGCGGCACGACTTGCCAAAACAGCAAGGGCACAGTGGTTCTGGGCAGATACACAGCAACAATTGCGCGGCCTGTCGCTTGCGTTGATGGCGCTGATGCTGGCGCTTGCCACAAACGTGGGCGTCGGCACGATGGTGTCCAGTTTCCGGCTGACGTTTACCGGCTGGCTCGACCAGCGGCTTGCCTCGGAGCTTTACGTCACGGCCCGCACGAACGAGGAAGGCGCCGCGATACAGCTCTGGCTTGACGGGCGTGCTGATGCGGTTTTGCCGATCTGGTCTGTCGAGGCTCGACTGGGGGACCGCGAGGGCGAGATTTACGGCATCGTCGATCACGCAACCTACCGTGACCACTGGCCCCTGCTCACCGCCCGGCCAGACGTCTGGGACAGTTTGCAAACCGGTCAAAGTGCGCTGGTCAACGAACAGCTTGCACGACGGCAAGGCCTGTCTGCGGGGGATGAACTTACGCTGGAGCCCGGCTGGCAGGTGGTCGTGGCGGGCGTCTATTCCGATTTCGGAAATCCGGCCGGTCAGGCGATTGTCGGACTAGACGCACTTACGGCGCGCCACCCCGATCTGGCGCGCCTGCGGTTCGGTATTCGCATCCCGCCCGAAAAAGCCGAAAGGTTGCAATCCGGGTTGATCGACGCGCTGGCACTGGAGCCTGCACAAATCACCGATCAGGCCGCAATCAAGGCCTTCTCGCTCGGGGTGTTCGAGCGCACCTTTACCGTAACCTCGGCGTTGAATGTCCTGACGCTTTCGGTGGCGGGATTTGCGATTTTAACCTCGCTTTTGACGCTGGCCACGATCCGGCTGCCACAATTGGCACCGGTCTGGGCCTTGGGGATCACGCGGGCGGAATTGTCACGACTGGAGGTGTTGCGCAGTCTGGTGCTGGCGGGGTTGACCTGTGCTGTCGCCCTTCCTGTGGGGCTGATGCTTGCGTGGGTGCTGTTGGCGGTCGTGAACGTCGAGGCCTTTGGCTGGCGGCTTCCGATGTTCGTCTTTCCGGCCCAGTGGGCAATTTTAATGGCTCTTGCATTGCTGGCTGCCTTACTGGCAAGCGCGCTGCCGGTGTGGCGATTGTCGCGCATGCAGCCGGCCGATTTTTTGAAGGTGTTTGCAAATGAACGTTAGGGGGCTGATTTTCGCGTTGCTGATGCTGCCGGCCACCGCAGGGGCACAGGGCTTTGCCGGACTTGGCAGCGGTGCCGAGGGGTTTGCCCTGCCCGCTCCCGACCGCACGCTCGAATTTCCGGCCGATCACGCCGCCCATCCCGATTTCAGGATCGAGTGGTGGTATCTTACCTCGAACCTGACGGGGACCGATGGCATATCTTACGGGGTCCAGTGGACGCTGTTTCGCTCTGCACTCGCTCCGCCCACCGGGGCAGACGCGGGTTGGAGCAGTCCGCAGCTTTGGCTGGGCCATGCAGCACTGACAACGCCGACAGCCCATTTTGCGACAGAACGATTTGCCCGTGACGGGATCGGACAGGCCGGCGTCCGGCTTGATCCGTTCGTGGCCTACATCGACGAATGGCAGATGCGCGGCCTGCCGGACGCCCGAGACCCGCTTGACGCGCTTGCCCTGTCGGCGCGCGGGCCGGACTTTGCCTTTGATCTGACGCTGACGGCAAACGGCCCCTTGGTGCTTCAGGGGGCTGCGGGCTATTCGGTCAAGTCTTCGGGGGGCGAGGCCAGCCATTATTACTCCCAACCGTTTTATTCCGTGTCAGGCGACATCACACTGCCGTCGGGATCTGTTGCTGTCACGGGTCAGGCATGGCTGGACCGCGAGTGGTCCTCGCAGCCGTTGGCGGGGGAGCAATCGGGATGGGACTGGGTTTCGTTGCATTTTGACGACGGGACGAAGTTGATGGGCTTCCAGTTGCGCGAGGACGGCGATGGCACCAAGACCTACACCTCTGCCACGTTTATCGCCGCAGACGGCACCGCCACGCATTACGCCAACGGTGCGCTGCGGTTGTCAGCAGTGGCCGACGCCCGGGTGGCCGACCGGACAGTCCCGGTGAAATGGCGTGTCGAGCTTCCCGCACGGGCAATCGACACTGTTATCACAGCTCTTAACCCAAACAGCTGGATGCCGCTTTCGATCCCTTACTGGGAGGGTCCGGTAACAATCGAAGGATCACATCCGGGTGTTGGATATCTTGAAATGACCGGCTATTGACCCCTGACTCAAAACACCTGCACCAAAACAACCGGCGCACGGGACACGGGACACGGGACACGGGACACGGGACACGGGACGCGGGACGCGGGACACGGGACGCTTGAAAAAAGAACGGCGGCAAGGGGAAATTTTCCGGCAACCGTCGCTTTTTGACAATCACGCGCGGCCTCTTCGCGTAACCTTGGACCAGCACCTCAAAACGACAGGACACCAACCGATGCCACTGCAAATGAACAAGGATGTGTTTATCACATGTGCCGTCACCGGCTCGGGCAGTTCACAAGACCGCAGCCCGCATGTGCCGCGCTCTCCTGAACAGATCGCCAACAGTGCCATTGCCGCCGCCCGCGCCGGCGCTGCCATCGTACATTGCCACGTGCGCGACCCTGAAACCGGCGTGCCGTCGCGCGATCTCAAGCTCTACCGCGAGGTCACCGACCGCATCCGCGACGCCGGAACAGATTGCGTGCTTAACCTGACCGCCGGAATGGGGGGGGACATGGTGTTTGGTCCGCCCTCCGCCCCGCTTCCGCTGTCCGCCGGTACCGACATGATCAGCGCCGAGGAGCGCGTCGCCCATATCGCCGAATGCCTGCCCGAAATCTGTACCCTCGACTGCGGAACGATGAATTTTGCCGAGGCCGATTATGTGATGACCAACACCCCCGGTATGTTGGAAGCAATGGGAAAGATGATGACGTCCCTTGGTGTGAAGCCCGAGATCGAGGCCTTTGACACCGGCCACCTTTGGTTGGCAAAAACCCTTGTGGAGCGCGGCATTCTTGAAAGCCCCGCGTTGGTGCAATTGTGCATGGGCGTACCGTGGGGGGCGCCGGACGACTTGAATACCTTTATGGCGATGGTCAACAACGTGCCGCATGACTGGACGTGGTCGGCCTTCTCGATCGGGCGCAACGAAATGCCTTATGTTGCGGCCGCTGTGCTGGCGGGGGGCAACGTGCGTGTCGGGCTGGAAGACAACCTGTGGCTTGGCAAAGGCGAGCTGGCCACCAACGAGGCGCTTGTCACCCGCGCCCGCACGATCATCGAGGCCATGGGGGCCAACGTCATCGGCCCCGACGCGGTACGCGCGAAACTGGGCCTGACCAAGCGCGCCCCGTCATGAATGCGGCCTCCCCCCAGCGGGTTGTTATCACCGCCGGTGCCGCGGGTATCGGGCGCGCTTTTGCAAAGCGGTTCGCGCAATCAGGAGCGCGGATTGCCCTTTGCGACATCGACCCCGAGGCCGTGGCGGCGACAAAGCGCGCCCTGCCTGACGCGCTGTGCCACGTGGCCGATGTAACGTCAGAGACCCAGATGCAGGCATTTTTCGACGCGGCACAGGCCCATCTGGGCGGGGTTGACGTGCTGTGCGCCAATGCCGGCACGGGCGGGCCTGCGGGGCCGATCGAAACTCTTGATCTGGCGGGATGGCGGGCATGTCTGTCGGCCAATCTGGACGGGGCGTTTCTGGCCTGTCGCTGGGCGGCCCCCCTGATGAAGGCCCAAGGCTCCGGCACGATACTGTTGACCTCGTCGACGGCGGGCCTGTTCGGCTATCCCAACCGCAGCCCCTATGCGACGGCAAAATGGGGCATTATCGGCTTGATGAAAACGCTGGCGATGGAGCTTGGCCCCGACGGCGTGCGCGTCAATGCCCTATGCCCCGGGTCGGTGACAGGGCCACGCATGGACCGCGTTATTACCGCCGAAGCCACCGCGCGCGGTGTCGATGAGGCCACCCAACGCGACATGTACGTTCAGGGCGTCTCCATGAAAACATGGGTCACCGCCGAAGATATTGCCGAAACGGCCCACTGGCTAGCCTCTTCGGCGGCGGCCCGCATCTCGGGACAGGCAATGGCCATCGATGGCCACACCGAAACGCTCAGCCTTTAAGGACAGAACATGACATTGACTGCAACACTTCTTGGCGGTGGCGTCATCGGCGGCGGCTGGGCCGCACGGTTCTTGCTCATGGGCTGGGATGTCGTCGTCTATGATCCCGATGTCGAGGCCCCGCGCAAACTTGAGGCCGTGCTTGGCAATGCGCGCCACGCCCTGCCCGGCCTTTATG
>JBLHUT010000199.1:0-6840 GCA_047629975.1 Paracoccaceae bacterium
GTAATCCGGTGTCGAGGCTCATGAGGTTGTCGATATCCTCCTCTTCCTCCTCCATCGGTCCAACCGTCCCCATCAGGTCCTTTTCCACCGAAGTGCGGCCTTGGGGCCCGGAGCCACTTGCATCGATAAACGACCGGCGCGCCTGTTGCTGCGCGGTGATGTCCGCTCCATTGATCCGAATCGCGCGCTGCCCCATGGATTGGCCCAGACGCCCGCGCCCTGCCAACCGCCCGTCGCAGCCTTCGATCCGAACGTTTCCGACACTGGCCAACGGCACATCAACAAGGTCACCGACCTTTAACGCCCCCAGATCGGAAATCGGCATTTCAAGGCGATGCAAAACGGCCCGGACTTCGACATCTGCCTCTGCCACCACATCCGCAAGATCCGCAGCCCATTTCGCATTTTTCGGACTTTGAATTTCAGGTTCGCTCATCGGGTTTCGCGGGTCCCCCTGCGCCGCACCCGACCGTTTGCCCGATCCGTTCGCCTTGCGTCGCACCCCCGGACGGGAGCCATCGGCAAGAACAGCAAGAATTGCCCGCCCCGCCCGCACATCCTCACCGATGGAGACATCAATTTCCAACAGACGATACGGCGCGTCCTCAAGCAACAACGCCAAGGGCCGGGCGTCAGGGATCGCACTGCAATAACTGTAGCCTTGCGCCCATTGACTGTCTGGAACCTCGCTCAAACCCACATCGAATTCGTGCAACAAACGGTCGATCCAGTCCGCGACAAGAATTGCATCGGTCCGGGTGGCCCGTCGTGCGGCAGGCAAAACGGGGTTTATCCGCCCGATCGTTTGAAATTCGACCAGCCCCGCAAAAAGCATAGGGTCAAGCGCCAGAAGTCCTTGGGCATCTCCGGGGCCTTCGACCACTGCCAAAAGGCACTTTTCGGGCAGCATATCCAGCAGTTCGCTCAACGAGTTCATCGCAAGCTTGCACTCTGACAGCTGCATCGCCAGTCCGAACGCGTCCTGAGAGGCACGCGCAACCGCTTCGGCCATGGCCTTTTCAGGGGTCATAACGGAAGCTTGCTCACGCGGGCTGGAAACAGCCTTGCGTCTAAGCACGGATTGCGGCGCGGCGTCTGCCATGAAAAATGAAACCTTGGAGACTGAATGTGTCTTTACGGTTTCACAGATCGAAGTTTTAAAATGGTTAATTCAGGCTTGCGAACAGAGGACAGGCTGCCATTTCGCCTATTCTTTAACCGTCGGCGGGCAGGCTGACGCGGAAAGCTGCCCCTGCCTGACCGGGAACATAAACGACACTCCCCCCCAGCCGGATCATGATTTCGCGACATATGGCAAGCCCCAACCCTGCCCCGCCTGCCGCAGAACTTTCTTCCAGTCTCGAGAATTTCTCGAAAATGATATCCTGACTGCGTTCGGGAATGCCCGCCCCGTTGTCGATAAAGTCGATCTGCACGACCCCTTCCAGTTTACGCACCCTGATCTTGAGCGTCGGGCTGTCGGCGTCACAATATTTGCACGCATTTCCAATCAAATTAATAAACACCTGCGTCAGCCTGTCCCCGTCCGTGTGCAGCACCAGCCCCTCCGAACGCGCGCGCCTGTCAACGACAAGCGCGTGCGCGCCCTCCATCACCCCCGCAGCCGCAACAGCACGGTCAATCAACCCCCCAAGGTCCGTCGACGCCATATGCAGCGTCACCTGCGCATTTTCCAGCACGCTCAAATTAAGCAAATCGTCCAGAAGCCGTGTCAGCCGGAGGGCTTCGTCATGGATCACCCCCGCAAACCGCGCGCGCTCGGTACTCTCAAGGGCACTATCGCGCAAAATTTCTGAAAAGGCGCGGATCGAGGTCATGGGCGTGCGCAACTCGTGACTGATCTGACTTAGAAAGGCGTCTTTCTGAATCGAAAGGGCGGTCAGTTTTTCGTTTGCCTGTTGCAATTGGCGCGCGGTCAACGCCAGCTCTCCGGATTGCTCTTCAAGCTGGCTGGAATATTCCAGAATTTGCTGCGCCTCGTCCGCAACGCGCATCAAATCCTCGACCAGCACCGCAGAGCTTCCGGCGATCTGGCCAACCATGGCATGGGCCGTGGCCGAGCCGACAGAACCTGCCAGCTCACGCTCCAGCAATTCAAGGAACTCGGGCGTCGGGTCGGGCAGGAACCCCTGCTTTCCTTGCTTTTGCGCCGCATTCTGAAACAAGGCTTGCGCCTGCGTCGGGCCAATAATCCGTTGCGCCATGAGCAACAGGTCCTCGGCCTCGGCCGCGCCGCGCGCCCAACCGCGCGCCGCGACTGTATGTTGAAACACATTCACCATCTGCGCGCCCTGCAATCGTTCAAGCGGAGTCGGAAAGCTGGCAATAGACACAATACAAAACGCTGTGGTATTCAGGATCATCGACCAGAAAACCGCATGCACCAGCGGATCAAGCCCCGCAATTCCGAACAATGCCTGCGGGCGCAGCCAGCCAATGCCGAACGGTCCGTGTGTCAACATCTGCACACCGAAAAGCCCGCCATCCGAGAGGCTTGGCAACAGCAGCGTATACGCCCAGACAACGAAACCGGTAATCAGCCCCGCCGCAGCCCCGCTGCGCGTGGCCCCGCGCCAGAACAACCCCCCGAGCAACGATGGCAACACCTGTGCGACACCCGCGAAACTGATCAGACCGATCGCCGCAAGTTCCCGCCCTCCCGCAAAGCGGAAATACAAATAACCCAGCAACAGCACGCCCGCGATCGACAACCGGCGCGCCAGCAAAACCACGTGGCGCACATCTCCGACCCGCACGGCACCATGCCGCCTTTGCGACAGATAAAGCGGCATGACGATGTGATTGGAGACCATCGTCGACAAGGCAATCGCCGCCACGATGACCATCGAGGTAGCCGATGAAAACCCCCCCAGAAACGCCAGCATCGCCAAACCGTCGTACCCTTGCGCCAGCGGCAGGCTGACCACATAAAGATCGGGGTTCGCACCCGCCGGCAATAGCCCGAGGCCCATCACGGCAATCGGAACCACAAACAGGCTCATCAGCAAAAGATACAGCGGAAAGGCCCAGCTTGCTGTTGCCAGATGCGCCTCGTCTTCGTTCTCGACGACCAGCACCTGAAACATACGCGGCAAACACACAATCGCCGCCGCCCCCAGAAAAGTCATGGCAATCCAGCGTCCACCATTCATATTCCAGTCTGCAATTTTGGAATTGTCGATGCGCATCAACATATCCGCCGGCCCGTCCGCCAGCCCCCAGACAACAAAAATACCCACCGCAAGCAGAGCCACCAGCTTGACCACAGCCTCGACGGCAATGGCCATCACAACCCCGTGGTGACGCTCGTTGGCATCAAGATTACGGGTCCCGAACAAAATTGTGAACAACGTCAACCCGACCGCAACCCAAAGCCCCGTCAGGTCCGGCTCCACCAGCATCCGGCCCGACCCGTCAATGTCGGCGAACACCCCGAAAGAAAGGGTCACCGATTGCAACTGAAGCGCGATGTAGGGCGTCGTGCCAACAACCGCCAGAAGCGTGACAATCACGCCCAGCCCGTTGGATTTGCCATAGCGGGACGAAATAAGGTCCGCGATAGAGGTGATCCGTTGGGCGCGCCCTATCCGCACCAGCTTGCGCAGCAAAAGCCACCAACCAAGCAAAACAAGCGTCGGTCCGAGATAGATGGTGATATATTCCAGCCCCGAACGCGCTGCATTTCCGACCGCGCCGTAAAATGTCCACGCAGTGCAATACACCGATAGCGACAGCGTATAAACCAGCGACGACCGGATCCACGATTGCCGCCCCGTGCTTGCCCGTCTTTCGGCAGCGAATGCGATCAAAAACAAAAAGGTCACATAGCCCAGCGCCACAAAGATCAGCAAGTTGAACGTCAGCATTCCCTAGGTCCGCGCAGTGGCGGCTGACCGGGGTTCCGCTTTGGGTGTCAGAGGCTGCAATCGGGCGTGATCCCCGCCAGACGACGGAACAAGTGGCCGCGTACGCCCCTCGGACAGCGGCTCGGTCAAACGTCGCGCCAAAACAGCAGCCAGCACAATCAACACCGCCCAGATGACAAAGATAAAAACCATCCCCTGAGCGGTGCCCCCCGAAGCACCACCGTTCGTGTCGCCGGTATTCCAAAGGATCGGTAACATCACCAACGCGGCCCCGAACGCCGGCAGCAAACGTGCGGCATCAATCAAACGTCGCCGTCTGTACGCCTCCCGCGCCAGAAAAAGCGGCGCCCCCGCATCAGGATCGCTCCCTCCCGTATCAAGCGTTCCGGCTGCACCCTTCACACCCCGTCGCCCGCTCGGGACCGGCCTGCCAATCTGTTCAGGCGCAATATCTTCGTGCGGTATCACGCCCCCCACCCGTTTGCCGGCCCTATCCGACTACCCCGTCGCAAGCGCATTGACCGTCGCCAGAACCTCGGCGTTCGAAAAGGGTTTTGTCATAAAAGCACTCGCTCCGGATTCTGTCGCCAGTTCGCGATCCTTGACCTGCCCCTTGGCTGTCAGCATCAACACCGGCAAGCGAGCCGTTTCGGGACGCGCACGCAGGTCGCGCAGGATGTCGAAACCGCTTCGCCCCGGCAGCATAGCATCAAGGATAAGCACATCCGGCGCTTTGGCAATAACCGCCTCAAGTGCCGTCTTTCCATCCGAATGCGCCGATACCGACCAACCATCCCTGCTCAATATGAACCGGATGGCCTCGATGATATTCGGCTCGTCCTCGACGAGCAGAACACTCTTGACCATGTCACCCTCCCTTGCGTCGTCAATTTTCCATTGATCTTCGCAAGGGGAAGTATCGGCATAAAACACCGCTTGTCAAAAGCTCTGTCTACAATCGCCGCCAAATTGTGATGCTTGGGGCGCGCCTCACGAGGCATCAGCCATGATCGAAGGCTCGCGCCGCGCAGCACAAGCACCGCGCGGACATATCCGGCACGAGGTCCCCACGGCCAAATCAGGCCCGTGCCCCCACGCGGTGGTACCCTCGACCAATTCGGGGGGCATGATAAGCATCGCCGCCTCCAGTATCTCGGGCCCGTCGAATCCGCCGGGTTGGCGCGGCTGACAAATTGCATACGTCAGAAACCGCCGGGGCATGCGCCCCCCCATCTCTACCGGCACACGCACAGGTGACATCGGCCGCGACAGGGCCTGATACAACGGCCAAAGCGGACAGGCCGCCCCGAAACGCGGCAACGCAAACCCCTCGATGGGCTTGCGAAAGATCAACGTGCCGGACCCGTCGCAAACAACAAGTCCGAAGGTGCCTGAAACCCCTGCTCCGGGCAACGACGCCAGACGCCGGAACACCGCCACCAGATCAACACCGAATCGCCGCGCAAGCATCGCAGGATCATGATTTGCAGCCTTTGCAGCAGCGCTGAATTCAGCCAAGGGCATGCGCATTGCATCCTTTGCGTAACGCTCCAGATGCACCTGCGCGAGGGCGCGGCTGGCACCGGTTTTCAATGGCTCTGCTTCGCTGATGATGACATCGGGCGCACGCGGCGAGGCGCCCTCGAGGTCGGGAATATGAAACCCGCAGCCCTGCAAATATGCGTCCAGTTCCTCCAGAGGGGTCGAGCCGGACACCTCTGCACGGCCGCCTTCGTCGAGATAGCGCACCAGACTTTCCGCACTTTCGGCCAATCGCTCGCTTTCGGTGCGAATGTTCCGGTGGAACCGGATGCGCCATTCGGGGTCGATGTCCGCGGTGTCGGTCAGGATCGAGGCCGTGGAGCGGATCGCGGTGACGGTTGAAAGCACCTCGTGCATCGAGGCGGACAGAAACGGGTCGTGGGTCATCCGGTCGGTCAGGGCCTCGACCGTACGCTCAAGCGCAAGGGTGCGCCGTCTGGTATCTGCCAAAAGAGCCGCCCACCCGGGAAAGCGGCCCACAAACTCGTCCACCCGCGCAAGTTCCTGCATCGCGGTGTCGTGCCCGTCGGCCGCATCGCGCAATTCTTCGAGCAGCGCACTTTCGGCCCCGTCAGCCAGCAAGCCCGGATCAACCTGCAACTCACGCGCAATCGCATTGAGCAGTTTGCCCGCAATGCGGCGGCGATTATGCTCGATCAGGTTGAGATAGGACGCAGAAATACCGACAGAGCGCGCCAGATCCACCTGTCTGAGCGCCAGAACGGTCCGGCGCTCCCGGATTCTGGTTCCTGTAAGTCGGGTGCGCGGCATGAAAATCTCCGTACTTCTCAATGGGTTTCTGCACTGCGTTGAGAATTAGTTTACAAGATAACTCTCGATTTTGTTCATAACTTTACAAAAAAACTGAAGCCAAGCAAGCAGTTGTTGGAATATTTGCCATTCTATAGGATATTTGTGACAGCTCGCATGCGGGCAAAAGGGGTGTACTTGGAGATTCGGCGCACCCTGCAAACTTAAGGGAGGACAATTATGTCAAATAACATTCTCACACGTCGTGGGCTGATCAAAACCGGCGCAACCGCCGGTGCGGCTCTCGCTGTGCCGACGATATTCAACGGCTCTGTCTGGGCCGCTGGTCACTCCGGCTATACCAATGCTCCGCAAGGGTCCGATGTCGTATTGGGCTTCAACGTACCCCAGACCGGTCCTTATGCCGATGAGGGCGCCGACGAACTGCGTGCTTTCGAGCTTGCGGTCGAGCATTTGAACGGTGAAGGCGACGGCGGCATGCTGAGCACCTTCTCGTCCAAGGCGCTTCAGGGCAACGGCATTCTGGGCAAGAAAGTGGCTTATGTCACCGGCGACACCCAGACGAAATCTGACGCAGCCCGCGCATCGGCAAAGTCGATGATCGAAAAAGACGGCGCAATCATGATTTCGGGCGGTTCGT
>JBLHUT010000200.1:0-6813 GCA_047629975.1 Paracoccaceae bacterium
TGTGCTTGAGGCGCGTTGCCCATTGTCGCCGTGCTCTGCGATCACTTCTTTGAGTGTATCCCCGATCAGCCGTGCCACCTGAAACATTGACGGCTGCTCTAGGATCGAGGGATTACGCTCTTTTGCGGCCTTGGAACGTTCTTCAAGCAGGCTGACAACCGCTTGCGTCGTGGCAAGATTTCCAGCCGTCATAAGCGTCAGGGACCGCTCGCCCGGACGATCCCAGCTGCACATCTTTTTGAAAACGGACACGTTATCAACACCGGCATTTGTGCGGGTGTCGGACATGAAAACAAGGCCACGGTTCAGCTTTAGCCCAACGCAATACGTCATTTTCTATGTCCCGAGTAACGTGAGATCCTGCTTTATTGCTGCTGTACCTGAATGTCAACGTGCAGAGATTCGCGTGCCTGTGAGCCGAAGCGAACGCCGTGTACTGGCGCGGCTTCGGAATAATCCAGACCCGTAGACACCCGGACATACCTGTCATCGGGGCACATGGCGTTCGAGACATCGAATCCGACCCACCCCAACCCGTCAACATGAGCCTCGGCCCAGGCATGGCTGGCATTTTGCTGTATCTGGGTGTCCATCATCAAATAGCCCGACACATATCGCGCCGGATATCCCAAAAGGCGTGCGGCAGATATGAAGATATGAGCATGATCCTGACACACGCCGCTGCCAATCCCCAGAGCATCTTCGGAGGCGGTGCCAGAGTTGGTTTCTCCGATTTTGTAGGGAATGGCCGCAAGGATGCGATCGGACAGATCGTGAAGCCGCTGGACGTCAGCCGTTTCTCCGCCTTTCATGTCTTTGATCAAAGCACGCACCCGGGCGCCCGGGCGGGTCAACCCGGTGGAGCGCAGGAAGTACCACAGGGGCGTAAACCCTGCGTGCTTGCCGACAACACCGGCCATATCTGCTGTCTCGATTTCACCTTGGGAGCTGATCACGATCTCGCTTGCGTCACCGCTATAGCTGATCAAGTGGACCCTGTTCATGTGGTGGTCGTCAAACTCAAGCTCTTTGGTGCCGCCCATAACACTTGTCTGCCACGTCAGGACGCTTTGTCCGATGCGGCTTTTCGGGGTCAGGCGAAGCTGTTGCAGGCTGTAGTTTACCGGCTCTTCGTAACGATAGGTCGTGGTGTGCTGGATAGAGAGTTTCATGACATTCTATTCCCAAAACCGGTAATCGCGTTCAATTTCCGCAGCAAGCGAGGCGCTTTGACCCAGAAAATCGAGAATGAACTCGTGCAGGCCGCTGTCGAATATCTGCTCGACATTGGTGGATGCCAGTCGCCCGACCATCGCCTCCACTTGCTCGTGACAGGAATGACGGATGCCATAATCCTTTTCGAGATAGCCAAGATTGGAATAGATCTTACCGGCGCAAAAAGCCAACGAACGTGGCATGCGCCCGTCGAGGATAAGAAAATCCGCAATACCCATCGGGCTGATGTCGCCCCCGTGCAACCACCGGTAAGAGCGTTGGCCTCCGACCGAGCGCAGGATATTTTCCCACTGCACGTTATCAAGCGCCGACCCGATCTGCCCCAGCGAGGGCAAAAGCACATAGTATTTCACATCCAGAATGCGCGCGGTATTATCCGCCCGTTCCAGAAACGTGCCAATGCGCGCAAAGTTATAAATGTCATTGCGCAGCATCGTGCCGTGCAACGCGCCGCGCACCAGCCCGGATTGCTGACGGATCAAGCCAAGCACATCAGGCAGATCACGCACGCGTACAGGTGCCTTGAGCGCGTCTTTTAGCTGCATCCAGCACTCGTTTGTCGCCTCCCAGACTTCTTTGCTCAGGGCGGTGCGCACCAGTCGGGCATTGTTGCGGGCGTTTTCGACGGCCTGCATCACATTCGACGGGTTGGCCTTGTCGCGCAGCATGAAATTGATGACGCTGGCCTGATCAAAGGTCGAATGCACCTTCAGGTAGTCTTCGCGCGCGCCGACTGCCTCGATGACACTGGCCCATTCGTCGTCCGACGCATCGGGCCGCGTCAGGGCGATCCGAAAGCCGGCCTCGATCAGACGTGCCGTGTTCTCACAGCGTTCAAGATAGCGGAACATCCAGTAAAGGCCGCCTGCGGTTTTGCCAAGCATTGCCTTAATCCTCCAGAACCCAAGTGTCTTTTGTACCGCCGCCCTGACTTGAATTCACGACCAGCGACCCTTTTTTCAACGCCACCCGGGTCAATCCGCCGGGCGTGATGTCGATCTTGTTCGGCGAGACCAGAACATAGGGGCGCAGATCCACGTGGCGCGGCGCAAGCCCGGCTTTTGTCAGGATCGGCACCGTGGACAAAGCCAGCGTTGGTTGGGCGATGTAATTGTTGGGCCGCGCAAGCAGTTTGGCCCGGAAGGCTGCCAGCTCGGCTTTGTTGGCGGCAGGACCGACCAGCATGCCGTACCCGCCCGAGCCGTGGACTTCTTTGACCACAAGCTCGTCAAGATGCTCAAGCACATAGGCAAGGCTGTCGGCCTCTGCACAGCGATAAGTCGGCACGTTCTTGAGGATCGCTTTCTCGCCGGTATAGAACTCTACGATATCAGGCATATAGCTATAGATTGCCTTGTCGTCGGCGATGCCGGTGCCCGGCGCATTGGCGATTGTGATGCCGCCCGAACGATACACGTCAAAGATACCCGGAACGCCCAGCATCGATTCGGGTTTGAAGTTCAAAGGGTCGAGGTAATCATCGTCGACCCGCCGGTAAAGCACGTCGATCGGGGTGTAACCGCGTGTGGTGCGCATGGCTATGCGGCCATCCATGACGCGCAGGTCGTGCCCTTCGACCAGTTCGGCGCCCATGTGATCGGCAAGGAACGAATGCTCGAAATAGGCCGAGTTGTGAATGCCCGGAGTCAAAACGGCAACGACAGGACGCCCCGATGTGGCTGGCGGGGCCGTCGCCGACAAAGACCGCATGAGGCGCGTCGGATAATCCTGAACGGGTTTGACGCGGACGCGGCTGAACAACTCGGGGAACATCTGAAGCATCGTTTCGCGATTCTCGAGCATGTAAGACACACCCGACGGCGTGCGGGCATTGTCCTCGAGCACAAAAAAGTCGTCTTCGCCTGTGCGCACCAGATCAACACCGACAATATGGGTGTACACGCCGCCCGGCGGCGTCACGCCGATCATTTGCGGCAAAAACGCCTCGTTTTGGGCAATAAGGTGGGCCGGAATGCGCCCCGCACGAATGATCTCCTGACGATGATAGATGTCGTAGAGAAACGCGTTGATCGCGCGCACGCGCTGTTCGATCCCGCGCGTCAGCTTTGTCCATTCCCGATTGGACAGGATACGCGGCACGATATCGAAGGGGATCAGCCGTTCGTCGGCCTCTTCTTGGCCATAAACGTTAAACGTTATGCCGGTCTTGCGGAAAAACCCTTCGGCTTCGGACGACTTGCGCCGTAACAACGCGATGTCTTCCTCCTGAAACCAGGCGTCATAGCCTTGATACGGGGGGCGTGGCCGGTCGTCGGGGCCGCGAAGTTCGTCAAAAAAGCGTGGTGCATCTGTCATGAAAGCAACATTAACATCGGATAGCGCCGCGGCAAGTGCATGGCTGACAAACTGCGGCGTTAAGCTGCTAAAAAAAGATTTTTTCTACTCAAGCCGTTCGTTTGAACAAGGTCCGACGCTGCCAAATTTCGACTTTGCTGCAATATTTTGCAAAATCAGTGTGTAAAAGGAGGAACCGGACGGTTGTGACTAAATATCAAGCCAGATTGTCACGGGGCCGTCATTGATCAAATGCACAGCCATGTCTGCTCCGAACTGTCCTGATTGGACAGGAATTCCCGCGGCTGCCAGATTTGTTTTGAAATATTCATACAGATGCGCGCCTTGATCCGGGGGGGCCGCATCGGAAAATCCCGGCCTGTTTCCCCGGCTCACATCTGCGGCGAGTGTGAATTGACTGACCACCAGAGCCGCACCGCCGATATCGCGCAAAGACCGGTTCATCTTGCCGTTCTCGTCTGAAAAGATACGCAGCTTGATCAGCTTGGAGACCAATTTGTCAGCCTGCGCTTCGCTATCGCCATGCATGGCGCACATCAGCACCAGAAAACCGCCTTCGATCTGGCCGATGATCTGTCCGTCGACCTTTACGCTGGCTTCGGTCACCCGTTGCACCAGTGCCCGCATCGCTTAACCCTCCAACTCTTTGGCCCATGGCGGGTTTGCGCCGGCGCGCGACACGGTCACCGCCGCGGCCCGCACCCCCAGCGTCAAGGCCGCCTTGATCTGGTCCTTGTGGATCGCGCCCAGATCGGGTTTGCCCATAGCTTGATTTCCCAGACAGCCAGCCTGATCCAGACCGGCCAGAAACCCCGCGTTGAAGGTGTCGCCTGCGCCGACGGTATCAACCACCTCGACACGGTTCGCCGCAACGCTGCATTTATGTTGGCCCCAATAGGCCGTGACGCCTTTAGCGCCTTCGGTCAAACAAAACAGCGACGGGCCCATATTCAGAACTTTTGCGGCCAAAGCATCCAGCGACCCCGGCCCCATCAGCCAATGCAGGTCCTCATCCGACAGCTTTACAATGTCGGACGCTGTGATCATCCGGTCCAGCCGCGCGCGATATGCGCCCTCGTCCCTGATAAATCCGGGGCGGATATTTGGATCGAGCATCACCAGCTTGCCCGCCTGTGATCCTGCTTTCAACAAAGCCTCATAGGCCGCACCGCAGGGGTCGAAAACAAGCGAGATACCACCAAAGAACAGGGTATCTATTTGTGACAGATCCGTGGGCAAATCTGTCGTTTGCAACATCCGGCCGGCGGTATTCTCGTCGTAAAACGTGTACTTGGCCTGCCCGTTTACAAGCTCCACAAAGGCCAAAGTCGTGGGCCGGTCGCTAAAGGCTGCCAGATCTGTGGCAACGCCGCTCGCGTGCAATGCCCCAACAAGCTGTCGCCCGAACATGTCGTCCGACAAGCCCGAAAAAAAGCCGGTCGGCACGCCCAGACGCCCAAGCGCGATTGCGGTGTTGAAAACGGCCCCCCCCGCCGCAGGATGCAGCGCGTTTTCGCCGGTTGTGGCTGTTCTGGGCAACATATCGATCAGGGCCTCACCGGCGCATAATATCATAGGGCTTCTCCGTCTCTGGTGGCCATTATAGATCAATATGTGAGCGCTATCACAAGGGCTTTCGAATTTGGCAAGACCGCTTATTGCTGCATTGCGACGCCATATCCGATGGCACCAGCAACAATTGCACCGAAAAGCACGGCAATCGCAATTTTGACGGCCGAATACGGGCGTTCTCCCTGAACCCTGCCGCTGCGTCCGTTCACAACAAACCTGTAGCTCTTTCCGCGATATTTATAAGCCGCAAGCCAGACCGGCAAAAGGACATGTTTAAAGGTCACATCGGATACATCCGTGGCAAGGTTCGTGATCCTTTGCCGGTCACCGCCAATGTCGAACTTTACATCGCGCTGGATAACCTGATCCATTTTGATGCGGGCCGCGTCATACCCGTCAGGCAGTTCGACCGCGTAGCCCTCCGCACGAAACCCCGCAAGGAATTCAGGCCGGTATGGCTCCAGCGCCGCAAGGTCCCACGGTTCCAGTGCGTCGGTAAATTTCGCCGGAAGGCTTTTGGACGCGAGCACCAGAACATCATCGAACCACCGCGCCACACGCCCCGAAACAGGGAGCCAGCGGATTTTTTGCACCTGATAGGTCTCGGTGCCGCCGTCCTTGCTGCTCCGCGTTCGGGTTTCGTAGTAGATCGTGCCGCGTTCACCGGAATAGCGGGATTGAGTGTCGGCATCAAAAGTCCAGTAAGGCACGTAAATACCCTGCATTTGCCGCCCCTTTCGGGCATATTCCTGCAACCCGTTGGGCGCAAACCACAGACTGCCCAGCCAGTCTGCCATCGCATCGCGCGATTGCTCTTGGGTCAGTGCGAAAGGCAGCAATCCCTTGGGCTTGATGTGGCGGTGGGTGCCGCTGTCTGCAACAACGGGCGTGGCGCAGAACGGGCATTCGCGCGCGTGGGTTACGCTGTCGAACTCCACCTGAGCCCCGCAGCTTTCGCAATTCAGGACGCGGGTTTCCTCGATATCGGCTTCCGGCAGGCGTGCCTCAAGTGCGCGGCGGAAATCCAGTTCTTGAATGGCGCCTGTCGGGACAGGTTCATTGATCTGTTGCGCGTGCCCGCAGTGGTCGCAAATCAGTCCGTCCTTGCCGGGAGCAAAGCGCAAGTCCGAGCCGCAGGCCTCGCAGGGGAAGCGATGCTCCTGAAGCGGTGCGCCCGCCTCGGGTGATTGGGGGGGGACTGTCGGTGGGGGGGGAGGGATACTCATAGGTATTTATGAAGCCTTTTTGGAGTCATGATGCGCAAGGCATTGTCCTTTATCCAGAAATGTCGCCAGACATGAAAAAGCGCGTGTCCGATGATTAATACGATCAGTGCATCGAACACGATTTCATGTGCGTCTTGTGCAAGCTCGTGCAGAAACTTTGTGCCGCCGGCAAAATTTATCGGAACCACGCCGAAGGCCCGTACCATATAAGGGGCTGCCAGCCCGGCAATAGCCCCCGAAAGCACCACAACCGGCACCCCGATCTGAAGCGCCTTGTGGCTGAGCGGGTGTAGCTTTTTGCCCCAGACAGGCAGTTTTGGTCCCGGTCGCCCTGCCAGCCCTTTGATCAGGTACGTCGTTAGCCACAGCGCGGTCACAACGCCCAACACCATCCCCATTCCGGCATGTGTCGAAAGAGCACCACCCGGGTCGGCTGTGTTTTCGTCCGGTTCCACAAAATAGA
>JBLHUT010000201.1:0-6805 GCA_047629975.1 Paracoccaceae bacterium
CAGAAACTGAAAATGGCCGCGTAAATTCTACGGATGCACCCCGTTAAAAAGGGGGAGATTACCCGAGGACTGTAGGGATTGTTTGGAATGGTGGCTGCTACTGGTGAACTGACCTGAACATTGCAGAAAGGATCATGTGCGGAACGGTCAGTGCGGCCAGACCGATAAATACGATTTGCAATGTTGCTGGTTCGAACGCCGAGGTGAAAACTGCAAGCAGAATGGCGCCGAAGGCGGTAATTGCCAAAGTCGCCACAAGGATTGGCAACGCGGCGATCACACCTTGCAGGGGTGTCAGGTCCAGCAGGTCTGCCGTTAGCAGAAAATGGCGGGGAGAGTGTAGCGCACAGAAGTAGATCACAAAGTATATTAGAGGTGGCGTGATCAAGGCTGTCGCAACCAACAAGGCATATTCTACGGCAACCCACGGTGCACGCCTCAGGTTCACCACCAGACACAAGGCTGACGCGATGATTGCCGCGATAGCGGTCTTGTGCAGCAGGGCTGCAAACAAGGGCGCAGTTGGCTCGGATGTTAGATAACCAAACAATGACGCCACGTCGGACTGAAAAACCAACGCGGGCAAGGCTATGACAGAGATCCCCAACGGCAGGCTTTGCAACAACCCCAAATCGGCCCGCCAGTCATCCGAAAAATGCAATGCAGAATAGATCAGGAATGCCGCCAAGGCGATGCTTGGTGCGATGACCCACAAAGCAAGCACGGCAATCGCAAGCCCGACATATCCTGCGACGAAAATTGAATGATAGCGTAGGGTGGTCAGTGGCCACAGCACGGTTGCGACCCGGTGATCCAATGCGCCGTGTGGCAGGCCGAGAGCCGCGACCAAAGGCCCAAGTGCAATGATCTGCCATATCAACGGGGGCTGAAAAACAAGCGAAATCCCCAATAAAACCGGGACTATGGCCGCAAACAAAATACGGTGTTGCGCGGCTAGTCGCGGAGTGCGGTTCATCTCCTGAACACTTCGCGCAGGAAGGGCACGGGCGGCAACGACGCCATTACCGACACCCGGTCAATCGGTGCGGTTGATCCCGATAAAAACCGCTCCAACCGGTCAGCGGGCGCATTACGGAACAGGGCGCTGAACAGGGCTGGTCCCCGGTCGGGACTACGTTGCAACACGCGTAGGAATAAACCGTCCATAAAGCGGGTCATCGGACTGTCCAAGCGTAGATCAATTTGGTCAGCCCCGCGCAGGATTTGCGCGGCGCAAAGATCAGCCATCAGCTGGATGCGTTGAAAGGCGTAGCCAGTGCTGGGCCGTGCCGCCCCGCCGCGCAAACCTGCATGGGCAAAGCGGTGGGGGACGATTGGTGCCCCCGGTTGTGGCAAGGCCATCGGGATAAACGCACGTTCCTCGCGCAGCACGTCAAAGGATTGTCCACGGGTCAGTCGCGCAATTTCGCTATTCAACCAGTGCCGGTGGTCACTGATGTCGGGCATTTGTGCTCCAAAGGTCGTAACCTCGATCAGTGCCTCATCACGCGCAAAAGGCAGGATATAGACGAAATCCACCCGGTCTGGACGCGGGGCCGCAAAACACATCATTGGTACGTCATCCGGGTCAAAGGCATCAAACCCGACCCGGATTTCCTGACCCAGAAACGATTGCCCATAGCCGCTGGTGCGCCCCGTGGGCCGGGTGTCGATCACATAACGGCTGGTCAGTTGACCCGCACTTGTTTCAACGCGCCAAGGGCCGTCAATGGCAGTTGGTTGTGGGTCGGCCAATACCGATGTGCCAAGGCGCAGGTCTATATTCGGGGCCGCGTCGCATATCTGCAACGCCAACCGGTAGAACGCCCCTGATGACACGCTTTCATATCGCAGGTTGTTTGATGTGCGCCGCTCCGTCACACCAACGCTGCTGATGTGCCATTTTGACCAACTTGCCCGCACACATGCCGCAAACGGATCACTCCGAGTACGAAAAAATGACCAGATGCGGTCATCTTCGTAGACCAGTCGTGGCTCGACAACGGTGACGCGTACGCCTGATCCTGCCAGTCGCACGGCAAGGCTCAGGCCCGCGCAACCACCGCCCAAGATCGCGACATCAACGTCAGGCGCGGACACGGGCGGACCTGTGTTCCAAAGTACGCACTTGCGTCAACTGACCTAGGATGGCGCGCACTGCGAGCGCCGATTTGCGTTTCTTGGTGACGATTGCGCGGCCCGCGAGTGGTTGGTATCCCCGACGGCGCAATTGCGTTCCGATACCTTGATACATCGCAGCGGCGGACGCCACTGCAAGACGCAGACGCAGTGGGAGAGCAACAAGCGCTGATCGTCCCGAGCAGTATAAATCATCTGCGTGGTCGAGTAGATCGGCCATAGCGCCCTCCGTCGCCGCGATAGCTGCTGGGACACCTGCGGCGATATCCTCAGATGAATGGGGGCACAGCGTAAAGGGTAAATATCGACGGCCAATGCGGGCGTCTTCCACCACATCGCGGCAAATATTTGTCAACTGCATTGCCTTGCCAAGATCGGCTGCCTTTTTGTGATGGACGGGGTCAATACCAAAGATTGAGCAGACCATGACCCCCACCGTCCCCGCAACGCCCATACAATACGCATCGAGTGCGTTGACGTCGGAGATACAAATGTTGCCTGTGTCGGCGGCCGCAGTGGCAACCAAATGCGAAAAAGCAGCCAAACCCGAAGGTTGGCCTTGAAACAGGTCGCTGGCCTCTCGTGCAAGGTATCCTTGCGGATCATGCGACCCAAGTTCGTTGTGCAGTTTCTGCAATTGGCGCTGGCCCACTGGTCCGCCGATCTCGTCTGCGATGTCATCGACCGTTCGGCACAACACATAAAGCCGTGCGATACGCTTGCGGTCATGTCGCGGCAACAAAAGCGTTGCGGGAGCAAAACTACGCGCATGGTAGGCCATTATGTCTTCGGGGCTCATGTTACGTTTTCCGAAACTGGCACGAGGGTCTCCAAAACCTTCGCTGATGAAACGACCCCCGGCAGTCCTGCACCGGGGTGGGTGCCAGCACCGACAAAGTATAGATTGCGCACGCCTTCACCACGGTTGTGGAACCTGAACCATGCAGATTGAGTGAAAAATGGCGAGAGTGAAAACCCTGCACCATCCACCGAAAGGTAGTCAGTTCTGAAGTCTTCCGGGGTCATCGCAAATTCGGCGGTGATGTGATCGCTCAGCCCAGGCAGCATCGTGGCATCAAGGGCCGCAACGATACGGTCACGCAGCTTGGGGCCTTCGATCTCCCAGTCTTGCCCACCGCTTAAATTGGGGACGGGGCACAGCACGTAAAAGCTGTCACATCCATCTGGCGCAAAGCTGGGATCTGTCGCCGTGGGCCGGTGAATGTATAGCGAAAAATCGTCGGCGAGTTTCTTGTTATCGAAAATATCGCGCAGTAGGCTTTTGTAGCGTTCACCAAACCAAACCGTGTGGTGCGCAACGTCTGGCCAGGTCTTGGTCGCACCGAAATACATCACGTAAAGCCCCATCGACAATCTGGACTTTTTTGACCGCATCTTGGCCAGTTTTGTGATTTGAGTTTGCGGAAGCATGTTCCGGTACACATGAACTGGATCCATGTTTGACACGACGACATCGGCGTCAAGATATTCACCATTTTCCAGAATGACGCCTGTGGCATGCCCGTTGTCGACCTTGATTTGGACGATGGTCGTATTGAGGGACATCTTGATGCCTTCTTCAGTCATCAGCCGTTCAAACGCATCAACAAGCGCGCCGGTGCCGCCCATGGCGAACCAGACGCCGTGTTCACGTTCGAGATGATTAATCATCCCGTAGATGGCAGTTGTCGAAAACGGGTTACCGCCCAGCAGAAGCGGTTGTATCGAAAACGCGCGGCGCAGCTTGTCGTGTTTGAGGTGGCGCGACACCATGGACCATACGCTTTCAAATGAGCGGAGCCGCAACAGCTCTGGGATCTGTTTGGTCATGAAGGCCGGCGAGTGGAAAGGCATATCCGAAAGCTTCGCAAAGCCGACATCATAAATTTTCTTGGACCAAGCCGCCATGCGGCGGTAGCCTGCGACCTCACCCGGTGAAATGCGCTCGATCTCAGCCTCGGTTGCGGCATCCGTAGGGCCGTAATCGAACGTATCGCCATCGTGATACCAAAATCGGTACCAAGGGTCGGGCTGAACCATGGTTACGTAGTCCGACATCTTCTTGCCAAACAGCCCGAACAATTCCTCGAACAGATGCGGTGCCGTCAGAACTGTTGGCCCTGCGTCGTGACGAAAACCGTCTTTTTCAAAAACCTGACCCCGTCCCCCAAGACGGGCACACCGGTCAATAAGATGGACATCATAGCCTTTGGCACGCATCCGCAGAGCGGCGGCAATACCGCCAAAGCCGGCACCAGCCACGATCGCTGATTGCCGGACCGGAAAAGTTGTATCACGTGGCATGGACAATTCCCTTCAGTTGAGCCTCAAGGCGGTCAGCAAGGCGTAGAAAAGAAGCGCCCACGTTGCTTGGCAGTTTACGGGCGTCCTGCCGTGCCGCGTCCAATGACGCATGCGCCCGATAACGGGCGAGGGTTTGTGAGTGTGCTGGCGTGTGGCCAGAGGCCTCAAGCGAGAGGCAAATATTCGTAGCTCCGTTTGCCAGATCGTCTGCACGGTCCGCGATGTCATCAAGGGTCTGGTAGGCAATGGCCAATCCGCGTGCAGCGCGTTCGGCAATATCGTGTCCCGGTGCTTCGGCCGCGATCAACGCCAAGCGGATCGGCAAGGCCAGCAGGGGACCGGATTTGTTCGCTGCAACGTTTGTGCAGTCTTCGGGTGTTGGTATTCCAGTGCGGCAATCTTCGGTCTGGCCCGCTATCGTGACCGCAATGGCATGATGCATTATGCCCAAAGCGCGCGCAGGTTGTGGGTGATTTGCAATTGTAGCGTAGGCAGCTGAAATCAACAGATCGCCTGTCGAGATTGCTATGTCATTGCCGTACTTTGACCAGACGGTAGCTGCGCCGCGGCGCATATCATCACCGTCTTGAAGATCATCGTGCACCAACGAAGCGTTGTGCAACAGTTCGGGTGCGGCAGCGCAAGCGACGCAAGCCTGCGCCGAAAGGTTCAGCGCGGCGGCAGCCTCAAGGCCCAGTTGCGCGCGAACCCGTGCCCCTCCTGCAGACAGATGATACATTGCTGCATCCGTCACACGTGATGGCATGGATGCCACGAGGCGATTGATCTCTGTGTCCACGTCACTGAGTGACACAGCCGAACGATATTTTGCATCGAACATCGAGAACATCCAATCTGGTCAAGAAAGATGACCGCCCTCGAAGCGCGAGGGCGGTCTGGACTGTTCCTAAGCAGGGACAGACTGGTCTTTTTGGTGCTCGGGGGCTTCGCTTTTGCGCATTGCAATCAGGAAGATGAGAACGCCAAAGCCGGCTTTCGCGATGATGTCGGCAATTGTGTAGCCAACCTCGACGACAACTGTCGCTGTCGCACCTTCAAGCCCGATAGCGCCTGCAAAGTAGACGACGGGGTAAAAGCACCAGCTGGCGACGGTCACATTACGCGCAGTCCTGACGAGACCACGTGCATTTTCCGGCTGGCTTTCGATTGCCTCGCCCAGACCGACATACAATTCGTACACGATCCACAAGAACGGAACCATCGACAAGAGGCCAAAAATCCAGCGAACGCTGTTTGAGTCCGACACTTCGCCGGGATAACCCAAGGCGACCATGACCAGTGCCAAAAGGCCAAGACGCGTTGCACGTGACACTGTCTCGGATCTGGTTAGGCTCATTACCAAGATAAGCTCGACCAAAAGAAGCGGCACAGTCAAAAGCCAGTCGACGTAGCGATAAGCAGAATTAAAGGCCGTTTCACTGGCGGCGTACGCACCATCCACCAGTACATATGCCTCGTCCCAGCTTTGCCCGATGCGGTAGTAGTGGTAGGCCGCGATAAAAGTAACTAGACCGGTCACCACCAAAGCGGTTTTGTATTGCGGTTTAACCTGACCGATACCCAGCCAGAAAAAGAGTGTTGCGGCTGCCAGTGTGGCAAATCCGAACGAGAAGGCGTTATATATCAGGTCGTACTGACCAATCGATAGAGTTTCCATGTTGTACTCCTGTCTTCAACAGAAGCTTCAGGTAGATCGTCAGAATTGTATTCAATGGCATACCTCGCCGATAATATGCCGCATCTCTATCAATGGCGGAGGCAATTTTTCCGTAAAATTTCAATGTATTGAAAGTTTTTTTGCGACTTCAGGCGTAAAGTGCGTCCGGAGCGCACATGTGACATGTTTGACCGAGGCCTCGACTTTCTTGGAAGGATAGTTTGCAGGTAAACCACCGGACTTTTGGCTACGAAAATCACAACTGATAAACGGCTTTTTCCGCGAAAATCGACAAGTTGAGCTTTTTTCTCTCCTAATACCGGTCGACCTAGGTTCAGGTTCCAAGTGGCTTTGTTGCACAAATCGGGTGAAGGACGTTCTTCCCCTTTCCCCGGACAGACTCATCCTACGGCCTCTGTGAGAGGTATACCAAGAGCGGTGTAGCGGTTCAGCACCGCGATGCGGGTTTGGATTTCTGCGACCTGCCGCTCGAAGTCCCGCGCCATCAACAATTGGCCGAGTAGTTTCATACAATGCATCTTCGTTTCGACACGGCTTCGGTGGTCTTGTCCCGCTTGCGTTCCGGTCTCTCAACTCATTCAAGCTGCCTTTCGTTCGAACGCCAAGGGGCTTTTGCCGCCTAACGACGAGTGCCGTCGCCGCGGATTGTAGAACCCGTTAATA
>JBLHUT010000202.1:0-6778 GCA_047629975.1 Paracoccaceae bacterium
AGCAACCCGCACACCATCGGCATATTTCGCGACAAACACACCAACCAAAGCGAACCGTGACGCAGGCTGCACAAACTTTTGATAGTTCGAGACCAGCGGAATGGGCAGGCGAACTTCGGTGATGATCTCGCCCTCGTCGAGGGCCGTCTCGAACATCCCCTGAAAATAGTCGTCCGCCGGAATTTCGCGCGCATTGGTCAGGATCGTGGCTCCGGTCCCCAGCGCGGCTGCCGGATAGCACGCAGAGGGGTCGTTGTTGGCAATGCTGCCGCCGATTGTGCCCAGATTGCGCACAGCCGGATCACCGATATGCGCAGCCATTCCAGCAAGACCGGGAAAGTGGTGTTTCGCCTCTGTCGCGACAGTGGCGTGTGTGGTCGCGGCCCCGATACACAGCGCATTCGCATCACTGACGCAAACGCCCTTGAGTTCAGGGATAGCCGTAAGGCTTACCAGAACTTCAGGAGCCGCAAGGCGCTGTTTCATGGTCGGCAACAGCGTTTGCCCACCACTCAGCGCTTGTGCATCTTCTGAGGCAAGCGCCGTTACGGCGTCTTGTAACGTAACGGGTTTGACGAATTGAAAGTTATGCATCCGGGGTCTTCCTTTTCCTTGGGCGGGCTTCGCCAGATATCGGTCTCGGATCACTTGGGGCATCAACACACGGCCCGAGGGCGGTCGGGAAGCCTGCCGTGCCTTTACTCTGAGGTGTCAGGCGGGATGGTCGAGCGATGGCAAAATGAATGCCCCCGTCCAACGCTCCTCGCACAGCGCCCTGTCTATTCGGCAGCGACCGCCGCCACGTCCTGTCCGGAGGCCGCCATGATGGATTTTACAATATTGTGATACCCTGTGCAGCGGCAGATATTTCCCTCAAGGTATTCACGCACCTCGGTCTCTGTGGGTTTCGGATTTTCCTTGAGCAATGCCGCAGCGGACATCACCATACCGGGCGTACAAAAGCCGCATTGAAGGCCGTGGTACTGCTGAAAAGCCTGCTGTATTCCCCCCAATGAGCCATCGGCATGGGCCATGCCCTCGATTGTGGTGATCTGTGCTCCGTCCACGTCAACGGCCAGAACCGAACAGGATTTTACAACCTGTCCGTTGACGTGCACCACGCAGGCACCACACTGGCTTGTGTCGCAGCCGACATGGGTTCCGGTCAGGTGCTGGTCATCGCGCAGGAATTGCACCAGAAGCGTGCGCCCCTCGACAGATCCAGACACGGATTTTCCGTTTACTGTCATTTGAACAGAATTCATCAGTGTTCCTTTCGGAAAAAGTTTTATGCCTGAATTTGGGCTTGAAGTGGTACCGGACCGACCCTTGGGGTTTCGGGATCAGTTGACAAGCCGCTTGAGCCAGCTTTTTTTCTTTCCCGGACTGTCCTTTGGTGCGTCAGGGTCGGGACTTGCGCTGTCAGGATCAGCGCTTTGAGGATCGTTAGCACCCTCGATCCGCTCCTGGAAGCGTTCGAAAAACTGGTCGGCCATTTTCTTGGCGAAGCCGTCGATAAGCCTGCTGCCCAATTGCGCAAGCTTTCCACCGACCTTGGCCTCGACATCATAGGACAGCAAAGTGCCCGTCTCGCTTGCCGTCATGCGCACCTCGGCACCGCCCTTGGCAAATCCGGCAGCGCCTCCCTTGCCTTCACCCGTGATGGTAAGGCTTTGGGCGGGAACCATATTTGTCAGCGTCACCTCGCCTTTGAACGTGGCCTTTACCGGGCCAACCTTCTGGGTGACAACGGCGGCAAAGCCTTCCTCGGGGGATCCGGTCATTTCAGAGCACCCCGGCACACAGGCCATCAGAATCGCAGGGTCGAGGATGGCCTCCCAGACCTGCTCGGGAGACGCCTTGATTTCGCGTTGTGCAGATAATTGCATAGCCAACCGTTCCTTACTTGCGTTGTCGTTTTGGTACCTTTGGCGACGTCTTGCAGCCTGCACCCTGCCCTCAGTGACAGGCGAAAGCCACAGCCTAGCAGAAGCCGTGAAACAGATATAAAGCAAGCGACACTTTTCGCAATGCATTCGCCGAACCGGTGCGCTCCCGCCTGTCTTTGCCTTTCGGCGCATCCAGTTGGGCGTGGCAGGCTTCGCCTGCAAGGGGTCTCGTTTGCGAATGAACCGCAACGATCAGCCGGCGTATCTTGCGCCCGAAGGCACCGCGTGCAACGCTTGCCGCCACACCTGAGGAGCGCGCAAAGCCCATGTCGTTACGCATCGACCCCACCACTTGCACACCAACCAGCACCAAGAGCGGACACCAGCCGGCGTTTGCACGCAACCCGGGCGAACCGCTGGACCTTGACTGGGTTTTGCGGGTGCAGGCGAACCGGTCGGCGATAGAACGCAGGGTTGCGTCACTGCCCGGGCGCCGGAGCGTGAAGAAAGACTATCAAGCGGCGTGGCTGCTGAAGGCTGTGACCTGTATCGATCTGACCACGCTGTCGGGGGATGACACGGCCGGGCGGGTGGCGCGGCTTTGTGCCAAGGCCCGTCAACCGGTGCGCGCCGATATTCTGGAAGCCCTTGGTATGGGGCCGATCACAACAGGTGCGGTTTGCGTTTACCACGACATGATCGCCCCTGCGGCCCAAGCGCTGCGCGGCACGTCGATCCCGATTGCGGCGGTATCAACGGGGTTTCCCGCAGGATTGTCCCCCCTGCACCTGCGTATCGCCGAGATCAAGGAGAGCGTTGCCGCAGGCGCACAAGAGATTGACATCGTGATTTCCCGCCGTCACGTGCTGACAGGCAACTGGAGCGCACTTTACGGCGAAATGCAGGCCTTTCGGCAAGCCAGTGGCACGGCACATGTCAAGGCAATCCTTGCCACGGGAGAGTTGGGGACCTTGTGCAATGTGGCCCGCGCCAGCCGTATCTGCATGCAGGCCGGTGCCGATTTCATCAAAACCTCGACCGGCAAGGAGCCCGTAAATGCCACGCTGCCGGTGACGCTGACGATGCTGCGGGCAATTCGTGATTATCATGATCGCACCGGATACAAGGTCGGGTACAAACCCGCCGGTGGCATTTCGACCGCCAAAGACGCGCTGACCTATCTGATGCTGCTCAAGGAGGAACTGGGGCGCAGGTGGCTTGAACCTGACCTTTTCCGCTTCGGAGCGTCCTCTTTGTTGGGCGACATCGAGCGACAGCTGGAGCATCACGTCACCGGCGCCTATTCCACCGCATTTCGACATCCGATGGGGTGAGCGCCCCCCCTGCCTGCCTTGCCGAAAGCCACGTTAATGAAAAGAACACCGAATGACCGTCAGCGAGATTTTTGAGACGATGGAATATGGCCCCGCCCCTGAAAGTGCCGCCGAGGCGATGACGTGGCTCGACACCCACGACCACACCTTCGGGCACTTTATCAACGGGGTCTTTACCCAGCCCGGAGCGACCTTTGCCACCTGCAATCCGGCCACAGGCGACCGGTTGGCGCAGATCACGCAGGCCCGCCCGCAAGACATCGACGCCGCCGTCGCCGCAGCCCGCGCCGCTCAGGAACGGTGGGCGGCACTGCCTGCGCACCAACGCGCGCGCCTGCTGTATGCGCTGGCACGGCTTTTGCAAAAACACGCGCGGCTGTTTGCTGTGCTCGAAACCCTCGACAACGGCAAACCGGTCCGCGAGAGCCGGGACATCGACATCCCGCTTGCGCAACGCCATTTTTACTACCACGCAGGCATGGCACAGTTGATGCCAGCCGAGCTGCCCGACCGCGAGGCGATCGGTGTTTGCGCGCAGATCATCCCGTGGAATTTTCCGCTGCTGATGCTGGCATGGAAAATCGCGCCCGCGCTGGCGATGGGCAATACCGTCGTTTTGAAACCGGCGGAATACACGTCTTTGACGGCTTTGCTTTTTGCGCAGATCTGTCAAGAGGCCGGCCTGCCCGAGGGCGTGGTCAACATCGTCACTGGCGACGGACGGGTCGGAGAGATGCTTGTGGCCGCACAGGTCGACAAAATCGCCTTTACCGGCTCGACGCAAGTTGGCCGCGCCATCCGAGTGGCCACGGCGGGAAGTGGCAAGGCGCTGTCGCTTGAACTGGGCGGAAAATCGCCCTTCATCGTGTTCGAGGATGCCGATCAGGAGAGCGCGGTCGAAGGGATTGTTGACGCAATCTGGTTCAATCAGGGGCAAGTGTGTTGCGCAGGATCGCGTCTGTTGGTGCACGAAAGCATCGCCACCGGATTTTACGCGAAACTACGTCGCCGGATGGACACGCTGCGGGTCGGAGACCCGATGGACAAAACCGTCGACATGGGCGCGGTGGTCGACCCGGTACAACACGCCACAATCACGCGGATGGTCACCGCAAACACCGCCGGTGAGACCTATGTCGCACAAGGCGTGCTTCCTGCAACAGGTTGCTTTTACCCGCCAACATTGATCAACGGCCTGTCAAGCGCCGACCCGTTGATGCAAGAAGAGATCTTTGGCCCCGTGCTGGTCGCCACGACTTTTCGCACACCCGACGAGGCGACGGCCATCGCCAATGACACCCGCTATGGGCTGGCCGCGACGATCTGGTCCGAAAACATCAACACGGCTCTTGATATTGCCCCCCGGCTTGCGGCTGGCGTGGTGTGGATCAACGCAACGAACCTGTTTGACGCCGCCGCAGGGTTTGGCGGCGTGCGCGAAAGCGGATTTGGGCGCGAAGGCGGCTGGGAAGGGCTTCAAGCCTATACCAAACCGCGCAGCCGCCCCGCCGCCGCCCCGCGCGCAATACCGTGTTCCGCCCCTAACGTGGCGCACCCCGCAGGCGGACTTGACCGGACGGCCAAACTTTATATCGGTGGAAAACAGACCCGTCCCGACAGTGGCTATTCCACACCGGTGTGGTCCCCGACAGGCGGGCTTTTGGGGCATGTGGGCGCAGGCAACCGCAAGGATATCCGCAACGCTGTCGACGCCGCCGAAAAAGCCAAAGGGTGGAGCACCACAACGGCACATTTACGCGCACAGATCCTGTATTTTCTGGCAGAGAACCTGTCGGTGCGGGCTGACGAATTTGTCCGGCGGCTTGGCGACATGGGCGTGCCCGCGCCCGAACGCGAAGTTGATGCAAGCATTTCACGGCTGTTCACCTATGGTGCATGGGCTGACAAGAACGACGGCGCGGCCAAACCGGTGCCGATGCGGGCTGTTGCACTTGCCCTTAACGAACCTGTCGGCATTATCGCAGCACTTTGCTCTTCCGAGGCGCCCCTGCTGGGGCTGATCTCGGCGATGGCGCCCGCGATTGCCATGGGCAATCGGGTCGTGCTGGTGCCGTCAGCGGCCTTTCCGCTTGTGGCCACCGATTTCTATCAGGTACTCGACACGTCCGACGTGCCCGCCGGTGTTGTCAACATCGTCACAGGTGATCCGCAAGAGTTGGGCGATACGCTGGCCAAACACATGGCCGTCGGCAGCCTGTGGTCTTTTGACGATCCTGCATTGGCCGCGGGCCTTGAAAAATCATCCGCCCTGAACCTCAAGCGGACGTGGATCAGCCGCCCCGACTGGTATCAGACAGGAGAGGGGCGCCGCTATCTTGCGGCAGCGACCCAGACCAAAACCATCTGGATCCCTTACGGGGCGTGACCCCCTGCCAAGCGCATGGCATCCGGATCATCCCGAAAATGAGAAAGCAGCCCTGCATCGTGGTATGCAGAGCCGCTTTTTCTTAATAATCTCTGGTGGTTCTAATCGCCGGTATTCATCTTTTCACCCAAGGCTTTGGCCACGGTAAAGATGTCTTTGTCACCGCGTCCGCACATGTTCATGCAAATCAGGTGGTCAGCCGGCAATGTCGGCGCGATCTTCATGACATGGGCAAGAGCGTGGCTTGGCTCGAGAGCCGGAATGATCCCCTCTTGCAGGCAGCACAGTTGGAACGCCTCCAACGCTTCGACGTCGGTGATGCTCACGTATTGTGCCCGCCCGATGTCGTGCAGCCACGAATGCTCCGGCCCGATGCCCGGATAATCAAGCCCCGCCGAAATCGAGAACCCCTCGAGGATCTGACCATCGTCATCCTGAAGCAGGTAGGTCCGGTTGCCGTGCAACACGCCCGGACGCCCGCCGGTGAGCGAGGCACAATGCTCCATCTTGTCATTAACGCCTTTTCCACCTGCCTCGACACCGATAATATTCACTGACGTGTCGTCAAGAAACGGATAAAACAGGCCCATCGCGTTGGAGCCGCCACCGATAGCCGCAATCAGAGTATCAGGAAGACGCCCCTCCTGTTCCATCAACTGCTCTTTGGCTTCTTTGCCGATGATGCTTTGGAAATCACGCACCATCGCGGGATAGGGATGCGGCCCTGCCACGGTTCCGATGCAATAGAACGTGTCGCGCACATTCGTCACCCAGTCGCGCATGGCGTCGTTCATGGCATCCTTCAACGTGCCACGGCCCGACGTCACCGGAATGACCTCTGCGCCCAGCAACTTCATCCGGAACACATTCGGGGCCTGCCGCTCGACATCATGTGCGCCCATGTAAACGATACATTTCAGACCGAACCGCGCACAGACCGTGGCCGTGGCCACACCGTGCTGTCCGGCACCTGTCTCGGCGATAATACGGGTCTTGCCCATGCGGCGCGCCAACAGAATCTGGCCCAGAACGTTGTTGATCTTGTGCGCGCCGGTGTGGTTCAGCTCGTCCCGCTTGAGATAGATTTTCGCCCCGCCAAGGTGTTCTGTCAGGCGTTCGGCGAAATACATCGGGCTGGGGCGACCGACGTAGTGCTTCCACAGGTCGTC
>JBLHUT010000203.1:0-6551 GCA_047629975.1 Paracoccaceae bacterium
CAATCACCAAAAACGCCCCCACAGTTTGCAGTGCCGCCACACACGATGCCGACAAAAGCGTAAAGAAAACAATCCTCAGCAATCCGGGATTAAGCCCGATCGTGCGGGCATGGTTCTCGTCAAAAAACGTCACCATCAGATCTTTCCACTTTGCCAGCAAAATCGCCAGCGACACAAAACCGATAATCGCAAGTTGCAGCGTATCCTCGGGCGTGATGGCAAGGATGTTGCCCATCGTGATGGTCTGTATGCTGACCGAAACCGGTGACAACGACACCATGAACAGGCCAAGTCCGAAGAACGAGGTAAAGATCAACCCGATGATCGCGTCCTCTTTCAGCCCCGAACGCTGGTTCAGAAACAACATCGCCCCCGCCGCAAGGCCCCCCGCCACAAACGCCCCCAGCGCAAAAGGCAGGCCCAGCATATAGGCCCCCGCCACGCCGGGCACGATCGAATGGCTTAACGCGTCCCCGATCAACGACCAGCCCTTGAGCATCAGATAAGCTGACAAAAACGCGCAGACCCCACCGACCAGCGCACTGACCCACATCGCGTTGAACATGTAATTATAGGAAAACGGCAACAAAAGCGTGTCGATCATGGCGTCGGTGTCTTTGGATTGTCTTCGTAGATCACAAAGGGCCTCTCGTCGTCGGTCAGGACGCTGACCTGTCGGGTGTCGTCGTCATCATGCAAATCCGCCCCGCCCAGCACAAACTGCCGCAACACACCGCCAAAAGCCTTTTCAAGGTTTGCGCGCGTAAAGGTTGTCTCGGTCGGGCCAAAGGCCAGTACCGTTCCCTTGACCAGCACCGTGCGGTCGCAAAACTCGGGTACAGACCCCAGATTGTGGGTCGATACCAGCATCACTCGCCCCTCGTCGCGCATCTCTCGGAGCAGCGTGATGATTGCTTCTTCGGTTTTGACATCCACCCCGGTAAACGGCTCGTCAAGCAAGATAACCTTGCCCTCCTGTGCCAGGGCACGCGCCAGAAAGACCCGCTTGCGTTGCCCGCCCGACAACTCGCCGATCTGGCGTTTGCGCAGGTCGGTCATGCCGACCCGCTCAAGCGCCTGAACGACGGCTGTGTGATCTGCCTGCGACGGGCGCCGGAAAAACCCCATATGGCCAAAGCGCCCCATCATCACCACATCCTCGACAAGCACCGGAAAGCTCCAGTCGACTTCTTCGGCTTGGGGCACATAGGCCACGATATTTCGTTTTAGCGCCTCTTTTACAGGCATCCCCAGAATGCGGATCTCACCGCGTGCGAGGGGGACAAACCCCATAACCGCTTTGAAAAGTGTCGATTTGCCCGCACCATTCACGCCGACCAAGGCTGTGATTGTGCCGCGAGGAATATCAAAACTTGCGTTGCGCAAAGCCGTCATACCGTTGCGGTACGTCACGGCCACGTCTTGAGCCACGATGCCTTCGGTCTGCCGTTCCAATCCCGTTCCTTTCCTGACCCGACCCCTGATCGCGTGCTACCGGAGCTGATACTGCGGCCGCACGCCTATTTCACCAGACCGTCGAGAATTGTCTGTGATGTGACGCGCAACAAATCCAGATACGTCGGCACAGGCCCGTCACTTTGTGTCAGGCTGTCAACGTAAAGCATGCCGCCATAACTGCTGCCCGTTTCGCGCGCGACTTGCTGTGCAGGGCGCTGGGATACGGTGCTTTCGCAAAATACCGCCGGAATCTCGTGTTTGCGCACCGTGTCGATCACCTTGCGCACTTGTTGCGGGGTGCCTTGGGCATCGGCATTGATCGGCCAGAGGTACAGCTCTTTCATGTCGAAATCCCGCGCAAGATAGCTGAATGCCCCTTCGCACGACACCAACCAGCGTTGCTCCTCCGGAAGCGCCACAATCGCCGCGCGCAAGGGCGCGATCGTCCGGGAAATCTCTTGCTTGTAGGTTTCCGCGTTCGCCTGATAGCTCGCCGCATTGTCGGGATCATAGGTCACAAGAGCATCGCGGATGTTATCGATATAGATCAGCGCGTTCTCAAGCCCCATCCACGCGTGCGGGTTCGGCTTGCCACTATAATCGCCTTCGGAAATGCCGATCGGCGCGATCCCGTCACTCAGCGTTACACTGGGCACATCGCGCAGGTTCGACAGGAACTGCTCGAACCACCGTTCAAGGTTCAACCCGTTCCACAAAATCAGGTCCGCTCCCTGAGCGCGAATGATATCGCGCGGCGTCGGGGCGTATCCGTGAATCTCGGCCCCAGCGCGAGTGATCGATTCCACAACCGCGGCGTCACCGGCGACATTGCGCGCCATATCCGCGATCACCGTAAAGGTGGTCACAACCTTGAAACGGTCCTCTTGTGCAACAGCCCCCCCCGCCAACACAAAACACATAAAAATCCCGGCCGCCACTTTTCCGCTTATGCCGCTCATCCGAAATGTTACCCTTTGCTAGTCTGCCTGACGAAATATCACTCTGTTGAGTATGAGAATTGTTTGCATCTGTAAACATGAATGATAATCATTCTCAAAGATTCAAGATACATGAGAATTCCTACTCTGAACACGAGCGCCCGGATGACTGAAAAAAACATAAAACGCATGACCGAGGCCCTTCGTGCAGCAGGTGTCAGGGTCACCCGCCAACGGGTCGCCCTTTTGTCCTGTCTGGCTGCCGCGTCGGACCATCCCGATGCAATCGAGCTTCACCGCCGCGCCCAAGAGATCGAACCAAGCGTATCACTGGCAACCGTCTACCGGACACTCACCGTGCTGGAGAAGGAAAACGTGATCCAGCGTCACAGTTTCGAAGGGGGGGGCGCACGGTTCGAGATGGCGAATGTGCGTCACCACGACCACATCCTTGATCTCGACACCGGAGAGATCGTTGAATTCAGGTCGGAAAAAATCGAGCAGTTACAAAATGAAATCGCCGCCGAGATGGGGTTTGACGTGGTCCATCACCGGCTCGAGATGTACTGCCGCCGCAAAGACCGCAAAACCTGACCCGCCAAGGGGCTGTTACAGGCAAAAGTCACGCCTCGTCATGCAGCCGGATCAGCGGCGCACCCGCCTCGACTTGCGCACCGGCAACCACCAGCACTTCGGCAATCACCCCCGCGCGACCCGCCTTGAGGGTATGCTCCATCTTCATGGCCTCTAGAATCACAAGCCTGTCTCCCATGGCGACCGGCTGACCGGCACAAACAAGAACCTCGCGGACCAACCCCGGCATCGGCGCAAGTGTCAAAGTGCCGCCATGCTCCTCGGCCTGCCCGCGGTCCAACAAATCCGGCAGATCGAAGACCACCGTTCGCGTGCCAAAAACCGCCACCTGCGCCCCGGCGCGCGCCACATGCCCGATTGTGCAATCACCGATTTGCCACCCCTGCCGACACCTATGTGCCGAGACGCGCGTGCCCGCAACAGACAGCTGGTGCCGGTCCGGCCCTTCGGACAAAAGTAGGACATCAAGCGTTTCACCCGCGAATTCCAACCCGATGGCACGCCATGTTCCGCCCCAAAGCGTAAAGCCGGTCACATCCGTCGCCGCATCCCACAGCCCCGCCGCGACCAACGCTGCCGCCGCCACCTCGGCAGGGGTGGGGGCAGCCACGCGGGTCAACGCGTCAATATCCCGCGCGATCAACCCTGTATCCATCGCCCCGTCGGCAAAACCGCGATGCCCCGCGAGGGCCGACAGAAACGAAAGGTTCGTGGTCGTGCCCATGATTTGCGTTGTGCCCAGCGCCTGCTCCAGCCGTTGCAACGCAATCGCGCGGGTCGGCCCGTGGGTGACAAGCTTTGCAATCATCGGGTCGTAAAACGGGCTGATCAGATCCCCCTGCCGCACACCGGTCTCGGCCCGTGCGGCAATTGGAAACGACAGATGCGTCAACCGCCCTGTTGCAGGCAAAAAGCCCGCCGCCACGTCTTCGGCATAAAGTCGCGCTTCAAAGGCATGTCCAACCAGCGGAATGTCGTCTTGCGCCAGCGGCAGAGGCTCTCCGGCGGCAACGCGCAATTGCCACTCCACCAGATCGACGCCCGTGATGGCTTCGGTCACCGGATGCTCAACCTGAAGGCGGGTGTTCATCTCCATGAACCAGAAGCCGTCAACCCGCAGACCTTTGGAGGCATCCACGATGAACTCGACCGTGCCCGCCCCGCAATAGCCCACGGCCTGTGCCGCGCGCACCGCCGCCTGCCCCATCGCGGCGCGCACCTGAGATGTCATTCCCGGGGCGGGAGCCTCCTCGATCACCTTTTGATGGCGCCGCTGAAGCGAGCAATCCCGCTCGTAAAGATGCACGACGTTGCCGTGCGTGTCGCCGAAAACCTGTATTTCGATGTGGCGCGGCTGCTGGATGTATTTCTCGATCAGCACATGATCGTTGCCAAAAGCCCCGCGTGCCTCGGCCCGTGCCGATGCCAGCGCACTTGCGAAATCTTCGGGCGCATCCACCACCCGCATCCCCTTGCCACCGCCGCCTGCGACGGCCTTGATCATCACCGGAAAGCCTGTTTTCGCGGCCTCGGCGGCAAGAACGGCATCCGCCTGATCCGCCCCGTGATAGCCCGGAACAACCGGAACACCGGCCTGCGCCATGCGCAGTTTGGCCGCATCCTTCAGCCCCATCGCGCGGATCGCCTGTGCGGGGGGCCCGACAAAAATCAGCCCCGCCGCCACCACCGCCTCGACAAATTCAGGGTTCTCGGACAAAAAACCATAGCCAGGATGGATCGCCTGCGCCCCGGATTGCAACGCGGCGGCAATGATCCGGTCGCCGCACAAATAACTGCTCGCAGGGGCAGAGCCACCGATATGCACAGCCACATCCGCCATTTCGACGTGGCGCGCCTGTGCATCCGCATCACTAAAAACCGCGACGGTTCTGATCCCCATCAGGCGCGCGGTGTCGATGACCCTACAGGCGATCTCGCCGCGGTTGGCGATAAGCAGCGTTTTGATCATTTCGCGTAATCCGCCACAACACGAAAGCGTTCGCACATCAACTCCATCGCGGGATCGAACCCGCCGGAGCGTTTGAAATACGCGATGTATTCCTTTTTCCAGTGGGCAAGATCGCGAAACTCGCCCTGAGCCGCAACAAACTCGGCGTCCATCCCGTTAAAGGCGCGGGTGCTGACCTCGACGGTTTCCAGCATCAAGGCCGGCGTGCCGTCCCAGTTCAGCGCGATATCGCGCCGCCCGACTGCGGGCATCTCGTCTTCGCCGCCCTGATAGACGCGTAGCGCCTCGCAGGTAGCCGTTTTGCGACCCGTTCGCACAAGATCGGTAATCCTGGCACACAGGCGGGCATCATCCCCGAAGCGGAATGTCTCTGCGTCGGGGTTCTGGTCCACAAGTTGCTGAAGGGAGGGGGGCGTCTGTGTCATGGGAATCCTTACATCCGGAACACGCCAAAACGCGTGTCCTCGATCGGGGCGTTCAGGGCTGCCGTTAAACTGAGTGACAGCACATCGCGGCTTTTTCTGGGGTCGATGATACCGTCATCCCACAGCCGTGCCGAGGCATAAAGCGGGTGGGACTGACGCTCGAACATGTCGATTGTGGGTTGCTTGAAGGCGGCCTCGTCGGTGGCCGACCATGTGCCACCCGACCGCTCGATACCGTCGCGCTTGACCGTGGCCAGAACGCCGGCGGCCTGCGCCCCGCCCATGACGCCGATGCGCGCGTTGGGCCACGACCACATGAACCGCGGCTGATAGGCCCGTCCGGCCATGCCGTAATTGCCCGCCCCGAAAGAGCCGCCAACCACCATCGTCACCTTCGGAACCGAGGTCGTGGCAACGGCCGTGACCATCTTGGCACCGTGGCGCGCAATCCCTTCGTTCTCGTATTTGCGCCCGACCATAAAGCCGGTAATATTTTGCAAGAACACCAACGGGATACGCCGTTGGCTGCACAGTTCTACGAAATGGGCACCCTTTTGCGCGGCCTCCGACAGCAGCACGCCGTTGTTGGCGACAATCCCGACGGGGCAGCCTTTCAGATGCGCAAATCCGGTGACCAGCGTCGCGCCGTAACGCGCCTTGAACTCGTCAAAATATGACCCGTCCACGAGCCGTGCAATCACCTCGCGGATGTCATAGGGCGTCGACAGGCTTGCGGGGACAACATCCAGCAATTCATCAGGATCATAGGCCGGTTCCTGCGGGGTTTGCAATTGAACCTGTGCGGCGGCCACCGGCCCGTTCAACCCGCCCACCGCCCTGCGCGCCAACGCCAGCGCATGGGCGTCGTCCTCGGCTAGATAATCGGCAACACCCGACAGGCGGGTATGCACATCGCCCCCGCCCAGATCCTCGGCACTCACGATCTCGCCGGTCGCAGCCTTGACAAGTGGTGGCCCCGCCAGAAAAATCGTGCCCTGCTCTTTGACAATGATCGCCACATCCGACATGGCCGGAACATAAGCCCCGCCCGCCGTGCACGACCCCATCACAACAGCAATCTGCGCGATGCCTTTCGCGCTCATTCTTGCCTGATTGTAAAAAATACGGCCAAAATGATCGCGGTCGGGAAACACCTCGTCCTGATTG
>JBLHUT010000204.1:0-6506 GCA_047629975.1 Paracoccaceae bacterium
TCATTAACTGGGACAACGCGACCAGCGGCAATGTCAGCTTCCGAAGCCGCTATCTTGCGCGTGATGATCATGTCTTCGATCTGCGTTGCCATCTCTTGCTGATCAGCATCAGGCAAGCGCTCAACCTCAGACAGCACGTTTTTAAGAATTGTGTTCATGCCATTGAATGTATCATAGGCAGGGTAAAATTCAATCAGGCGATTGAGTGCCCCACGGGTCATGAAAAACAGGCGCATTGTGCGCCTGTCTAGAGTTCAAAACAGCGAAAGCTGCTTTGGCTTGCCATCATCTAAAGATCGTAACCATGCCATCACATACGCCACCGGGCCTCCTTCCTCCTCGATATGCTCGGGGCGGATGAAATGTGACTTATATCCAGTCTCAGAGATTGGATGTGGTGTACGATCAGCTGAGATAATTTCCAAATGAGCCATTTCATCCTGTAACCAAGCGGCGCAATGCCGGACGGTTATAGTTTGACCCTGCCAGTCGATTTGGAACTCGTCATACGCTAGTTGTGGGCGTTCGGGTACTTCATCCGATTCATCGTTCTCCTGCGGGGCAGGGGGCGGATGATCGGTGGCTGCTTCAGCCTCTTGGCGTCTACGCAGCTTGTTATCCCAAAACCCAAGGTGATGGGCGGGGGTATACCAGGTCTCGCGCTGTTCGCCGCTCAGTGTATTACCCACAATCACCTGCGCGGGCACATGCCAGAGGGTGAGTTGGACGAAACACATCAACGCTGCCAACCGGTCAACATCGATGCACTGCACCCAGAGCTTGTCTGCTGGATTTTGACCGGCCTCGATCAACACTTTCACAAACGCCAATACCATGCCGCCTGCACCACAGGCCGGTTCGGCCATACAGCGTAGGAAATAATTTCAGGTGGGAAACGATGGCCCTTAAAGGCCCCAGATTGTTTGGCTTTTGTCATATGGTTTCGTACGATTGAGAAAGACCCCCGTCAACTTGACGATACCCTAATTTCTCACCCTGCCCGCCTCAACCTATTTTGCTCTGACAGTGCCGCGTGACGAAGTAGCGCCTCATCTTGGCCCTGCGCCCCGGACAATAGGATCGATCCCGGCACCAAGCAGTTCTCACTAAACGTTGGCAACGCTATGCCAGGAAGATCGAGAAAACTCGCTATCATGGTGTTAGAAAGCATGCGCACATTTTTCTCTGCCGCTAGGCTTGGCGATCCGATTAATTCTGAAAGCAAAGTGGCTGCTTCGGGAACAGTTGGGAAAGCAACCATGGCCTCTCCGATCTCAGTTTTTGCACAATAAATCGCCACTGCTCGCTGTCGACAATATTCCTTGTAGACTAAGCTCGAAACCTTTGGAACGTCGTTTTGCGACAACAGGGTCGATCAGACCGTGTTTAGGCCCTTCAAGAACCATCTGGTGCAGTTCCTTAGCCTCTATCGCGACCAGCGTTCCAAACTCTTCAAAAAGTCGCCTCGTCTTTTGAATTGAACTGAGACCTCTAATTTCAACCTTGTAACCCCTACTTTCAAATGCTCTAAGAGGGTACTGTCGCAAAGTTTTTTCTTGAAGAATTTTGTTCTTTGCAGATCTAAGTTAATGCCTCTGGAATGCCAAATTATCCAAAAATTCGGCCACACAAGAGAAAATTTTCGAAAACTTGACGTCCAAATGTGTCGGGCGGAGAACAAAATTCTAGTTTTTTGATGCGTCGTCAAACTTTGCGACAGAACCATGACGACACAATATTGAGAGCGCCGCAGATAAATCATCCACGGCGCACTTCGGTTTCAGTTTTAGGACCTAAAGGATCGCTGGCAGGTTGAGGCCGTTCTCGCGTGCGCAGTCTTTGGCGATCTCATAGCCCGCATCCGCGTGACGCATGACGCCGGTTGCCGGGTCGTTCCACAAAACGCGCCCGATGCGGCGGTCTGCGTCTTCGGTTCCGTCACAGCAAATTACCATGCCAGAGTGCTGCGAAAAGCCCATGCCGACGCCGCCACCATGGTGCAGTGACACCCAAGTCGCACCCGAGGCCGTGTTTAATAGTGCGTTCAAAAGAGGCCAGTCGGAGACCGCGTCGGAACCATCCATCATCGCTTCGGTTTCGCGATTTGGAGAGGCAACGGAGCCTGAGTCCAGATGGTCGCGACCAATGACGATGGGCGCTGACAATTCGCCAGTCCGGACCATTTCGTTGAAGGCAAGCCCGAGCTTGTGCCGCACGCCAAGACCAACCCAACAGATGCGGGCAGGCAGACCTTGGAAGCTGATCCGCTCGCGGGCCATATCAAGCCAGTTGTGCAGGTGCGCGTCTTCGGCGCAAATCTCTTTCACCTTGGCGTCTGTTTTGTAGATATCCTCAGGAACGCCGGAGAGCGCCACCCAACGGAACGGGCCAACGCCACGGCAGAACAGCGGGCGGATATAGGCGGGGACAAAGCCGGGGAATGCGAACGCATCTTTTAGTCCTTCTTCGAGGGCAATCTGACGGATGTTATTGCCGTAATCCACGGTTGGCACCCCTGCATTGTGGAAATCGACCATTGCCGCGACGTGGGTACGCATTGATGCTCGGGCGGCTTGCTCGACCGATTTTGGATCGCTTTCGCGTTTGTCTTTCCACTGTGCAATTGTCCAGTTTTGCGGCAAATAACCGTTTATTGGATCGTGGGCGGAGGTTTGGTCGGTGACAATATCGGGGCGGATGCCGCCTGCATTCATGCGCTTGACGAGTTCGGGGAAAACATCGGCGGCGTTGCCGAGCAAGCCCACGGATTTCGCCTCGCCTGCGGCGGTCCAGCGCGCGATCATGTCTAGCGCTTCGTCCAGTGTCTCGGCCTTCTCGTCGACGTATTTTGTGCGCAAACGGAAGTCGATGCTATCGGGGTTACATTCGACCGCGAGACAGCATGCGCCGGCCATGACAGCCGCCAAAGGCTGTGCGCCGCCCATGCCGCCAAGACCACCAGTGAGAATCCATTTGCCTTTGAGTGAGCCATCGTAATGCTGGCGACCTGCCTCGACGAATGTCTCGTAGGTGCCTTGCACGATCCCTTGGCTGCCAATGTAAATCCAAGAGCCCGCGGTCATCTGACCATACATCGCCAGACCCTTTTTATCGAGTTCGTTGAAGTGGTCCCACGTGGCCCAATGCGGCACGAGGTTGGAGTTGGCGATCAGTACGCGCGGGGCGTCTTTGTGGGTTTGAAACACGCCAACGGGTTTGCCCGATTGCACCAGAAGCGTCTGATCTTCTTCAAGCTCTTTGAGGCTGGCGACGATAAGATCAAAATCTTTCCACGTCCGCGCCGCACGCCCGATGCCGCCATAAACCACCAACTCGTGCGGATTTTCGGCCACGTCGGGGTGCAGGTTGTTCATTAACATGCGCATCGGTGCCTCCGTCAGCCAGCTTTTCGCGGTGATCTCACTGCCTGTTGCGGGATAGATGTCGCGGGTATTCTTGCGGGGATCGGTCATGGTTTGCCTCCAAGGGACGGGGTCAGATCGGCCAGAGTGGACAGAATGTCCCTCAGGTGAATGCGCAGTTTTGTGGCCTTCGTGATGTCATAGGACCACGGGACGGCTTCAGTTGCGATGTAGGTGGACTGGGCCAATTCCATCTGGATCGCATGGATGCCAGATGCGGGTTGGCCATAGTGGCGTGTGGTCCAGCCGCCTTTGAAGCGGCCATTCGTTACGTTGGTGTAACCATCGGCGGTTGTGCAAATATCCTGCAAGGCCGTGGTGATCCGAGGATCACACGTCGTGCCCAAATTGGTGCCAATGTTGAAATCGGGCAGGGTGCCGTCAAAGAGGAACGGGATATCGGACCGGATAGAGTGGCAGTCATACAAAATGGCAACGCCATGGATGTTGCGAACCCGCTCAAGCTCAGCCTTGAGTGCGATATGATAGGGCGTGTGAAAGGCCTCTTGCCGCGCTTTGATTTCGGTAGCGTCGGGTGGATTGTCCCAGATATCGTACCCGTCAAAATTGGTGAGCGGCACCAGTCCTGTCGTGTTTTGCCCCGGATAAAGTGACGCGCCAGACGGGTCGCGGTTGGCGTCAATGACGTAGCGGTGGAAGGTCGCGCGCACGGTTGTGATGCCGGATAGCAGGCCGTCATAGAGCGTGTGAATATGCCAATCGGTATCATCGAGGCCGCGTCCGCGCGGGTTCAGACCTGCGAGAACTGCATCGGGGACGTGGGTGCCCGTATGGGGCAAGCCGAGCACGATCGGGCCGTTGCCATGGTGGATTTCTACCGGTTTCATGTGGATAGCTCCGGCATTGGGATGCCTGCGGCGGTTACGATATCGCCGTTAGAGATGATCATTGCGGCGCGTTCCAGATCGGGCGCAAGGTAACGGTCTTCGCCCAAAGTTGCGACGTCTTCGCGGACCCGTGTGACGACACGCTGCAAGGCGCCGCTCGTTTTCAGGGGAGCGCGGAAGTCAATACCCTGTGCCGCGCAGAGCAGCTCAACCCCAAGAATGACCTCAAGGTTTGTGATCATCTGACCCAAGCGACGTGCGCCATGCGCGGCCATGCTGACGTGGTCTTCTTGGTTGGCAGAGGTCGGTGTACTGTCGGTCACACATGGGTTAGCCAGATGCTTGTTCTCACTCATTAACGCGGCGGTTGTGACTTCAGCGATCATATAGCCGCTGTTTAGACCCGGATTGGGCGTGAGGAACGGCGGTAGATTGAAACTGAGAACTGGATCGACGATGAGCGCGACGCGGCGCTGAGCAATGGCCCCGATTTCGGCAATCGCCAGCGCAATCATATCCGCGGCAAAGCCTACGGGTTCGGCATGAAAGTTGCCGCCTGAAACGATTAAATCGGCACCGACCAGAACCAACGGGTTATCAGTTGCAGCGTTGGCCTCAATCTCAAGCGTGCGGGAGGCCATGCGCAAAACATCCATCGCGGCGCCTGTGACCTGTGGCTGGCAGCGGATGCAATAGGGGTCTTGCACGCGGGCATCATCGACTATGTGGCTGTCGCGGATTTCGGAGCCAGCAAGCAGGGCACGCATGGTTTCGCCTGCCTCGATCTGGCCACGGTGCCCGCGAAGCGCGTGGATTTCGGGCTGCAAGGGGGCGGTGGACCCCATGATCGCGTCAGTCGAAAGCGCAGATGTGATCAGGGCCGTATGTGCCGCACGCCAAGCGCCGAACAGTCCGGCAAGGGCGAAAGCAGTGGAGAATTGCGTGCCGTTGATCAGTGCCAGCCCTTCTTTTGGGCCAAGCGCGACGGGGGTTAATCCTGCGGCGGACAGAGCCTTGGCGCCTGACATGATCTGCCCGCCAAACTCGGCCTCGCCGTGACCCATCATCGCAGCGGCCATGTGGGCGAGGGGTGCCAGATCGCCCGAGGCACCGACAGAGCCTTGTGCGGGAATGACCGGAGTGACTCCTTTGTCGAGCATCGCCTCGATCAAATTTACAATCTCAAGGCGAACGCCAGATGCACCGCGCCCGAGGCTCAATAGTTTGAGCGCCATCAATAGCCGTGCGTGACGGCGTGGGATTGCGGGGCCGACGCCGCAGCAATGCGAGAGGATCAGGTTGCGCTGCAATGTTGCGGTGTCTTTGGAAGCAATTTTGACCGACGCCAACTTGCCGAAGCCCGTGTTCACGCCGTAAACCGCATCGGTTCCGGACACGGCCTTGGCGATACAGGCGTGCGCCCGCTCGATAGCGGGATGACAGGCGGGATCAAGGCGGACCGCTGCCTCTGACCTATAGATTTTCGACAAATCATCAAGTGTCACTGCGCCGGGTGTGAGGGTAAGTGTGGTCACGATGTGCCTCCGAATATGCGAGAATGTAGGGGATTGAAGCCGATGCGGTAGGCGAGTTCCGCTGGGTGTTTGACGTCCCAAACGGCGAGGTCGGCGCGCATACCTTTTTTAATGAGGCCAGTATCGTCAAGCCCAAGTGCAAGTGCCGCGTTGATGGTAGCACCACGCAGGGCCTCTTCTGGCGTCATGCGAAACAGGGTGCAGCCCATGTTGAGCGCGAGCAACAACGAGTTGAGCGGTGACGAGCCTGGGTTGATGTCCGTGGCTAATGCCATGGGAACGCCATGCTTGCGCAGCAGATCAATCGGCGGCGCTTGGGTTTCGCGCAGGGTATAGAAGGCACCGGGCAAAATGACGGCAATGGTGCCTGCACCTGCCATGGCTTTGACGCCGACTTCGTCGAGATATTCGATGTGATCTGCTGACAGTGCGCCGTAACTGGCGGCCAGATTGGCACCACCGATGTTGGACAGTTGCTCTGCGTGGAGTTTGACGGGTAGGCCCAATTTTCGTGCCACATCAAAGATCCGTGCGATTTGTGCGGGTTGGAAGGCGATGGCTTCGCAGAACCCGTCCACGGCATCGACCAGACCTTCAGCATGGGCGGCGCGGAGGGTTGGGATGCAAACATCGTCGATATAGACGTCATCACGACTTGCGTATTCAGCTGGTGTTGCGTGGGCGCCAAGGAAGGTGGTCTT
>JBLHUT010000205.1:0-6494 GCA_047629975.1 Paracoccaceae bacterium
TGTGGTCTTTCTGGGAGGTGTCGTGGTGTATTATCTCGCGGCGCAATCATTGCCCGACTACAACAAACGCTATGCACTTGAGGGTCTGAACGGACCTGTCGAGATCGTGCGCGACAACGCCAACGTTCCGCATATTTTCGGCACCAACGATCCCGACATCTATTTCGGATTGGGGTTTGCCCATGCGCAAGACAGGCTTTGGCAGATGACGACCCTGCGCCGCGCGGCCCAGGGACGCCTGTCCGAGGTGTTCGGCACCCGCACCGTCAAAACCGACGAATTGATGCGCCGCCTCGACCTTTACGGTGTGGCCCAACAGGCCGTCGCCGCGCAAGATCCCGGAGCGATTGCGGCGCTACAGGCGTATTCGGCAGGCGTGAACGCATGGATTGCTACCGTCAACAAAGACGCCCTTGGCCGCGGCGCGCCCGAATTTTTCCTGTTCGCACCCAACATCGCCCCGTGGCGGCCCGCCGACAGCATCGGGGTCGGCAAGTTGATGGCCCTGCGACTTTCCAGCCACGTGCAGGCGGAGGTTTTGCGCGCGCAAGCCGCGCTGTTGCTTCCGGCCGGGCGTTTGCGCGACCTGTTGCCAGATGCGCCCGGTGCAGGCCTGGTTGAATTGCCCGAATACGGGGCCTTGTTTCCAAAGTCGTGGCCACAGACGGCGACCGCGCTCATCGCCCAAACGCCCCGTGACGATTTTCTCGCGGTGGTCCAGCCATGGGCCTTTGCCGGGGCCTCCAACGGCTTTGCCGCGGCCCCTGCGCGCTCGGCGGCGGGGGGCACCTTGCTGGCCAACGACCCGCATCTGGGCTTTTCTGCCCCAAGCATCTGGTATCTGGCGCGGCTTCAACTGGCCACGGGCGGCGTGATCGGGGCGACAATTCCCGGTGCACCCATTGTTCTTGCCGGACGGTCGCAAACATTGGGTTGGGGCGGGACCTCGGCTTATGTGGACGATCAGGATGTGATGATCGAGGAGCTCAACCCCGCCAATGCCCAACAATACCGGACCCCCCAAGGCTGGAAACCGTTTCAAAACCGCCGCACTATCATCGAGATCAAGGACGCCGCCCCCCTGACCATAACGTTGCGCAACACCGAAAACGGCCCCGTGCTGCCCGGCGGCCACTACGGGTTGGCGTCTATCACGCCGCCCGGCCATGTTGCCGCCATCCGCTGGACAGCGCTTGATCCCGACGACACCACCTTTACCGCCATGCTCGGACTGATGCGCGCAACCACGGTTGACGAAGCGCTGGACGCGCTTGAGGGATACAAATCTCCCCCGCTCAACATGACCCTCGCCGATACCGGACAGATCGCAATGCAGGTGATCGGCGCGATCCCGTCGCGCGACATCGACAACGTCAATCAGGGCCGGCTTCCGAATTTGGGCTGGATGGAGGTGAACCGGTGGAAAGGGGCAATGCCCTACGCCCGCAACCCGCGGTTTCTGGCACCCGAAGGGGGCTTGCTCGGGAACACGAACAACAAAACGGTCGCAGCACCCTTCCCGGATCACCTAAGCTTTGTTTGGGGCGACACACAGCGCATCCAGCGGTGGCAAAAACTGATGCAGGACCGGACAGTTCATACCCGCGAAAGCTTTATCGACACACAGCTCGACACTGTCTCGGTGACCGCCCGCGCCCTGCTGCCGCTGATTGCCCGCGATCTGTGGTTTACCGGAGAGGCCGCCGCAACCGGAACCGTCGAGGGCCAACGCAAGAGCGCGCTGGATCTTCTGGCAAGCTGGAACGGCGAAATGAGCGAACATCTTCCAGAGCCGCTGATCTATGCGACCTGGCTGCGCCTGCTGAACCAGAAGTTGATCCGCGACGACATCGGACCGCTCTCGGATCAGTTCCTGCACCCCGATCCGATCTTTATCGAACGGGTATTTCGCAACATCGACGGGGCCGCGGCCTGGTGCGATATCCGTCAGTCGACAGTGGCGGAAACCTGCGCCGACCTCAGCCGCATAGCGCTTGACGAAGCACTGGTCTGGATCGGTGAAACGTACGGCACGGCTCTTGAATCCCTGCGCTGGGGGGATGCACATGTCGCCCGCCACGATCATCCCGTGCTTGGCGATGTTCCTGTGCTCAAGTGGCTGGTCAACATCCGCCAATCCACCAGCGGGGGCGACCAGACCCTGCAACGCGGGCTGACATCAGGCGCGATGCCGCGTCCCTTCGACAACGTCCACGGTGCCGGCTATCGGGGTGTCTATGATTTTGCCGATCCTGACAGTTCGGTCTTTATCATGTCCACAGGACAATCAGGGCATCCGCTCAGCCGGCATTACGATGATCTGGGCGTGCTGTGGCGGCGCGGCGAATACCTGCCGATGACCCTCGATCCGGCTTTGGCACGTGCCGCCTCTGTCGGTGTGACCGAGTTGGTGCCGCGCCCCTGAAAAGCCCGCCCGCGGACAAGAAACCGGAATTGTCAGGTAAGGAACCGACAGCGCGCGAAGCGCGCCACGCCCAACCCTGCCAAGGGGCGGGAGAGGCGCCTGTCAGCCACCGCGACCAAAGTCGATCGCGGCTCAAGACGGCTTCCCTAGAGCGCGTTGAAACTTTCGCGCTGGCGTTGCGTCCAGCGCACTGAAAACGTCCAGCCGGTTTCCGACTGATGCTCGTGTTCGACAATATTCTGGCCAAACAACCACGCCCGTCTACGCCCCTCGTCAAACCCCAGCTCGATGTCTTCCTCTAGCCGCACACCGTCAAGCGCTTCTGTGATACCGCTGACCAGCGCGTCCACACCTTCGCCTGTCAAAGCAGAGATCGGGATGATATCCGCGCTCCGTTGCGCACGGATCATCAATGCTGCGCGCTCGGCCTCGGGGACTTGATCGATCTTGTTCCACAGCGTCAGCATCGGCGTTTCACGGGTTACACCAAGATCCGCAAGAATGGCCGCAACATCGCCCGCCTGCTGCTCGCTTTCAGGGTGCGAGATGTCGCGGACATGCACGATCAGGTTCGCCCCGAGCACTTCTTCGAGGGTCGCCCGAAACGCCGCCACCAATTGCGTCGGCAACTCCGAGATAAAACCAACGGTATCGGACAGGATGATCTTTTGTCCGGTATCAAGCGTGACGCTGCGCATGGTCGGGTCAAGCGTTGCAAACAACAGATCCTCGGCAAAAACATCCGCGCCGGTCATCCGGTTGAACAACGTCGATTTGCCAGCATTGGTATAACCGACCAGTGCCACAACAGGAAACGGCACCTTGGCGCGCGCGGCACGGTGAAGGGCACGGGTTTTGACAACCTTGGCCAGTTGCTTTTTGATGCGGATGATCGCTTCGTCGATGGCCCGTCTGTCTGCCTCGATCTGGGTCTCGCCGGGTCCGCCGACAAACCCGAGTCCGCCACGCTGCCGCTCAAGGTGTGTCCAGGCCCGCACAAGGCGGGTGCGTTGATAACTCAGCGCCGCAAGCTCGACCTGCAAAACACCTTCGCGGGTCCGCGCGCGATCGGCAAAAATCTCAAGGATCAGTCCCGTGCGATCAAGGAGCTTCACATTCCATTCTTTTTCGAGATTGCGCTGCTGTACCGGCGTCACGGCACCGTCAACCAGCACCAGCCCGATATCTTCGGCCTCGAACATGGCCTTCATATCCTTGACCTTACCAGATCCCAGCAATGTACTGGGCTGCATGGCACGCAAGGTCACAACCTGCCCTCCCACCACTTTGATGTCCGGCAAGGCCGCAGCAAGGGCAATCGCCTCGGCCAGCGCACCATCAGGCACACGGCGGTGATCCCCTCCCTTTATATCGGGGTGGAGAACATAGGCGCGCATCGGTTCGGCGCGGGTTGCGCCATTATCCTCAGGAAGTGTCAGTCTTCGCCCTCATATAGGCTAATGGGTTGCGACGGCATAATCGTCGAGATGGCATGTTTGTACACCAGTTGTGATTGGCCGTCACGCCGCAACAGAACACAAAAATTGTCGAACCAGGTGATAACGCCCTGCAATTTTACCCCGTTGATCAGGAAAATCGTCACCGGAACCTTGGTCTTTCGCACGTGGTTCAGGAACGCATCCTGTAGATTTTGCTTGTCCGCAGCCATTTCGATTGCCTTTTCTGTCTTTTTTTATTTTTGATACCGAGCATCTCATCAACTGGACCGGCGCGGACGCCTGTCAAGGTCTAGTATGATACGGGCATCACCAAGTTTCCACCCCCAATACCTGTTCCGTATCCATGCAAGCAGCAGATGCCGGAATTGTTCGCACTAACCCCGCCAGAATTCCGGATTAAGCAGCGCAATAAACGCAAGCGTCTCCAAACGGCCCAGAACCATTGCCCCTGCAAAGACCGCTTTTGCGAAATCAGGCAAAAGCGACAGGGCGATCGGTTCGGTCAGGGCAACATTAACGATCGGCCCCGTGGTAGAGGTCGCCGCAACAGCCAGCACGATCGACGCATCCAGATCCAGCCCCGCAAGAGCCAGCAACATGGAAACCGCGGCGATCGACAAGGCGAAAAGCATAAAAAATATCCACGCTACAAACGCGCCCTGCCTGCGGATGCGCCGCGCCGCGACCCCCGATCCGCCAACCGAATGAGGGTGGATCAATCTCTCCATCTCGCGTCGCCCGTGCGTGTACAGGGCATGAACGCGCATCAACTTGACGCCGCCCGCTGTCGTTGCCACGCCGCCCCCGATCAACGCCAGCCCCATCAGGATCAGACCCGGTGTCTCAAGGCCCGACCACGCCCGCGAGCTTTGCCAATAGGCACTTTCGAATCCGGTCGTCGTCAAAAACGACAAGACAGCAAACATACTGCCCCAAAGCGCCTGAAAACCTGCTTGAAAATCGGATATTTCCTGAACCTCATAAGCTCCGATCCAATGGCGCAAGAACAAGAGTGCGGGAATGATCAGCACGCACGCCAACCCCATGCGCGCCTCGGGGTCAGACCGCAACCGGCGCACACCATCGGGCGTAAAATCAACGGCAAATGTCTGGCGCGTGATGGCAAAAGCAAAAAACAGAAAAATAAGCACTTCGCCAGCAAGACCCGCCTGCGCGTTCACGGTTCCCCCGACGGGGCTGATACCGCTGGTCGCAAGGGTCGACATCGCATGACAGATCGCCACGAACGGAACCTCGCCGGCAATGACAAGCGCCCCCCAAAGCACAACCGTAAGTCCCGCATAAACGGGCGCAAACCGCCCGGCATAGCGCGCCAGCCGCTGTCTGGGGTCGCCCACGTCGCGGGCGCCAAGCTGGCGAGCGTCCTGCATGCCCGCACCCGAACCGGACCCTGTACTGGACGTGACCTCGAAACCACCCAGATTCATCGGTGCAAGAATTGCAATCGCCGTGACCCAGACGAAATATCCCCCCACCCATCCAACCATCGCCCGCCACAGATGCAAAGTCGGGGACAGCCGATCGGGGGTGAACAAGGTCGCCCCGGTGGTGGTGAACGACGACACCATTTCGACATAGGCATTCAGGAACGTGGTGTTCCCGATCGCCTCGTAAAACGGCACCGCCAGCATCACCGGAAGCGCGGCATAACTTGCAACCAGTGTCGTCAGATGGCTGCGGGCATAACTGCGTGTCGCGCGGCCATACGTTGCCACGCACAAAAGCAACGTTCCCAACGAGAAAAGAATGCCCGAATATGTAAACGCCCGCGCCGGTAACCAGTCGCGCGTGGAAACTGCGTAAATCACCGGCACAAACATCAAAACCGAGGCTACCGCCATCAGGATCAGGATCAACGGCAAGTTCAACAGATGGCGCATCATGCCGAAGGCCGCCTAGAAATAGTCGATGGAGACCTGCAACAGGCGCTCCACTTCGGGGATATCCTTGGACATCGCAAACATCACAATGACATCGCCTTCGGTGATCCGCGTCGTGCTGTCGGGGCGGTGCAACTTGTTGTCCCGCATCAACGCCCCGACCAGAACGCCCTCGGGAAAGTCGATGTCGCGGATCAGCTTGCCGGCCAGCAGCGATGTCGAAAGCACCTGCGCCTCGATGATTTCGGCCTCGGCATCGCCAATCGAATACACACCGCGCACACGGCCATGCCGGATATGGCGCAGGATCGAACTGACGGTCGTGGCGCGCGGGTTGATATAAGCGTCAATATCAAGCGGCCCGAGCAAGGGAACAAGCGTCGGATCATTCACCAGACAAATTGTCATCCCGCACCCCGCCGATTTGGCCCGCACCGCCGCAAGCAGGTTCACCTTGTCATCGTCGGTGACGCATAAAACCGCATCTGCCCGGGCAATCCCCGCCTCGTTCAGGATATCCATATCCAGCCCGTCGCCGTTCAAAACAATCGTGCGCTCCAACGCATCCGCGGCGCGCTCGGCACAGGCCCGGTTACGCTCGATGACCTTGGCCCGCACCCGCACCGCTCGACCTTCAAGGGCCTTGGCCACGGCAAGCCCGACATTTCCACCACCGATGATGACCACGCGTTCCTGCTTGCGGGTCGT
>JBLHUT010000206.1:0-6338 GCA_047629975.1 Paracoccaceae bacterium
CATGTGGTTCTTGGCACCGCCAAAACACTGAACACGCTTTCCGTTCGCGCAACCGCGGCTGTAGATATACTCGGCAATCGGTGTCGATCCGACAAAACCGATGGATTGCACGATGTCGTTGTCAAGCAGCGCGTCAACGGCTTCTTTGTCCCCGTTCACGACCTGAATGATGCCCTTGGGCAACCCGGCCTCTTCCAGCAACTCCGCCAGCATCAGCGGCACGGATGGATCACGCTCTGACGGTTTCAGGATAAAGGCGTTGCCACACGCGATGGCGGGGGCGAACATCCACATCGGGATCATGGCGGGGAAGTTGAAGGGCGTGATGCCCGCAGTGACACCAAGGGCCTGACGCATGGAATAGATGTCGATGCCCGGGCCTGCGCTGTCGGTATAGTCGCCTTTGAGCAATTCGGGTGCACCGATGCAATACTCGACAACCTCGAGGCCACGCTGTACGTCACCGGCGGCGTCTGGCAGGGTCTTGCCGTGCTCGCGGCTCAGGGCCTCGGCAAGCTTGTCCATGTCGCGGTTCAACAGGGCCACGAACTTCATCATGACGCGGGCGCGTCGTTGCGGGTTCACAGCAGCCCAGGCCGGTTGGGCGGCTGCAGCGATTGCAACCGCGGCATCGACTTCGGCCTTGGAGGCGAGTGGCACCTGATATTGGACCTCACCGGTGGCGGGGTTGTAAACGTCGCCCATGCGGCCCGACGCGCCAGCGATATGTTCACCGTTCACATAATGCGTAAGATTTGTCATCTGATCCTCCAGTTTCGTTGCGACGTCTATACTCTTGCAAATTTACCATGAACAGAGGCAGTATTTCAAAAAGGTTTTGCGTTTTTGTCGGTACGGGGTGCTGTTGGTGAATTGGGATGATCTTAAAGTTTTCCTCGCGGTGGCGCGCGCCGAAAGCCTGTCAGGCGCAGCAAAGCATTTGCAGCTTGATCCGGCAACAATCAGCCGCCGCATCGCAAGGCTTGAAGGCGCACTTGAGACGGCGCTGTTTCTGAAATCGCCTCAGGGTTATATTCTGACCACTCAAGGGGCGCGGATATTGTCCGAGGCAGAGCGCGCCGAGGCCGCGATCGCGATGCTCCACCGTGAGGCGCAAGACACTGACGACGCGTTGACGGGGCAGATCCGTATCGGCGCACCCGACGGGGTTGCCAGTTTTTTGTTGCCGCAGGTCTGTGCGGAAATTGCCCGTGCCAATCCTGATCTTGAAATTCAGGTTGTCGCGCTTCCGCGTGTGTTCAACCTTTCAAAGCGCGAGGCGGATATGGCTATCACGGTCAGCCCGCCTGAAACCGGTCGACTGACGGTACGCAAAATTGCCGATTACCGACTGCACCTGATGGCCGCACGAGGGTATCTTGCGGCACATCCGCCCATTGTGACGCGGGCGGATCTGGCCGCGCATCCGGTCACCGGATATATCGCAGATATGATTTTCGACCCCGAACTGGACTACCTCGGGGGGCTTGATCTGGGGCAGGTGGGGTTGTCGTCCAATTCGGTTGTGGTCCAGCTTCAGATGCTGCGAAACGGGGGAGGCATTGGAATTGTTCACGATTTTGCGCGCTCGTTTGCGCCTGAACTGGAGCTGGTTCTACCGGACCAGATTGCACTCAAACGGGCGTTTTATATGATCCGTCACGCCGACGAGCGGGGCAACGAACGGCTCAACCGCTTTGCGCGATTGCTGGGGCGCGGTGTGCGGCACGAACTCCACAGGCTTGAGGATGACTTGACAGACCCGCGCCTGACACCCCAGCATGGAGATGCAGAGTAAACCAAGGAGGGAATTTTCATGCTGGTGACGCAAATACTTGGATCGAAGGCCGGTAAATCCGTGGTTTCAATCAAGCCTGAGGCGTCAATTTCCGAGGCGGCAAAGATGCTTTCCGAGCATCGGATCGGATCATTGGTGGTGTCGTCCGACGGTGTAAAGCCTGTTGGTATCCTGTCAGAGCGCGATATCGTGCGCGAACTGGGAAAGCGCGGGGTGAAATGTATGGAAGACACTGTCGCGGCCATGATGACAACCAAGCTGAAAACCTGTGTGCGCAGCGATACCGCAGACAGTGTTCTGGCAATGATGACAGAGGGGCGTTTTCGTCACATGCCGGTCGTCGAGAACGAGGCAATGATCGGTTTGATCTCGCTTGGGGATGTGGTCAAGGCGCGGTTGTCGGAGGTTTCGATGGAAAAGGATGCACTTGAGAATATGATCATGGGGCATTGAGGCGGAAGTCTTCGAAGGCCCTTGCCCCTGATCCGCGGTCAGGGGCATAAAGCGTTGCCGGTGTGCGACACTGGTGCGGCAAAATCGTCTTATACCTCTTGAGCTTGGGGGCCACATGTCGTGGTGTTGGCACAAACAAGGGAATGCTGTGATGCGCGTTGGTCTATACCCCGGAACGTTCGATCCTCTCACGATGGGACATCTTGATATCATCCGCCGTGCAGCCATCCTGGTTGACCGGCTTGTGATCGGGGTGGCTATAAACCGCGACAAGGGGCCTTTGTTCAGTCTTGAGGACAGGGTCGCGATGGTCGAGGCCGAGACCGCCGGATTGAGCCTCAAGACAGGTTGCGAGATCGTCGCACATCCCTTTGAGAACCTGCTGATTGATTGTGCCCATGATGTGGGAGCATCGGTTATCATTCGCGGTCTGCGGGCGGTGGCTGATTTCGAATACGAATATCAGATGGTCGGTATGAACAGGCAGCTGGACGATTCCGTCGAGACGGTTTTTTTGATGGCCGAAGCCCAGCATCAGGCGATCGCTTCCAAGCTGGTCAAGGAAATCGCGCGGCTGGGCGGGGATATCTCCAAGTTTGTGACAGCCGATGTCGCCACAGCCCTGAACGCAAAGTTTCCGCCAAAACGGTAGGGAGACTGCATGTTGCACAGGCGCGTGTGCTACCGTGTCAACCTGTGTTCACGTTACGAAAAAAAGGCCACCGGCGATATGCACCGGTGGCCTTTTTTGATTTCCACGGTCGGGGACTGTGCCCTCTACAGGGTTACAGGTACTTGCCCATCTCGACGGCGGTATCCGCCATGCGGTTCGAGAAGCCCCATTCGTTATCGTACCAGCACAAAACACGGCACAAACCGCCGTCCATGACCTTGGTTTGGTCGGTCGCAAAGATCGAGCTGTGGGGGTCGTGGTTGAAATCGGTCGACACCAGCATGTCGTCAGTCACACCCAAAATTCCCTTGAGCGGACCGGCCGAGGCTGCGGAGTGGATCGCGCCGTTGATTTCGGCCACCGACGTTGCACGCATCGGAACGAATGTGAGGTCGACAACAGAAACGTTTGGTGTTGGCACGCGGATCGCGACGCCGTCCAGCTTGCCGTTCAGCTCGGGCAGAACAAGGCCGACGGCCTTGGCCGCACCCGTCGATGTCGGGATCATGGACAGGGCTGCTGCACGTGCGCGGTACAGGTCGCTATGCATCGTATCCAGTGAAGGCTGGTCGCCGGTATAGCTGTGGATGGTCGTCATAAAGCCTTGCTTGATGCCGATCGTGTCATTGAGAACCTGCACAACCGGGCTGAGGCAGTTCGTCGTGCAAGACGCATTGGACACGACCAGATCCGCGGCCGAAAGGCTCAGGTGGTTGACACCCATGACGATGGTCTTGTCCGCACCGGCCGAAGGGGCCGAAACGAGCACTCGCGAAGCGCCGTTTTCAAGATGGATGGCGGCCTTGTCACGCGCGGTGAAAATTCCCGTGCATTCAAGGACGATATCCACGTCGCCCCAAGGCAGTTCTCTGGGGTCGCGCATCGCTGTCACACGGATCGGGCCTTTGCCGATGTCGATCGTGTTTTCGGTGGTCACAACCTGTCCCGGGAACCGTCCATGCACAGAATCGTACCGGAGCAGGTGGGCGTTGGTTTCCACGGGACCAAGATCATTGATCGCAATGACCTCGATATCTGTTCGCCCGGACTCGGCGATTGCCCGCAAGACATTTCGCCCAATGCGTCCAAATCCGTTGATTGCAACTTTAACAGCCATAAACGTTCTCCTATCCCGTTATGTCCTGAACCGAACGCGCAAGGCCGACCTTGACGCCGTGGTTCGCCTTCATCGCGAAAGGTAAGGCCACAGCTAAAATCTTTTTGCAACCCTGACCAGGAACGCCGACATGCTTTTCCTCTGATAAGGTTCACACTCACGGTGTCAGTTCGGGGCGTGCTCAGGCTTGCACAGTCACACCACCCGAAGCACGAAGCGCCGCGTGGCAGGGCAGGCTTGCCTGCCCTGCCACGCCCGCCGGGGACGGGCGTCAAGCTGTGCTTGCTCCCCGTCCCCGGCGGGAGGTCTGCCCCTGTTTTTGCGGTGCGGGCTACAGCAGTGATTTGACCTTGTCGGCCGTGGCTTGCGCCGTGATGCCGAAATGCTCGTAAAGCTCCTCTGCGGGCGCCGAAGCACCAAAGTCGTGCATTCCGATGAAGCCGGATTTCTCCCGCTTGCCGCGCTCTCCGAACAACCAACGGTCCCAGCCAAAGCGGATACCTGCTTCGATTGCGACGCGAACCGGTCCTGCGGGTAAAACGCGGCGGCGATAGGCATCATCGGTTTCCTCGAAGATCTCCCAGCACGGCATCGAGACAACGCGCGTGCCGATCCCGTCTGCCTGCAACAAATCGCGTGCAGCCATCGCAATCGCCACCTCAGAGCCTGTGGCCATCAGGATCGCCTGACGTTTTCCGTCGGCTTCGGCCAACACGTATCCGCCCTGAGCGGTCAGGTTCTTGGTCTTGTGTTCAGTGCGCAGGGTCGGCAGATTTTGCCGCGAAAGCGCCAGCACCGAGGGGGTCTCGGTCTGGTGCAGCGCGATTTCCCAACATTCTGCCGTTTCAACGGCATCCGCCGGACGGAAAACCAGCGTGTTGGGCGTGGCGCGCAGCATGGCCAGATGCTCGACCGGCTGGTGCGTCGGCCCGTCTTCGCCCAGACCGATGCTGTCGTGGGTCATGACATAAACCACAGGGCGCTTCATCAGGGCCGACAGGCGCATCGCGGGGCGGGCGTAGTCGGTAAAGCACATGAACGTGCCGCCATAGGGGCGCACGCCGCCATGCAGCGACATGCCGTTCATCGCCGCCGCCATGCCGTGCTCGCGGATGCCGTAATAGACATAGCGGCCTTTGCGGTTGCCCGGCTCGAACGTGCCAAGGTCGGCCGTCTTGGTGTTGTTTGACCCGGTCAGGTCGGCAGAGCCGCCGATGGTTTCGCCCATCACAGGGTTGATCACACCAAGCGCCATTTCACTGGCTTTGCGCGTGGCGACCGACGGGGCGGTTTCGCTGAGTGTTTTTTTCAGTGCACGAATGGCGGCTGAAAGGCGCGCGGGGGCCTTGCCGGCCATCGTTCGGGCAAACTCGGCCTGCTTCTTGCTGCTCAGCTTGGCAAGGTTTGCCTCCCATTCGGCGCGTGCGGTGGCACCGCGGCGGCCGATCTCTTCCCAACCGGATTTGACATCCGCAGGAATTTCAAACGGGCCGTAGGGCCAGCCGTAAGCGGCTTTTGTATCCGCAATCAATGTGGCGTCGGTCAGTGCGCCGTGCCCTTTTGAAGTATCCTGCGCCGATGATCCCAAAGCGATATGGGTCTTGCAGGCGATCATCGAGGGGCGACCCGTCGCCTTTGCCTTTTCAAGGGCTGCGTCGATTGCCGCGGGGTCGTGGCCGTCACACTGCTGGACATGCCAGCCACAGGCACGGAAACGTGCCGCCTGGTCGGTGATGTCCGAAAGCTCCACCTTGCCGTCGATCGTGATGCCGTTGTCATCCCAAAGCACAATAAGGCGCGACAGCTTTTGCTTGCCGGCCAGCGCGATGGCCTCGTGGCTGATCCCCTCCATCAGGCAACCGTCACCGGCAATGACATAGGTAAAGTGATCGACGACCTTCTTGCCCCAGCGTGCGCGCAGGGATTCCTCGGCCATCGCAAAGCCGACGCCATTGGCAACGCCCTGTCCCAGCGGGCCTGTTGTGGTCTCGACCCCGTTGACATGCCCGAATTCGGGGTGTCCTGCGGTGATCGCGTTCAGTTGGCGAAAGTTCTTGACCTGTTCAAGGGTCATGTCGGCATAGCCGGTGAGGTGCAGCAGCGAATAAATCAGCATCGAGCCGTGGCCGGCCGACAGGATAAACCGGTCGCGGTCGGCCCATTCAGGTGCGCTTGCGTCGAATTTCAGATGCTTTTCGAACAAGACAGTCGCAACGTCGGCCATGCCCATGGGCATCCCGGAATGGCCGGAATTGGCGGCGGCGACGGCATCAAGTGTCAGCGCGCGAATGGCGCTG
>JBLHUT010000207.1:0-6334 GCA_047629975.1 Paracoccaceae bacterium
CGTCATGCCTGTGGTCAACGAAGGGGATGCGGTTTTTCATCTTGCCCTCGTAAAGTCATTGGCCAAGGCCGAATTCACGATGGATGATATCAACGGCCAGTTGACCGGTGATCCGTTATTTGACGAAGACGAGATTATCTGACCGAGCAACCGTTTGTTTGGCGGGTGCGGCGCCCCGCCAAGGCGTCAGGTCCAGTGTTCAACGATCTTCAGGACGGGTTCTGGCATCGCAAAACAGTGATTGTGCCCCCCGTCGATGACATAAAGTGTTGCGTCAGGCATGGCACCTGTGATTTTTCCGGAACGCTCCGGTGGGGCCTGCCGGTCGAAACGACCTGCAAAAACAAGCGTCGGACACTGAATGCCCGGCAGTGCGGCCCACGCATCATGACCCGCTCGCGCCCCGAGCAGGCGCGGATAGCCAACAGCATTGTCATGGCTCGCCCGAAAGGCCGCCTCTACTGCGACACGAGCGCCAATTTGGGCCTGCGCCACGTCGGGCGCGTCCCTAACAAGGTCTGCAAACCGGCAGTCCAGGATCTCAAGCGCACTGCGGGCGCGGGCGCGCGGATCAGAAATCTGTTGAAACTGCTCGACCGGATAGGACGACCCGCCTGCCCCACCCGGCGATCCCGCAGCCAACGCCAGGCGTCTCACCCGCTCCGGCGCGCGCGCGGCAAGATGCATCGCAACCATCGCCCCAAAGCTTTCCCCCAACACATCGGCACGCGCCCAGCCCAGCGCATCAAGAACGTCGAGCGCATCTTGGGCGTAATCCTGCATCGTCCAGTCGCCCTGTGGTGCATCCGTGCCACCAAGCCCGCGCGGATCAGCGGCCGCCACGGTAAAATGGCGCGGTAAAGCGGAGTCGAAAACAGGGGCCTTGAGGGACAAATCAAAGTTCGAGCCGCCTAGAAACAAAAGTGGCGGTCCCGTGCCCTCGATCCGGATATTGACCGTCAGACCGGCTGTTTTCAACCGGTACGGCGGGGGCGCAAAACCTATTGTCATACGACTTAAGCCTTACTGTCTTTGAAAGCCCGGAACAAAGACAGGGCAAGCATACCGCAAGCCGCAGCAACCAACCCACCAGCAATCGGGTGACCCACAAAGAACGCCGCAAAGCTTCCGTCAGTGATAATCAATCCCTGCCGCAGGCTGATTTCAAGCGTCGGCCCAAGCACCATACCAATCACCAGCGGCGCCATCGGGTATCCCTGCCGACGCAGGACAAACCCCAGGATCCCCGCAATCGCCATCACCAACAAATCAAACGGATTGCCCCGCACAAAATAAACGCCGACAGTACACAGCAGGCAAATCATCACCAGCATGTACGCTTCCTTGATCCGCAAGATAGGCGCCGCCATCCGTGAAACCAACATCCCCAAAGGCAACAGCATCAGGTTGATCACGAAAAAGCCCGAAAAGATCGCCGCCATCAAAACCGGATTATCCGTCATCAGGCGCACGCCGGGTGTGACGCCGTGCAAGGTTAGTGTCGCCAGCATGACAGCCGTAATCGCGTCTCCCGGAATGCCCAGCGCCATGGTCGGCACCAATGCCCCGCCCGTGACTGCGTTATTCGCGGATTCAGATGCAATCAAACCATCCGGCTCGCCCTTGCCAAAATTATCGCGGTTCGGAGAGGAGCGGCGCGCCTCGGCATAGGAAATAAACGCAGCCGTGGCCGCTCCTGTGCCCGGCAAAACCCCGATACCGTTGCCGATCAGCACAGATTTAACCAGCCCTTTGACCCGCCCCTTCCATTCGGAAAGCTTGGGCAGGACAATGCCGTTGAAATCCACAAGCGGCTGCTGATCCATCCGGCCCGCAGCCGCACGGGTCAGAACCTCTGAAAGCGCAAAGACACCGATGACGACCGCCAGCAGGTTGAACCCTGCAATCAACTGGAATTGACCAAAGGTAAACCGCGCCTCGCCCGTGATCGGGTCCCCCCCGACAGTGGACAAAAAGATGCCGATAAATCCCGCGATCAACCCTTTGATAAGCGACCCTTCGGACACCGAAACGATACAGGTCAACCCCAGCAGGATCAGGGCAAAAGTCTCGATCGGGCCAAAGTTAAGTGCGAATGCCGCCAGTTGCGGCGCCGCAAAGATAAGCACAACCGCAGACACCAGCCCCCCGATCACCGAAGACACCGTGGCCCAGCCAAGCGCCTTGCCCGCCTCGCCGCGTTGCGCCATCGGATACCCGTCCAGGCAGGTGGCCGCAGATTGCGGCGTGCCGGGCGTATTGATCAAAATGGCCGAGATCGACCCGCCGTAAACCGAGCCTGCATAAACCGCCAGCAACAGCAAGATTGCAGGAGCCTGCGACATGGTCAGGGTAAAGGGCAGGATCATCGCCACCGCCACAGTCGAGCCAATGCCCGGTAGCGCGCCCAGTATGATCCCGAGCATGGTTCCCAAAGTCAGGACAAGCATGCCCTCGAAGGTCAGGATCAGGCTAATCGCCTCTGGAAGGGATTGAATCATGCGAGAACCCTCAAATCCACCAAAAGAATGGTGACGTCGGAAGAGGCATTTTCAGCCCGTGATTGAACAGCGCCACAAGCGCGCCCGAGGCAAAAAGCGGGATGACAGTCACCTGAAACGGGTTGCGCATCCCAAGCGCCAGAAGAATGACCATTCCGACAGCCAGCGAACTGATGAAGTAGCCAAGCGGCATGAGAACCAGAACATAAACCATAAAGGCTGCACTGATGATCAGAACCGGCAAAAGCGCGATCGGCTTTCCCGCGCTTCGTGCGATCACATCAAGCACCACGTTCAAAGCAGTGAGTGCCAGTAGAATAAACAAAATGATCCGTGGAAAGAACATCGGGCTGAACGCGCCACCCAGATCGGCAAACTCCAACCCGAACGTGGACACAACCAACCCTGCTGTCAAAACGAAGATCATAATGGATATAACGCGCAGTTCCGTGAACAGACCTGACATGGGAAATCCTTTGCGCTGTCCCCATCCGACGCATGCGGCGGATGGGGATGGCAATTGGTGACTTACAGACCGGCAGCTTCGATCAGAGACGCATTTGCCTCATATTGCGCACGGAAGAACGCGTCGAAATCAGCGGCATTGCGGTAAGCGAGAACCGTGCTGGTGTCGGTTGCGAATTTCTGGAAACCGTCAGAGTTGATTGCCGTCTCGCAAGCCGTGCTCAGCGTTTCTGTCACGCCTGCGTCCAGACCAGCCGGAGCAAAGAAACCACCCCAAAGGTACAGCTCGTTCAACGGTGCCGCGATACCGACTTCAGCCGCAGTAGGAACATCGGGCATGCTGGCCAGACGCTCGCTGTTGAACACAACCAGTGGCCGGAAATCGCCGCGCGTCATAAGAAGCTCGGTATCGCCGAAAAACTGGATCGTTCCGGCCGCCATTGCCTGAAGTGCGGGGCCAGAGCCCTGAAACGGCAGGTGCTTCATGTCATCGATAATGCCAAGACCGGAAAACGCTGCAACAGCCGTCAAATGCGTGATCGCCCCGGGGCCCGAAGAGCCATAGAGATACTTGTTGGGGGATTCTTTAACCGCGGCAACAACATCCTCGATGGTCTCGAAGGGGCTGTCAGCCTGTGTAAACAGAACCGTGGGCGAGGCCGCGACAGAACAGATCGGCGTCCAGCTATCAACGCCGTAGGGGACGTCCTTGATCTGTGGCTGGATTGTGGAAACGGTCACTGACCAATATCCCAACTGGTAGCCATCAGGGCGCTGACCGGCCAGAGCAGCAGCCGCAACCGTGCCGGAGCCACCTGCCATGTTAGACACAAACGCATCCCCGTCGAGGGCTGTCGCAAGATGCGGCGCAAAGGCGCGCAAAAGCAGATCGGTACCGCCGCCAGCATTAAAAGGGGCGACAAGGTTGATCGGACGCTCGGGGAAATCCTGCGCCAGAGCCACACCTGTACCCAGCGTCAAAGCGACGATTGCTGCCGTTGTTTTTACCAGAGATTGCATTTTCTTCCTCCCAAAGAATTAATGTTGGTATCGTTGTCAATAAAATTGGTATCGTTGTCAACGCGTTTTCTTTCGCCCATAGTGGCGCAGGTGATCGGAGGCAGACCTTGGACAGCGCAGACCGCAAACCAACTCTCAAAGACGTGGCCGCCCTGAGTGGTGTCAGCGTCATTTCGGCATCCCGCGTCATGCGGGGCGCGCCGAATATCTCTATAGAGCTGCGCCAAAAGGTCGAACAGGCCGCACAAGCCATCGGATATCAGCGCAACCGCATCGCCGGATCCTTGCGCGGGCGGGCCACAGAACTGATCGCCGTGATCGTCCCGTCAATGAGCAACCACGTCTTTCCCAACATTGTCGACGGGATCGACGACGCCCTTCAGGGGTCGCAGCTGCGCCTTGTGCTTGGCATGACAAAATACGAGGACGCCAACGAAGAGGCCATTTTACGCGACATGCTCACGTGGAATCCGGCCGGGGTCATCCTCAGCGGGTTGGAGCATTCTGACAATACCAAAGAAATGCTCGCGCATTTTGCGGGGCCGATCATCGAGGTTATGGATATCGACGGCGATGCCGTGGATCTGGCGGTAGGCATCTCAATGGAAGAAGCCGGCACCTTGATCGCGCGCCACCTGTTTGAACGCGGCTACAAAAGGATCGGATATGTCGGGGCGTGGGGCGAACGACCCAAACGCTCGCTCAAGCGCAGGATCGCCTTTGAAAAAGAGCTCCGGCGGCTTGGGCTACCGATTCTTGAAACGGTCATTCTCGATGAGGCCTCATCGCTTGAGGGTGGCGCAAAGGGGCTCAAACAGGTGCTCGCCCGGGATCCGACCATCGACGCGGTGTTTTTTGCCAATGACGACCTTGCGCTGGGGGCGCTGTTTTATTGTCAGGGGCATGATATCCGCGTCCCCGAGGACATCGCACTGGCGGGATACAACGGGCTGGAAATGTGCCAGTCAATCGTGCCGCGCCTCACTACAATCTCGACCCCGCGCTACGAAATGGGGCGCCTTGCGGGTGCGCTTGCCCGCAAACAGATTGTCGATGGCGAGTTTTCCGAACAAAAGACCCTGCGCCTGAATGTCGAGTTGATCGAAGGCGGCACCACCTGAGCTTCGATCAACCCGTATTTCGGGAACGTGTTTGACGTTAACACGAACCGCAGCGATTTAGGGCCGCTGCTGCCCGTCTCCAAAGACGAGGTATTTGAAACTCGTCAACTGCTCTGCTCCGACCGGACCACGTGCGTGCATCTTGCCCGTGGCAATCCCGATTTCCGCGCCCATTCCGAACTCCCCGCCGTCCGAGAACTGGGTCGAGGCGTTGTGCATCACCACGGCGGAATCCACAGCCGTCATAAAAGCTTTTGCCGCGGCCTGATCCTCTGTGATAATGGCGTCGGTGTGACCCGAGGAATGGGCCTGCACAAAGGCGATGGCACCCTGCAAGTCATCGACAATCTTCACCGACAGGATGTTGCTGAGGTATTCCGTGTCCCAATCGGCATCCGTCGCCTCGGTCATCTCCGGCAGGATATTCCGGGCCTCTGCGTCACCGCGCAGTTCGCAATCACCGATCGCTTTTGCCAGACGCGGCAGCACCAGCGGCGCGATCTTGCGGTCGATCACGACACATTCGGTTGCGCCGCAAATCCCCGTCCTGCGCATTTTGGCATTCTGAACGACGCTCACCGCTTTTTCGATATCGGCGCTGTCATGGACGTAAGTGTGATTGTTTCCATCCAGATGCAGCAACGTCGGCACGCGCGCCTCCTGTTGCACCAGCGATACCAGCCCGCGCCCGCCACGCGGAATAACAAGATCAACCGTATCAATGCTGTGCAGCAAAAGCTTCACGGCCTCGCGGTCACGGGTATCCACCAGTTGCACCGCATCACCGGACAGACCAGCAGCCGTCAGCCCCTGCGCCAGACACCCGACAATCACCCGCGAAGACTGCAAGCTTTCGGAGCCACCGCGCAAAATAACGGCATTGCCGGATTTGATGCAAAGCGCACCGGCATCGGACCCCACATTGGGGCGGGATTCATAGATCATCGCAATAACGCCGATCGGCACGCTGACGCGGTCGATCTTGAGCCCGTTGGGCCGGTTGAACGTCGCAAGAGTGCGGCCAAGCGGGTCATCCTGCCCTGCGATCGCATCAACAGCGTCCGCCATGGCGGCAACCCGGTCCGTGGTCAGGGTCAGCCGGTCGATGAACGCCGCATCCTTTCCGGCGTCGCGCACACTCTCAAGATCAAGGGCGTTGGCCTTCAGGATCTCGGAGGCGCGGGCGCGCAGGGCTTTGGCCGCCTCCGTCAGCGCCAGATTGCGCTG
>JBLHUT010000208.1:0-6334 GCA_047629975.1 Paracoccaceae bacterium
GGATTCGAACCCTGGGTAGGCTTGCACCCACAACGGTTTTCGAGACCGCCCCGTTCGACCACTCCGGCACCTCTCCATTCGTTGTCGAGTAAGCCACTCTGAGCGTGTCTGCAAGAGTGATTTCCACGATTTCGTGCAACTTTCCCTTTGCTCTTTTGTTTCGGGGGTGTGTCATGGTTGCCAAGCTGTAGTATACGGGGCAGGGGCAAACCCGCAGGGAGGGTGTTATGGAATTGAGGACTTTCAGGGATTTCTGTGTGACGGGCGTAGTTATGTTGCTTTTGGCGGCGCCGCTTTTGGCCCAGCAAGCTGGATCCCGGGTGGCACCGCAGGTGTCTTTGGCGACCACGCCTTTGGTGACTGCGTTGATGCTGCCAGAGCTGATTGAGATAATGCGCGATGAAGGGCTGGAGCACGCTGATGAACTGGCGCAAGAGATGTTTCCGGATGCCGGCCGCACGCGTTGGCTGGACATGGTCGAGCGTATCTATGACCCCGCGCGCATGCAGGACATCGTCGTTCAGCAATTCGACCTGGCAATGCAGGGCGTCGATATTCCTCGTCTCGAGGCGTTCTACGGGACGGATCAGGGCAAGCGCATTGTCGCACTGGAACTGTCGGCGCGGCGTGCCTTGCTCGACGAGGCTGTTGTCGACCTCAGCCGGCAGACCTGGGAGCATGCGCGCGATACCAATGACCCTTCCCAAGCCATCCTTGGCCGGTTCATCGAGGCCAACGACCTTATCGAAATCAACGTTATGGGGGCGTTGAATGCAAATTTCGCGTTCTATCTGGGGCTGTCGTCGGGGGGGGCTTTCGATGCCTCAATGACCGAGGACCAGATGCTGCGCGAGGTTTGGTCGCAAGAAGAGGCGATCCGGACCGAGACGACGCAATGGGTCTATTCCTATCTTACGCTGGCCTTCCAACCCCTGTCCGCTGTCGATCTCGAGGCCTACATCGCCTTGTCGAATAGCACACAGGGCAGGGCGCTCAACGGGGGGCTGTTTGCTGCGTTCGATGCGCTTTTTGTGACCCTGTCGGGTGATTTGGGGCGTGCTGCGGCCCAATTTATGGGGGGAGAGGATATCTGAGCCGTTTGTGCGGCCTGTTTTAGGGGGAATGCGTCAAAGCGCGCGAGTTCGCCCTTGACTCAATCGCTGAATCTGCGGATACGGCACGCTCTGACCTCGGGTGCGTTCTGGCGCGGGGTGCTGAATCAACTGTCGCCCGAAAGGGCGCGCTGTCCGAGGCGGGTTTCCTTGTGAGACCCTCAACGCCGGAAATATCCGGGGCCACACGACGCGGAAGTAAAAAGGAAGATGCTATGTTTGCGGTCCTCAAGACCGGTGGCAAGCAGTACAAGGTCGCCACTGGCGATGTACTGCGTGTCGAACGGCTGGCGGCACATGCCGGCGATACGGTGCAATTCAACGATATTCTGATGGTGAATTCGACTGTGGGCGCGCCCATGGTGGAAGGGGCCGCCGTACAGGCGACCGTGATCGACCAGATCAAAGGCGAGAAGTTGATCCACTTCGTCAAGCGGCGTCGTAAGCACGGCTCCAAGCGGACAAAGGGCCACCGCCAGAAGCTGACACTGGTGCGCATCACCGACATTCTTGAAACCGGCGCGGCCGACACTGGCATCACGGTTGCGATCGGAACGGGTACTGCAGCGGGTCGTGCATTGTTTGCACAGGCGCCTGTGGTTGCTGCACCGGCACTTGCCAAGGCGGCTCCTGTCGCGGATGGCGCCGACGATCTTAAAGTGCTTTCGGGCGTTGGTCCTGCACTCGAGAAGAAGCTTCATGCCGCAGGCGTGACCAGCTTTGCTCAGATCGCTGGCTGGACCGAAGCCGATGTGGCTGCTATGGACGAGCAACTGTCGTTCAAAGGCCGTATCGACCGCGAGGGCTGGATCGAGCAGGCCAAAGAACTGGCAAACGGCAAATAGGAGAAACGCACAATGGCACATAAAAAAGCAGGCGGTTCATCCCGTAACGGTCGCGACTCTGCGGGTCGGCGGCTTGGCGTAAAGAAATATGGCGGCGAAGCTGTCATCTCTGGTAACATTATCGTGCGTCAGCGCGGCACCAAGTGGTGGCCGGGCGAGGGCGTCGGGCTTGGCAAGGATCACACGATCTTTGCGGTGACCGAAGGAGCGGTAAAGTTCCACACAGGTCTCAAGGGCCGTACGTTCATATCGGTTCTTCCCGTGGCCGAGGCAGCAGAGTAAGCCGCTACCCCAAGGGTACCGTAAGATAGCAAAAGGGGACCGGCGTTGCTGGTCCCTTTTTTTTGCTTTGAAAGGCACTGACGATGGGTGTTGCTGTTATCGGGTTTCTGGCTTTTGCGGTATCGCAGGTTGGCACGCCCGGCCCCGCGAATATGGCGTTACTGGCCACCGGGGCGCGCTATGGCCTGCGCGCGGCGTTGCCGTTCGTTGGGGGTGTTGTGGTGGGCAAGCAGTTGATCATCTGGCCGATCGGGTTCGGTTTGATGTCACTGGCAGGCCAGTACCCTTGGGTTTTCGAGACCCTGAAATGGCTTTCGGCAGGCTATATCTTTTGGCTCGCGTGGCGGGTTGCGAACATGTCGCTCGATACATCGCACGGGCCCGCAGATGTGCCGGGGTTTGCCGCGGGACTGGTTGTTCATCCGCTCAATCCAAAGGCATGGGCAATGATCACGGCGGGGTTCACGCAGTTCACAGCCGCGGGGACACCCGCATTTGAGGCAACTGCAACGATTGCAATATGCCTTCTTGGTGCCCAATTGGTGTTGCATCCTGTGTGGACATGGGCCGGCGACCGGATTGCGCGCACGATCGCGGGCTCCGGCAAGGAAAGGCTGCTGATGCGTGTTCTTGCGGCACTGACAGTTGTCAGCGTGCTCTATGCGCTCTTTAAGGGAGGTTTGTAATGCAGATGCAATCGTTCGACGGTCAGGCCGTTTTAAGAGGCGCGCGTGTGACGCTGCGCCCGCTCACGCATCTGGATGCAGGTCCGATCGTAGAGTTCGCCGGCGATTTGAACGTATCGCGCTTTACACGCACCATCCCGTATCCGTTCGGGATGCAAGACGCGCAAGCCTTTGTTGCGCGCAGCATTGATGTCGGGCGCACGATTGGCGATGTCTGGGCCATGGATGGCACGGCAAGTGGCTTGGGGTCGCTTGTCGGGGTGATCGGGCTGGCCCCCATGAACAGCGGGCGCGCGCGCCAATCAGAGATCGGGTACTGGGTTGCACCGGCATTGTGGAATTCGGGGCTGGCCTCCGAGGGGCTCAATCTGTTGCTCGAAGCGAACCCGCAAAAGTCGCAGACGATTTTCGCAGAGGTCTTTCAGGACAATCCCGGCTCTGCGCGGGTTCTGACAAACGCGGGCTTCGAGTTTGTGGGCGACGCCGAAAGCTTCAGTCTGGCCAGAAACCTGACGATCCCGACCTGGACCTATCTCAAAACCTTCGGCTAAAGCCGTGATCGGCGCGCGACGGGTTGAGCCTGTGCCCGCGATCCTTTAACGGCTGTATAACTCTTGTGGCAAAGGCCCGTTCCCAATGAAATTTCTCGATCTGACCAAAGTTTATGTGCGCTCCGGTGGCGGTGGTGGCGGTTCGGTGTCGTTTCGCCGTGAGAAATACATCGAATACGGTGGTCCTGACGGGGGCGACGGCGGGCGCGGTGGTGATGTCATTGCCGAAGTCACCGATGGTCTGAACACGCTGATCGATTTCAGATACCAACAGCATTTCTTTGCCAAAAACGGTGTGCCCGGAATGGGGCAGCAACGTACCGGCAAGGACGGCGACGACATTATCCTGCGCGTGCCCGTCGGAACCGAGATCCTTGACGAGGACGAAGACACCGTGATCGCCGACATGACCGAAATCGGTCAGCGGGTCGTTCTGGCAAAGGGCGGCAACGGCGGTTTTGGCAACCTCCATTTCAAATCCTCCACCAATCAGGCCCCGCGGCGCGCCAATCCCGGTCTTCCCGGCGTAGAGCGGACATTGTGGTTGCGGCTCAAACTGATTGCCGATGCGGGTCTTTTGGGGCTACCGAATGCGGGCAAGTCGACGTTTCTGGCGGCCACGTCCAATGCGCGCCCCAAAATTGCGGATTACCCGTTTACGACGCTGCATCCCAATCTGGGCGTGGTCGGGATTGATGGCACCGAATTCGTGATGGCGGATATTCCCGGGTTGATCGAGGGCGCCCACGAGGGCAAGGGCATCGGGGACAGGTTTCTGGGCCATGTGGAGCGGTGCTCTGTTCTGTTGCATCTGGTGGACGGCACGTCCGACACCGTGGGCGAGGATTGTACCACGATCCTCAACGAGCTGGAGGCCTATGGCGGCGATCTGTTCTTCAAGCCCCGCGTGACCGCGTTGAACAAGATCGACGCGCTGGACGATGATGAGGTGCGCGAAAAGATGGCCGAGTTGAAAGAGGCGTGCGGCGGGCCGGTCTGGGCCTTGTCGGGGGTCAGTCGCTCCGGTGTGCCAGAGGTGCTGCGCGCGCTGCGGCGGGTGATCGACACGACCAAGGCCGCGGAGGCTGCGCAAGGGCAGGAGCCTGAGACGTGGCAACCATAAGTTCGGCGCGCAGACTGGTTGTAAAAATCGGCTCCGCCCTGTTGGTGGACAGGTCCGACGGGGCGCTGCGCGAGGAGTGGCTGACCAGTCTCGTGGCCGATGTGGCTGCCGCCAAGGCAGGCGGCTCGGATGTTGTACTGGTCTCGTCGGGCTCTATCGCGCTGGGTCGGGGGATGCTGGGGCTGGCGGCCGGTCCGCTCGCACTTGAGCAATCACAGGCGGCCGCGGCGGTTGGTCAAATCCGGCTCGCCCAAGCGTATCAACAGGCCTTGGCCCCCCACGGCATCGTGGCGGCACAGGTGTTGTTGACGCTCGAGGACAGCGAGGACCGGCGGCGGTATCTCAACACACGTGCGACGCTGGAGCAGTTGCTGGCGCTTGGCTGCGTGCCGATTGTGAACGAGAACGACACGATCGCGACAGACGAAATCCGTTACGGCGATAACGACCGTTTGGCGGCGCAAGTGGCGGTCACCATCGGGGCGGATCACCTTGTGCTGTTGTCGGATGTGGACGGGCTGTATTCGGCCAACCCGCAGATTGACCCGACAGCGACCCGGTTTGCGCGTGTTGACCGGATCACACCCCAGATCGAGGAAATGGCAGGCGAGGCGGCGTCCAGCCTGTCAAAAGGCGGGATGCGCACCAAGGTCATGGCGGCTAAAACCGCGATGGCGGCGGGGTGTGCAATGGTGATCACCGAAGGCAGCCGCAACAATCCTTTGGCCGCGTTGCGCGACGGGGCGCCGTGTACGTGGTTCATGCCACAAGACGACCCGCAGGTGGCGCGCAAACGCTGGATCGCGGCCATGAAGCCCCGTGGCAGCCTGACACTTGATGCGGGGGCGGCAATGGCGCTTTCGCGGGGGAAGTCTTTGTTGCCGGCGGGGGTGACAAAGGTTTCGGGCAGTTTTGGCCGGGGCGATCCGGTCGAGATACTGTCGGCACAAGGGCACCCGCTGGGCCTTGGGCTGTCTCGCTATACGGCAACCGAGGCGCGCGCAATCGCGGGTCACCGCTCTGACGAGATCGAGGCACTCCTTGGATATGCAGGGCGTGCGGCCTTGATTCACCGCGACGACATGGTGATTTGACCCCGAAGGGCTGTGTGGATCAGGCGCTTAGCCCCAGACGCCCTTCCTCTGCCGAAAGACGTATCTTGCGACCGATTTCCGTGGCAATCCGGTAGGCCAGCACAAAATGGACCTGTGCGGCACTTACCCCGTCGCTCTCGCCTGTTTCTACGCGCTCCCAAAGGTCTGGCTCCCGCCGGAACTTGGTCGACTCGCCCAAAAGATGCCAATTGGAATCGGTCAAGGTCACCCGCACGCTGCCCCCGTAAGGCATCGCGGTCTCTGCACACAGCAACAACAAAAACATCATCTTCACGTCGGGGCGGGCGCAATCGACTTGTGGCACCCAGTGTACCTGAAGCCGGGACCCTGCAAAAAAATCCTTGATTGTATCGTTTATCTCGGTCCGGCCAATTTTCTGAATGTCCGATGCGGAGCCGAACGCAATCCTGAAATACCGGATGCGGGCGCTGGCATTTTCGACACTTTGGCGGATCAACTCCATTTCCGGACTTTCCGGCGCGCCTGTCATCCCCAAAAGCTCGACTCCGTTGCCGATCGCGCCTATTGGACTGATCAGGTCGTGGCATATTCTGGAGCCGATCAAAGCGGTCAGGTCGGACGTCGAATTGGTCATGGCACAATCTTTCTTACTGTCCATA
>JBLHUT010000209.1:0-6326 GCA_047629975.1 Paracoccaceae bacterium
ATCAGCATCGCACAGGCTTGCACGCATTCGGAAAAGCCCTTGATAGTGCCGCCCAATGCCTGAAACTTTGCTTCGATAACAAGCAACCGGAGATCACGGGTTTTGTCCAGTAAGCCGGCAATGGCTGCGACTTCGGATTTTAGATTGATCTCTTTGCGGTCAAAGGGCTGCCCCCCCGACAAAAACCGCTCGGGTATACGCGCCAGGGCTTCGTAATAATAATCGATATAGGCATCGTCGCCCTCGACTTCGAGATCGGCCCCACATGGAAGGTCAGCAGAAACTGGTTCTAAAAGTTTGTCAAATCGCATGAATGCCCCGGAAACAAAAAAAATGCCGCCCCGTGAAGGGACGGCAAAAAACAGCCTACGTCAAGACGAACCGGACTTTAGTTCAGGTCTATCCGAAGTTCGACACGACGATTTTCAGGATCAAGAGGGTCGCCGGTGCGCGGTGCGCTTTCGCCCATGCCAAGCGACGTGAGCCGTTCGGAGGAAACGCCCTGATCAATCAGGAACTGCTGCACAGACGCGGCGCGGTCGTTCGACAGCGTGTCGTTATATCCGTCTCCGCCGCGGGCATCGGTATGCCCTTCAACCACAAAGCTTGCACGCTTCAGGCGGTCGTCTTTCAGCGCAGAGGCGAAAACCGCAAGGTTTTCTTTTGCTTGCTCTGTCAGGTCAGCAGAATCGAGTTCGAAATTGATGAGCATATCCATGCCCTTGGGCTTGGCTGGTGCACATTCGGCGGCTGTTCCGATACAAATGCCGCGGTTCAGGCCAAGGTCGACAGAATCGACAAGGAAACCGACAACATCGTCAGCCGAAAAGGTAGCCTGCTGTGCTGTGGCCGAAAATGCCGGAGACAAAGCCAATACCGATATCATAAGGAGGCGGCGCATAATAATAATCACCCGTTGTTTCATAACTGCATCAAAGGTACGGATTGCGCCCCTCGATGTCAAGGTTCTGACCCTGCTTGCGTGTCCGTGCTAGGCGTTTATTCGCCTTTCGAGGCGTCATCGTAGGCGTCTGAAAAATACGCCAGAAACACATCGAGCATTCCGTTTTCATAGGGATGGGTCTTTGAATCCCAGCGATCAACATAAATTTCCCACGCTTTCGCGGCCTTAGAGCTGAACCGGCTGCTTTCGACCTTGGATTCCACAGATTCCGGACTCAGATCCTCGATAAGACGCGCCAACGCGGGCTGCATCGCTGCGGTCAGGGCGAACTGGTGTTTTTTAACGTCATCGAAAGACGCTTGAACAGCGTGCGCACCGCGCTGATATCCGGGCCGTCCGGGGCCGAACATCACCTCAAGCGCTTCTCCGGCGGTCGGGATGAATTTCATCGGATTGTTGGCATCGTATTCGAGCATGGTCCGGCTGCCGCTTTTGACCATTTTCTTGGCCGCGGCGCGCGCGCGCAACAAACCGGCAAGCTCTGCGGCCATAATGCGCAGGGATTGCCCGATTTCATAGCCCAAAGCAGCGGGGTCCACCCCGTTCAGGGCGTTCGGCTGCATGCCAGCGCCCTCGCACAGAGCACGAAGCAACGCGCTGTCGTCGGCAGGTTGTGCGGGCGGCGGGGCAACGGGCTGTCGGGGTGCGGATCGCGCCGCGGGCGCGCCAAAGCCCTCCGAGGGGGGGGCTTGTTCGGGGCGCGGGGCCTGTGCAGGCGGGGCGGCTGGCCGATGGATTTCAGGAGGCGTGGTGTGCTCGGGAGCGCCGAAAGGCGACCCTTCGGCGACGGCAGGTCTGTGGCTGACCGGCGGAGCCTGCGGTGGTTGGGCAGGTGGGCTTCCGAAGGGGCTCGCGGGGGCTGCGGGCGCTGATCCGAACGGGCTTGCGCCTTGTCCCTGGTCGCCGAACGGGCTGGCGGGAGGGGTGTCAAAGGGGCTTGTTGCGGGGGGGGCACCAAACGCCGAGGGTTGTGCGGGCGTCTGGGCCGGCGCCTGTGCTGGGGGCGCTGCAAAGGGCGAGTCGGCGGGCTGTTCGGGTGCGGGGGTCCCGAAGGGAGAGCCGGCTGCTTGTGGGGGGCTTTGCGGGCTTGGGGCAGGGGTCCCGAAATCGGCCACCGGAATATGCTGGTCTCCGAAATCCGACAGCCGTTCTGCCGGGCGTGGACGCGGGTCGAAACTTGCCGGCTCCGGGGCGGAGGTGCTGCCGCCCATGGACCAGATATCGCCCCCGCCACCAGACGGTGCACTGGGCGCTGCGGGCGTATCAAAACCGGAGGCGGCCGGAAATCCGGACGAAAATGCCGAGGCCGGCGGCGGTGCGGGGGCGGCTGGTGCGCCGGCGCCCAGAGAAACGATAACCAGATAATGTCCGATTTGCAGCTTGTCGCCCTGCTGAAGGTGATGGGGGCTTTTGACCCGCATCGAGGCGCCATTTACAAAAGTGCCGTTGGTCGAGACATCGTACAGATAATAATCGCCGTTTTCATACCTGATTTCGATATGGCAACTGGACACAAAGCGGTTCGGATCCGGCAGGGTCCAATCCATGCTGGGATCGCGGCCGATTTCGAAGCCGCGCTTGTCAGCGCTGAATTCAACGGGACCGCCATCTTCAAGATGGGTCTGATTGTCGATGCGAAGGCTCAGGCTCATTTTGTATCTACCGTCTTGTCGGCGGCTCTTGGGTGGGGGCGCGCCGGTACTGTGCAACTAGGTGTCCGCGCGCCGCGACACAGCAGGTGACGGGCAGGGGCAGGCCCATGTGCGCATAGTCACAGTTATGGCGTAGTTTCGGGTTGTTGCAAGCCCAGCGGCATCACACCGTTGCGATAACGGGCAAATTCAATGTAATTTCCGTGGCTCGTGACCGCCCGAGGGCCGCGGCGTGGCTTTGGCCTGTGTTAACTGTCTTCGCTCAGCTTGATGGCCATTCTTGCAAAGCGGTCAAGCTGTTGCTCGCGTTGGTTCACGTCTACGCGTGCCAGTAGGGATAGCACCCCGGCATTGACGGCCCGCGCTGTCAGGTGCGGCGGCGGCGGTACGGGGGGCATATCGGGTCCTACCATCGAGCCGCCAGACCAGCCTGCGCCAAAGGCAACCCAGACGCCGGGGGTCTTTGCCGCGCTTTCCATAGCAGCATCAAGCGCGGCATAGCGGTTTTCTTCATCCGGATTGGCCACCCATTGTGCGGCCAGCTCCAGCATCTGAAGGTCGGCGCTGTCCAGAAGGGTTTCATCCTGACGCAAGCATTCATGGGCCCACCAAACGGAAAACCGCCGCGGCAGCACATAAGCGCAAAAGCTGATGGCCTCTTCGGGGGTGGGGCTGGCCAGCAAGGTATTGATAAACGTCACAGTATCCTGATCGCCGGGTGTGGCGGTGACGTCTTCCGAAATCTCCGGAATGTTCAAAAAGAGATCCGAAGCCTTGTCAAAGCGCAGGTTGCGCCGTTTCTCGCCGGCTCCGGTGCCTATTGGTGCATCGTTCATTTTGCCACCCCTAGTTTATTTTGACCAAGGCGCCTTGAATCGTCATGATGCCTCCGGCCTTGTGGGTGGCCATGGCACCGCCGCTGGAGGTCAGCATTGCGGAGGCCTTTATGTCGACATTGATGCCATTTATTTTGATGCCGGTCGCATCGATCTTGACAGTGTTGGGACCTACCTTGAGCTCGATTGATTTCTTCGACTCGATCTTCACGCCCATGTTGTCTTTTATGGTCGTGGAACCCTTTATTGTCAGGGCTTCGTTGCCGCTTATCTTGGTCGTGCGCTTTCCGCCAATCTCCAACGTCTCGTCCTTGGAAATTTCTGTTGCGCGCTTGTTCTTGATGATCAGTTTTTCGTCTTTGCCGATGGTGCTGGTGCGGGTGTTGTCGATTTCGCGTGTTTCATCGTTCAAGACCTTGGTCAGCATGTCTTTCTGGGCGTGCTGGCGGAACAACTCCTTGTCCTTTGTGTCGTCAAAGGCCAGCTCGTTATAGCCGCTACCCCCTTTGGTGCTGTAGGACTTTATCCCGCTGATATTCTTGTTTTTCGGAAGAGCATACGGGGGCATGTTTTCGGCATTGTAGACGCAGCCGACCACAAGTGGCTGGTCGGGATCGCCTTCTATGAAGTCAACCACCACTTCCATGCCGACCCTCGGGATGTTCATCGCGCCCCATTTGTTGCCGGCCCACATCTGGGCAACCCTGCAACGCATGGAGTGCTGTTTGTCTTTTTCTTCCTGCGTCCCGCGGTCCCAATGGAACTTGACAAGGATACGCCCCCATTCGTCGCAATCGATCTCGTCGCCCTTGTTGGACTTTTCGGTGGTCACAACAGCCGTTTGTGGCCCGCTTACACGACTAAGCGGTGTCTTGCGTGGCCCGACATAATCATCCTCGACATTGAAAAAGGTATAGGTGCCGTCATAGATAGTGTCGGAACCTACACTCGACGAGCCATATTCCTGTGGGCCGAAACGGTGTGTGGCGCGCAGGCAAAGCCACTGGTCCCCGTCAGATCCCTCAACTCCGTCCACGAAGACCCGCATTCCGCTGCTCAGGCTTATCAGATTGCCTTTGGCGATCACGTGGTTGTCTTCGGACAGTTCTTGGTCAAGGTGGATTCTGGCGACCTTTTTGCTGGCCCCCTGGGTCAGGGACTGGCCGGGATAGTGGTACGTCTCGATGTCGGAGAAGTCGTAACGGTTTTCGCCGGCCTGATCGCCCGGCATCGAGGCATCCGGCTTTTTGAAGTTGTAATCGGTGATGGTGACCTTGCCGGTCGTCAAGCGGCGATTGACGCCCCAAGCGGTAAGAATTTCCTCGTCGCGGGTTCCGATGTTGGCTGTGGGGTAAAAATTCCGGCTATTACCCGCAATTTTAGCGAAGTCGTCGTTATTGCCTGTAATATGAAGAACGCAATCCGAACCGGTGGTGTCGAAGAAGTAGTTGTAGCCGAACCGCTCCATCAGACGGCAGCAAAAGTCGTAGTCCGTTTCGCGATACTGCACCGTATATTCCAGCGCATCACCGGGGGGGGCGGAAATCTCGATCTTGCCACCGTACCGTCCAAGAACCGTTTCGATAATTTCGGTCACGGTTTTCTGGTGAAAGATCCTCTGGTCCCGCCGTTTGGTTGCCAGCCAGAACCACGGGCGCAGCACAAGGCTGTAGGAATAGACGAAGTCTTTGTCGACCTGTCCGTTCCAGCGTGCCTCGACGCAAGTGCCATGAAACCATTTGGTTTCTTCTATCGGGGTCTCTATTTCAACCGAGACTTGCGTGCCGATCAAATTGTCCATTTCGATCGCCGAATTATGAGAAACAGCATCAATGTGGTATTCGAATAATTCGTTGACGCCGTCGGATCCACGAAATGTGACAAGGCACAATTCGTCCTGTCCAAGAGCGGTAACAAGCCGCCCCGAGAGATTGTCTTGTGATAACTTAACCATGAGCGGAGATCTCGCTATGTCGATTTCAAAATAAAAACGCCGAGTGAAAAAGTCCGGCTGTTTGGTCGAAAAATAACTTCTGCAGACACACTTACATGCAGATCGGATTTGTGCAAGTGCGCGCTCCCTTGCGCGGTGCTTTGGGCGTGCGGCACGAGCAGCGGCGCGGATGGGGCGTCAAAAGTTAAAAATCCGTTAATCCGCTGGTCTTCGTGCCTGTCGGGTCGGGCATCGCGCGGGGTGTTTTGTTGCGCAATCGCAACAAATGCGCGGGCCGTTGGTTTTGTTGGCGATACATGTCTTGGATCGTGAAGAAACGTGTTGAGGCGACAAGCCTTCCGACCTAAGGTTGTAGCCAAATATATATAGTTGCTCGCCCACGAGCTCACAGGGGACATTCAGAAATGACAAACATTCCATTTGGTACCAACGCATTCAACGCCGGTTCGTTTCGGACATCAACGCGTCGGGGGGCGTTTCGCTCAACCACTGCTGCCACTGTGCTTGCGATGTATGTCATGTCTTCGGGCGCTGGTATGGCGGCGGCGACCGACATCAATGCGCTGGCCCCCGGGACGTTCGATGTCAATGCCGGCAATAGCGATGTGACTGTCATTGCCGATATTACGGCGACGACGACGGATATCGATATGTTCTTTGGCACGCTCAACATCATCGACCCAGCCGGTTTTGAACTGACGGTTCGGGATTTGACCAACGAAGCTGCGAGTAACCTGAACCTTGCCGATAACAACAGCCTGGTGGTGCAAGGGACGTTGATCACCGATGGAACGTCGACGATCACCGCTGTGAGCAGCGCCGGCTCTGCCCCTGTGGCGATCTCTGCGGGTGTTTTGACTGTCTCGGGCGCCTCAATACTCAACATGACAAATGGCACGCTTGGTGTTGCTGGTGATTTT
>JBLHUT010000210.1:0-6291 GCA_047629975.1 Paracoccaceae bacterium
ACCAACAGACCGGGAGCGGCTCGATTTCGACCGCGAACGTGACTTGCTTGATCTCATATTAATAATTGTCCGGCCTATTTCGGTGAGGGGGACCTAATTCCTTCTTAAGTACCAAATATTGAGGCAAAAAGGGGTCCGACCATTTGATGGCTATAAAGCGAGGCGGAACATGTTCCGGCTTCTCACGAGAACGAATAAACATGCAAGTGGTGCCATGACAAGTGTAAACCGACGATAGCCACTATATAATTGCAAAAAGATGCACTCTTTCAGGCTATGCTCGACCTTAATACCGGATGGCGCGCAGATACGACACGGTCTCGTGCGTCGAAATCCTGATGGATGTGAATATCCACCAGTCCGGCAGTCTCTAGCAGATGCACGACGTCTTTGGCCTGTGTCGGTCCTATTTCACAAATGAACCGCCCCCCCGGTGCCAGATAGGTCAGCACCTGCGCACTAATCCGACGATAGGCCGTCAAGCCGTCGCCGCCGTCGCTCAGTGCGCCGTGAGGTTCCCACTCACGCACTTCGGGAGCAAGCGCAGACATTTCACTGGCTGCGATGTAAGGCGGATTGGTCACAATCAGATCGAACTGCCCCTCGACATGTTCGAACCAGTCCGAAATAAAAATATCGATCGCCTCTATGACGCCGGTGGATTGCGCATTTGCAAAAGCAACCGCACAGGCCGCTTCGGTCACATCAACCCCGACCCCGGTACATTGCCCGCGCCGATCCGCCAGCAACGTGCACAAGATCACACCAGACCCAAGGCCAAGGTCCAGAACCCGCGTGTAGGGTTCTGTTTTGGCAACCTCGATGAGGATCTCCGTTTCCGGACGTGGATCAAGCACATCGGGTGTGACCTGAAATATCCTGGTTGCAAAGTGCCGCGTGCCGATGATCTGTGACACAGGCTGCCGGCGCAGGCGTCTTGCAATTGCCTCCTCGAATGCATCAAGGGCCTGTTGGGTCAGGGGGTCAAAAATATGAACACCCAATGCCGCCGCCGACACCCCAAGCGCATGGGCAAGTAGCTTGCGAGCATCACGCGGCGCGTCGGCCACACCCGCTTCATTCAGGTGTCGCACGGCCGTTGTGACAGCCTGTTGGCCTGTTAGACCAATTTGAAACAGCCGCGTCATGCGGACTTTGTGTGAGGAGTTTGTGTCAACGGCTATATTCGGCCAGCTTGCGGGCCTGATCATCCGCCGAAAGCGCATCGATGACTTCGGTCAGATCGCCCTGCATTACCTGATCCAGTTTATAGAGCGTCAGGTTGATCCGGTGATCTGTCATCCGCCCTTGCGGAAAATTATAGGTCCGGATGCGTTCTGAACGATCCCCCGAGCCGACCTGGCTTTTGCGATCTGCCGCGCGGGCGTCATCGACCTTTTGCCGCTCCATATCGTAAAGCCGCGCGCGTAAGACCGCCATCGCGATCTCGCGGTTGCGGTGTTGGGATTTTTCAGCGCTGGTGACCATCAATCCGGTGGGCAAATGGGTGATCCGCACTGCGGAATCGGTGGTGTTCACGTGTTGGCCGCCGGCGCCGCTGGCGCGCATTGTATCGATGCGGATGTCGGTGGCGGGAATCGCAATATCGACCTCTTCGGCCTCGGGCAGAACCGCGACGGTCGCGGCAGAGGTATGGATCCGGCCGCCGCTTTCGGTGCTGGGCACACGTTGCACGCGGTGGACCCCGCTTTCATATTTCAGCCGCGCAAAAACGCCGACGCCTTTGATGTGGGCCACGACCTCTTTGACGCCGCCCAACTCGGTCAGCGCTTCTTCGATGATATCAAAGCTCCAGCCTTGTGTCTCGGCGTACCGCTGGTACATGCGCAGCAAATCCGCAGCAAACAGGGCCGCCTCGTCGCCCCCGGTGCCGGGGCGTATCTCGATCATGGCAGGGCGCGCGTCGGCGGCATCTTTTGGCAACAATGCGATTTGCAGATCACTTTCAAGCACGCGGATTTGTGCGCGCAAAAGCGGTATCTCGTCCTCGGCAAGGGCTTTCATTTCGGGATCTTCAAGCATGGCTTGTGCGTCTTCGAGATCGCGCAGACAGGTCTTGTAAGCCTCGATCTGGGTCACAACCGGGCGCAAATCCGAATATTCACGCCCCAATTGCGCAATATCGGATGCCCCCGACGCATCGGCCATCTTTGCCTCCAGAAACTGGAAGCGGGCAATAATCTCGTCGAGGCGATATTCGGGAACCATAGCTTCGTTTGCCCTCCTGCGCAGACTTGGTCAAGTCATCAATTTGTAGTATAAAGACAGGATGAAAACATTGCTCGTGTCCTTCGCATTGTTCGTGCTGCCGGTCTTGCAGGCCGCCGCAGCCGACACAACTGCCGACTTGATCGGACAACCCGCCGCCCTGCAAAGCCCCGTGCGGTTTATCGCAAAAGCCCAGGATTGTTTTTGCACCGATAGACAAGGCACCAGAATCGAATTGGGCGCCTCGATCTGCATGCAGGTGGACGGGCGGATGTTTACCGCGCGGTGCGAGATGTCGCTCAACTCGCCCATGTGGCGCGAACAAAACGACGGATGTGCGACATCAACCCTGCAAATCAGCTATCCAGCGGGTCATGCGGGCTGAATTGACGCCAAGGTCGGATTTACCGAACCGCAAGCGGCTGAACACCAAAAGCCGTGCGCCCTCTCCTTCGGCGATGGCCTCGACGGTGATGTAGTCAGGAAAACCGAACACCCGCGAGCGCGAGATATAGGTGATCCGTCCTTCCTTTACCGATCCGGCCAACCGCGTTGTGCGCGGCTCGCGCAGCGCGATATCATCGACACGCGCCAGCAATGCCTGAGGGCTTTGTGTAAACACCGGCGCGTCTTTCACACCCAGTGCAAACCCGCCCGGGCCGGTCACCCCGTCCGTCGCCGCGACATGCCACCGCGCGGGGTCTGACGGTGCCAACCGGACATAGATCATGCCGGCGGCCACCACCGCAAGAAGCCCCAAAGATATCATCATGGTAATACGCATAAGTACCCTCAAATCAGGCTGTGTTTGTCAGCGATAGGTCACGCCGGGCAGAACGCACAGCAGTTCATAAAGCAGATTGGCCGCCACCAGCGCGGTATTTCCCGACGTATCGTAGGGCGGCGAGACTTCAACCAGATCACACCCGACAATATCAATCCCTTTGAGCGCGCGGATCAGCTCCATCGCTTGCGGTGTCGTCAGCCCGCCGATCTCCGGCGTGCCGGTGCCGGGTGCAAACGCCGGATCAAGGCTGTCGATGTCATAGGTCACATAGGTTTTGTGCCCTTCCAGCGTCTCGTTGATCTGCGCACCTAGCCCCGACAGGGATTGATGCCAGATTTCGGGAGCCGTCACCAGATTGAAACCCCACTCGCGCGGCTCGTCAAAATCGCGCGCAGTGTAGCCGGTGCCGCGCAAGCCGACTTGCCAGACTTTGTGCGGTATCAACAAACCTTCTTCGTACGCCCGCCGGAACACCGTGCCGTGGGTTTCACGCTCGCCGAACATGTGCTCGTTGACATCCGCATGGGCATCCACATGAACAAGTGCGACCGGTCCGTGTTTTTTCGCAATTGCACGCAGGATCGGCAAAGTGATCGAATGATCCCCGCCCATCGTCATCGGAATGGCACCAGCGTTCAGGACAGTGTCGATCCCTTGTTCGATAATCCCGAAACTAGCTTGCAAATTGAACGTGTTGATCGCCAGATCGCCGATATCGGCACAGTTGAGACTGTCAAAAGGGGCCGCGCCGGTCTGGATGTTATAGGGTCGGATCATCGCACTTTCGGCGCGGATCTGCTTGGGGCCAAATCGTGTGCCCGACCGCCAGCTTGTGCCGATGTCCATGGGCACTCCCAGAAAAGCAACATCAAGACCCTCGGCCGAAGATGTCTGGGGCAGACGCATGAAGGTTCCCGGGCCCGCAAACCGCGCAAGCTCGTTGCCACCGATAGGTTGGTTCGTCATTTCATTCCCTTTCGGCGCGTCCAGCACCACAAACACATCAATTCCGTTGCCACGTGAGCCCCTGCAATCGCCGTAGCCCCCGTGGTGTCATAGGGCGGAGAGACCTCTACGATATCACCGCCGACCATGTTGATCCCTGCAAGGTCGCGCAGGATATGGGCTGCCTGCGCCGAACTCAACCCACCCCAGACCGGCGTGCCTGTACCCGGCGCAAAAGCCGGATCAAGGCAATCGATGTCAAAGGTCACATAGGCCTTGTGATCGCCCACGATTTCCTTGACGCGCGCCGCCACGGCGCCGGGTGCGGCCTCGTGCACGGTGCGGGCATCAATGGTGTGCAAACCCAAAGTGTCTTCGTTGGTGGTACGAATACCGATCTGCACCGAGCGCTGCGGCACAATCAGCCCTTCTTTCACGGCCTTGTAGAACATCGTGCCGTGGTCGATGCGGGTCATATCATCGTCGGGCCATGTGTCGGAATGGGCGTCGAAATGGATCAGCGACAGGGGCCCGAATTTCTCTGCGAAAGCGCGCAGAATAGGAAAACTGATGTAGTGATCGCCGCCCAGCGAGATGACGCCGCACCCTTGTGCAAGCATCCCTGCGATGTGTGCCTGCAAGGTCGCGGGAAAAGCAGACACCTGCGCATAATCAAAGGCAAGATCGCCAAAATCCGCGACAGCAAACTCCGCAAGCGGATCAAAGCCCCATCCGTACGGCGGATCGAACGGCTGCAAGGCGCTTGCCTCGCGAATTGCGCGCGGGCCAAGCCGTGTGCCGGGCCGGTTTGTGACGGCCTGATCAAACGGCACGCCCGTGAACGCCAGATCGAAACCGGTCAGGTCCTTGGTATACCGCCTGCGCAAAAACGATGGCGCGCCTCCAAAGGCATTCTCGAAGGCAAGTCCGCGCGCCCTGCCCGTAAATGCCAGATCAACCTGACTTTTCGCATCCTCTAGCGACATGAACGTTCCCTTTTCCGGTATCGGCGCATCCTGCACCAACACCCGACAAGCTGCAACACCCCTGCCCTTGCGCACCCGTTTGTCACACACCAACGATATTCCCCGACAACCCTGCTTTGGTCGGTATCCGTATATTGAAATTAGAAAAACAAATACTACATAGTATGACTAGCAAGAATTCTGGTAGCGCAACAGACGTTGCGAGAAGAAGAAGAAGCGGTGATGACCAAGACAACGAGCAAACTGCTCCTCTCTGCCCGTGCAAGCGCCAAACGCGGAGAGTTCGAGAAAGCCAGACAAATATATCAAGACATCCTGACGCGGTTTCCCAGCAATGCGGGCGCGATTGCCGGACGGGCTGCTCTTGAAAAAGCCGCACGCGCGGCCCCGCGCACGCCGTCTGCGGCAGCTATGGCGCGGCTTGTTAATCTATACCGCAAGCGGGCATTTGCCGACGTGGTGCGCCACGCCCAATACCTGATTGTGGGCCATCCGGACGTAGAAGCGCTTTATAATATCCTCGGGGCCGCCCATTTACAGCAAGCAAACCCTGACGGCGCAATTGCCGCCTTTTCAAAGGCCGCCAGTCTGCAACCAGACAATCCCGAGGCGCATTTCAATCTTGGCACTGCCCTGAAAGCGAAAGGGGCACATGCGGCCGCAATCCGCAGCTTCGAGGCCGCCATCGCATTGCGACCCGATCATGCCGAAAGCTATAACAACATGGCAAACAGCCAGCAGGACATGGGCGATCTTGCTGCTGCCACCCAAAGCTATACCAAAGCGCTGGCCCTGAAACCCGACTATCCCGAGGCGCATCGCAACCTTGCAAATACCTATCGAAAGTCCGGCCTCAAGGAACAGGCGCTGATCCATTTCGCCCGCGCCACAGAACTGCAACCGGATTATGCGCAGGCGCATCACGATATGGGACTTGTCCATCAGGAGAAGGGGAACCTTGATGCGGCGGTTTTATGTTTTCGCCGCGGATTGAGCCTTCAGCCGGATTTCACCGCGTGTTTTCAAAGCCTGTGTGGGTTGTACGAACGCTCCAATAATCTTGAGGCGCTGGCGTTGCTGCTGTCTGCAAACCCCAGCGACGCAATTAGAAAGCAGCCGCAAATCGTTCTGTACGAGGCTTTGTTAAAGTTCCGGCAGAATGATTTTATAGCCTGTCAGTCCTGCCTCGAAAAAATACCGTATCAGCAGCTTACGCAGGTCAAACAACAGACGTTTCACAATATTCAGGGACGTTGCCACGACAAACTCGGGCAATTCCCCGAAGCCTTTGCCGGCTTTTCCAGAATGAACGACGCGGTCATCGGCTCTGCAACATATGCGGCC
>JBLHUT010000211.1:0-6273 GCA_047629975.1 Paracoccaceae bacterium
GAGCTGTGCGTCATGGTCGCCGGTTTCGTGCTTTTGGGGCTTGTCGAGAGCCACGCGATATTTGCCGCCTACCCGCTTTTGATTGCGGCCTTGTCCGGGCCAGTGCTGGGCGAGACCGTAGGCTGGCGACGCTGGGTTGCGATCGGGGTGGGGTTTGTCGGCATCCTGATTATCCTGCAACCCGGTTTTGCGGTTTTTGCGCCCGCCGCGATCATCCCGCTTATTGCGGCAACGATGTTCGCGCTTTACGGGCTTTTAACCCGATATGTTGCCCGAAAGGACAGCGCCGCCACCAGCTTTTTGTGGACAGGCGTAACAGGGGCCATCGCCATGAGCTTTGTCGGCATCTGGTTCTGGGAGCAGATGACGCCGGGGGATCAAATCTGGATGGCAATTCTGTGTGTGACCGGCGCGGCCGGACACTGGACCCTGATCCGCACCTACGAGGTCGCCGAAGCAAGCGCGGTACAGCCGTTTGCCTATTTGCAACTGGTGTTCGCCGCGACCTTCGGCGTTACGATATTCGGTGAGGTGATCCGCCTGAACGTGATTATCGGCGCGGCAATTGTTGTCTCTGCGGGGCTGTTCACATTGTGGCGCGAACGGCAGCGGCGGCTCAGGACGCGGTGACGACCCCCGCTATGGCACGGGCTGCGCGGACAACATTATCCGGCGTGATCCCCGCCAGATTGATGCGGCTGTCACCGATCATATAAAGGCCGTGATCCTCGCGCAGGCGGCGCACCTGTTCGGGCGATGCACCCAAAAGCGAGAACATCCCGTGCTGTTGACCAAGTGCGGCAAACCGGTTGCTGCCGGTTTCGTGATGCAACGCTGTAACAAACGCTGCACGATTCGCGTTGATTCGCGTGCGCATCCCGTCAAGTTCGGCGTGCCACACCGTGCGCAGCACACGATCACGCAGAATCGTGGTAACAACCCGCGCCCCGTGGTCGGGTGGAAACGCATAACTCAACCGGTTCAGCCACGCCAACGTTCCGTCAGTCACACGGCACTGGTCCGCCGTGGCACAAACCGCCAGCAAAAGCCCCACCCGCTCGCGGTACAGCCCAAAAGTTTTTGACCCTGAAATAGCAATCAGCGTCTCTGGCAAAAGCCGCACAAGCGCACGCAGGCCAGCCACATCCTCTTCAACCCCCGCCCCGAATCCCTGATAGGCCAGATCGATCATCGGCATCGCGCCCGTGTGCGCAAACAAGGCGGCGATCGCCTGCCAATCCTCAAACGCCAGATCGACACCGGTTGGATTGTGACAACAGCCGTGCAACAGCACAACATCTCCGCCAGACACCCGTGCAAGATCCGCCATCATCCCCGCACGGTCCAAAGTACCAGCCTCGGCATCAAAATACCGGTAGGTTTTATAGGGCATACCCATCGCATCAAGTATCGCCGGATGATTTGGCCACGTCGGCTCCGAGAGCCAGACAGTCGCATCAGGATTTGCCCGCCGGATCAGCTCGAATCCTTGCCGCACGGCCCCCGTGCCGCCTGTCGTCGCCAGCGACGCCACACGGTCCGCCGCCACCACATCGCCCAGAACAAGCGCGCCGAGGGCTTCGCGAAACGCACGATCGCCACTCAAGGCCACGTAAGATTTTGTCGTCTGTTCGGCCAGAATACGTGCTTCGGCGGTGGTGACCGCCTGCATCACCGGCGTCTGCCCGTCTGCGGTTTTATAGACACCGACGCCCAGATCGATCTTGTCACTGCGCGGGTCGCCGGCAAACATACCCATCAATCGAATGATCTTGTCAGGCTCCAACGGGTCCAGCGCCGACAGCAAGCTGCTCATCCCGTGGCGATTCTGAGGTCATCGAACTGCCCCCATTCAGACCACGAACCGTCATAAAGCGCGTGTCTGGTGTGGCCCAAACGCTCAAGCGCAAGGCTGATTATGGCAGCTGTAACACCCGATCCACAGGTCGTGATCACCGGTCTGGACAGATCAACTCCACCCGCCTCGAGGGCTGCGCGCAATTCGGCAAGCGGCTTCATTGTGCCATCGGCCTCCAAAAGCTCTCCGAAGGGCACATTGAGCGAATTGGGAATACGGCCTGAACGCAGCCCGGCGCGTGGCTCCGGCACCTCGCCTCTGAACCGGGGGGCAGCACGGGCATCGACAATCTGCCAGTCACCTATCTTTGAGGCGCTGGCCACTTGTGTGACGTCTTTGACAAGATGCGCCTGCCGTTGCACCGTGATGTGGCGGTCACGGATCATCGGCGGCATATCCTCGACCGGGTGGCCTTCGGCCTGCCATTTAGGAAAACCGCCATCCAACACGGCAACATCCGTTTTGCCCATCAACCGGAACAACCACCAGACACGCGCCGCCGAGAACAGCCCCGCACCGTCATAAACCACAACCTGATGACCGTCACCGATACCAAGCTTGCGCATGCGGCTGATGAATTTCTCGGGTGGGGGGGCCATATGGGGCAGATCGGACCGGCTCTCGCACACATCGTCAATATCAAACCGGCGTGCACCGGGGATATGGGCTGCGTCGAACTCTGCCTTCGGGTCGCGCTGCATCGCAGCCATGTAATAAGACGCATCCAGAACCCTGAGGTCGGGGTCGTTCAGATGCGCCGCAAGCCAGCTTGTTGAAACGAGTGTCGTGGGATCATCAATCATCGCGGGCACCAAAATCATGTCAATTGGAGTTCAGGTTTAGGGTGCCGCGTCGCGCCTGACAAGACTGACAAAGCCAGAAGTCGTCCACACTCCTGCTATTCGCCATGCCGCAGCAGACGCGCCTTTTGCCGACCCCAGTCGCGAGCGGCCTCGGTAGCGCGTTTGTCGTGGTTCTGCTTGCCCTTGGCGATGCCGATCTTCATCTTCACCTTGCCGCGGTGATTGAAGTACATCACCAAAGGGATAAGCGTCATGCCCTTGCGCTGCGTGGCGACCCACATATGGGCCAATTCCTTGGATTTCACCATAAGTTTACGGCGCCGACGCTCTTCGTGGCTGAACATGGCGCGATTGTAGGGCGCGATATAGCTGTTGACCAACCACAGCTCGTTATTTTCGACAGCGGCGTAACTTTCGGTGATCTGGGTCGTGTTTTCACGTAAGGATTTGACCTCTGATCCCATCAGGACCATGCCGCATTCCACGTCTTCCTCGATCGCGTAATCATACCGCGCGCGCCGGTTCTCGGCGATGACTTTGTAGTTCGGATCGGATTTTGCTTGTGCCATGTCTAGGGGATATAAGCTCTATGCGGTCAAAGACCAAGAGGCACGACCGAAATCGCGCCCCTCCTTCTTTGAGGTATGAACAGGATCAGTCAATCAATCCGGCAAAACGCATACCGGCCCGAACTTGCGCCTTGGCACTGTCGGTCAATGGCAACAGCGGCGAGCGGACATCGGCACTGCACTTACCCAAAAGCGACAGCGCGTATTTCGCCGCCACAAGCCCCGGCTCGATAAAAATCGCCTCGTGCAGCGGCATCAGGCGGTCCTGATAATCAAGCGCCTTTGCGAAATCCCCCGCCAGCGTTGCGGCCTGAAATTCGGCGCACAGGCGAGGTGCGACGTTGGCCGTCACACTGATCGCACCAACACCGCCGTGGGCGTTAAACCCGAGGGCCGTCGCGTCCTCGCCCGAAAGCTGAACGAAATCCTTGCCACAACTGGCCCGTTGCTGGCTGACACGGGCAATATCGCCAGTCGCGTCCTTGACCCCGATGATCCGCGGAAGTTCGGCCAGAATGCCCATCGTTTCGGGCGACATGTCGACAACCGAGCGTCCCGGGATATTGTAGATTATGATCGGCAGCTCGCAACAATCGTGCAACGTCCGGTAATGCGCAACCAAACCGGCCTGGGTCGGTTTGTTGTAATAGGGCGTCACGACAAGACCCGCATCGGCACCGACACTTTGGGCATGCTGCAAAAACCGCACGGCCTCCGAGGTGTTGTTGGACCCGGCACCCGCAATGACCGGTACACGGCCTGCGGCAATCTTTACAGTGGCCGCCACGACAGCCTCGTGTTCGGCATGGCTCAGGGTGGGACTTTCGCCGGTCGTGCCAACAGGGGCCAGCCCGTGACTTCCTTCGGCGATATGCCACTCGATCAATGCCTCAAGTGTTTCAAGGTCTGGTGCATCGCCTTTAAACGGCGTTACCAGGGCTGGAATGGACCCTTTGAACATGGCGTTGCACTCCTTTTTTGTGTGCGGACTTTGACGACGGCCAACGCGACCCGGTCATTTTCAAGACGTCGCAGACCCTAATACCGGATTGATCCGGAGGGAAGGGGCTGCGCACATGTCCCAGATGTGATTTGTGCGCAATCTGCGGTGCGGTAGTGTCCGCGGCAACACAAAAGTTGATCATTGATGGAAGCCCGAAGATGCGAAACATATGCCTTTATCTGATTTTCCTGTCCGGCATTCTTTGGTCTGGTCTTGCGTTTGCCCAAGACAGCACCGAGCGTGCCCGCACCGTCCAGCAGATGATGCGCGCCGTTCAATCCGCAGACTGGGCACAGGCCCAGGGCGCCGCCACACAGGCCGGACCTGTTGCCAGCGACATTCTGGAGTGGCACCGCCTGCGGGCGGCATCGGTGCCAGATCTGGACAACGGCCAACCGGCCCGCAGTTTTGCACAATATCGCGATTTTCTGACGCGCAACGCTGACTGGCCGGGCCTTCCGTTTTTGAAAATGCGCGGCGAAGGTGCCATTACGGCACAAACCGCACCCGATGACGTTCTGGCCTATTTTGGCACTGGTATCCCCCAAACAGCCAACGGTTTCCTTCGGTTGATCGAGGCGTACCGCGCAACCGCACTTTCGAGCGAGGCAGAAACATTGAGCCTTCTAGGCTGGCGCAGCTACGATCTGTCGGACGAGGTGGAAACCGCGCTGCTGGCTCTTTATCCCGATGTTCTGGCCCCGCATCATCAGGCGCGGCTGGATGATCTTTTGTGGCGCGACCGGACCGGGGCCGCCCGAAGAATGCTGCCTTTGGTTTCCGAAGGGCAGCGTGCGCTGGCCCTTGCACGCATCGGATTGAAACAGCAGGTGCCCGGCGTCGATGCCCTGATCGAGGCGGTACCGGCCGACCTGCAATCTGACGCGGGCCTCGCTTATGACCGGTTTATCTGGCGCGCCAGCAAGGGACGCGCAGACGATGCAATCGGGCTTTTGCGCGAACGCAGCAGCGGGCCGGACGCGCTTGGCCGTCCCGCCGAATGGTCGAACTGGCGTCGGATCTATGCCCGCAAACTGATGCGCGACGGGGCGTTTACCCAAGCTTACGGCATCGCCTCGGCGCATTTTCTGCTGGAGGGTGGCGCCTATGCCGATCTTGAATGGCTGTCGGGATTTATCGCATTGCGGTTTCTGGCCGATCCGGAGCTGGCGCTGCTGCACTTCGATCACTTCCGACAAGCCGTAAGCACGCCGATCAGTCTGGGTCGGGCCGGATATTGGCAAGGGCGCGCCCACGCGGCTCTCGGAAACACAGACGCCGCGAACGCCGCCTATGGATTCGGTGCGCAATACCAGAGCAGTTACTACGGATTGCTGTCGGCCGAGGCGATCGGTCTGCCGCTTGACCCTGCATTCGGGCCACAAATCGAGGCCTTTCCCGCGCTCTCGACGGCTCCTTTCGCAAGCTCGCAGGTGTTGGCCGCGGCCCTGATCCTTTATGAGGCCGGCAGCACCGCGTTGGCCGAAAGGTTTCTGACGCATCTCACGGAAACCCAAGACCGCACAGGTGCCGGACAGCTGGCCGCGCTGGCGCTCGCGCTTGACGAGCCGCACATCGCGCTGATGATCGCCAAACGCGCGGCCGATGCCGGAATTGTCCTGCCCGACGCCTATTACCCGCTTTATGCCCGCGCCGCTGTCGATCTGCCCGTGGCACAAGAGCTTGCTCTGGCGATCGCGCGCCGCGAAAGCGAATTCGACCCGACCGTTATTTCGGGCGCAGGGGCGCGCGGCTTGATGCAGGTTATGCCCGGCACCGCGCGCGATGTGGCCTCTGAATTGGGGTTGGAGTACGATTTTGGGCGGCTGACCTCGGACCCTGATTACAACCTGAAACTGGGCGCGCAATACCTTGCGAATCTGATCGCGCGCTTTGGCTCTGGTAGTGTGCTGGTAGCGGCGGGCTACAACGCCGGCCCCAGCCGCCCGGAACGCTGGATGACAGAGCAAGGCGACCCCAGAACATCCACTGTGGACATCGTCGATTGGGTCGAGCTGATCCAGTACCGCGAAACCCGCA
>JBLHUT010000212.1:0-6204 GCA_047629975.1 Paracoccaceae bacterium
CGCATGCCATGAATGGCCGTGATGTCATGGGTCTTGCCCAGACTGGCACCGGTAAAACAGCGGCGTTCGGATTGCCGCTTCTGGATGCGTTGATGAAGGTGGGCACAAAGCCCGGACCCCGTTCGGTCCGCGCACTGGTTCTTGCGCCGACGCGTGAACTTGCTGGTCAGATCTGCGACAACTTGCGTAATTTCACCGACGGTACGCACCTCAAGGTGGGTTTGGTCGTTGGCGGCCAATCCATCAACGTACAGATCAACCGGTTGGCAAAAGGCACGGATCTGCTGGTGGCGACACCGGGCCGTCTGATCGACCTGCTGGACCGTAAGGCCGTCAGCTTGTCGGAGACCCGTTTTCTTGTGCTCGACGAGGCGGACCAGATGCTTGATCTGGGCTTTATCCACGCGCTGCGCCGGATTGCACCACTTTTGTCCACTCCGCGTCAGACGATGCTGTTTTCGGCCACGATGCCCAAGCAGATGGCAGAACTCTCTGCTGCCTATCTGAACGATCCGGTCCGGGTCGAGGTGGCACGCGCCGGCAAAGTCGCCGACAAGGTTACCCAAGGCGTTCACTTTGTTGCACAATCCGATAAGCAGCGCCTGCTGATCGAACTTCTGGACAAGCACCGCGAAGATCTTGCGTTGGTCTTTTCACGCACCAAACATGGTGCCGAACGGTTGATGAAGAACCTTGAAAAGGCAGGCTTTGCCGCGGGGTCCATTCACGGCAACAAAAGCCAGGGACAGCGTGACCGTGCGATTACGGCCTTTAAAGAGGGCAAGATCCGCATTCTGGTCGCGACCGATGTGGCCGCTCGTGGGATCGATATCCCCGGTGTGCGCCACGTCTACAACTTTGATCTGCCGAATGTGGCAGAGAACTATATTCACCGTATTGGCCGGACGGCGCGTGCAGGCCTGACCGGTGCGGCTGTTGCGTTTTGCTCACCTGACGAAATGGGCGAATTCAAAGCAATCGAAAAAGTCGTAAAAAGCACAATGCCTGTGTTGAGCGGCACCCAATGGGAGCAGTTCAAGGACGAGCGGACAGGCAAAGGCAAGCCCCAGCAACGCCGGCGCGCCCCGCAACAGCGCCAGCGGTCGGGTGCTGGCGGTTCACGCCGCGCGGCCTGACCTGTCACAGGGTTCGGACAATACCGTAACGGTTTAGCTATCGGCGCGCCTGTATCTTTGATGCAGGCGCGCTATTTCCATGTAATAACATGCAGCAGACTTCGTTTTTTTGGGGAAGAGATATGACAACGACAAACGCAAAAGCCATGATGATCGACGCATACGGTGGACCGGAAATGTTCCACGAGGTCGAGCAAGTGGTCGGCACCCCCGGCCCGGGCGAGATCCGGATCCGCCATGTGGCGTGTGGTCTGAATTTTATTGATGTCTATCAGCGTTCGGGCGTCTATCCTTTGAACCTGCCGACGGCACTTGGTATGGAGGCGTCCGGCGTGGTCGAGGCTGTTGGCGATGGCGTCAGCCATGTCAAAGCCGGTGACCGTGTGGCCTATGCCTCGGCCCCTCCGGGGTCTTATTGCGAGGCGCGCGTCATGCCAGCGGCGCAGGTTTGCCCGTTGCCTGATGGAATTTCCTTTGAGGAAGGCGCGGCGATGATGCTCAAGGGGCTTACGGTGCAATATCTGTTTCGCCGGACGGTTCCGATTGAAAAGGGCGATACGGTTCTGTTTCACGCCGCTGCTGGTGGTGTGGGGCTGATTGCATGCCAGTGGGCGCGTTCAGAGGGTATCATTCTGATTGCGACGGCCGGTACAGACGAGAAATGTGCGCTGGCGCTTGAATACGGTGCAACTCATGCGATCAACTACAAAACCGAAAACTTCGAGGCCCGCGTCAAGGAACTGACCGGTGGGCGCGGGGTCGATGTGGTTATGGATGCCGTCGGCAAGGACACGTTCGAGGGCTCGATCAACAGTTTGCGTCCTCTTGGGATGATGATCACATTCGGGAATGCATCCGGAAAGGTGCCACCGATTGATGTGGGGATGCTGGGCGCAAAAGGCTCGCTCAAGATCACGCGCCCGACAATTTTTACCCATATTGCCGATCATGAAACCTGTCAGGCGATGGCTGCGGATTTGTTTGAAAAAGTTCTGTCGGGGGCTGTGAAAATCCGTATCGACCAGCGCTATCCGCTGGCAGAGGTCGCAGCCGCCCACACCGCCCTTGAGGCGCGTGCCACGACGGGGGCGACCATTCTTACGGTGTGATCCACTTGGCGCTCTGTCGTGTTTTCGGCAGGGCGCCGATCAATTCAAGTGAGGCAAGCTTAGTCTTGCGCGAGGCGGGCGCAGGCCCCGAACGCATCGCGCAACGCCTTTGGCATCCTGACGGGTTTTATCTGTGTCGAGACATACGCCAGCGTGACGGTTGCTTCGGCCAGGGTTACGCCGTCGCGGTAAAAGCCCTGATGCATCGTGACGCTTGCAGCCTTCAGGCGTTGCACATGGGTGACGCAGGTCAACAAATCTTCAAGGAATGCAGGGCTGTGCCACTCAAGCTGCGCCCGCCGCACGACAAAGTTCGACCCGTCCGCCCCGATCAACGGCCATGACAACGCGCGCAGCATCTCGGTCCGGCAGCGCTCTGCCATATCCAGATAGACCGAGTGATAGACGATCCCGCCTGCGTCCGTATCGGCGTAATAGACGCGTATCGGCATGACAAAAGTGTCGTTTTCGAATGCCCCGGGGTCATTTGTCATTTGCTGGGTTCCCTTGGGCGGTGATGTGTTCGAGGGATAATGTGGTGCTTGGGTACGCTGGTCCAGCGTAAAATATTGTGCCGGTCGCCTGTTGAGTGACGGTGGGTGTTGCTATCGGGGCCAAAGCGCTGTTCAAAAGTGATCGTGACGGAACCAAAAACTGGGGGCACCATGAAGCTTTATGGCTTGAAAACCTGCGATACCTGCCGCAAGGCGATGAAGGCTTTGACACAGGCCGGTTTCACGGTTCGATTTATCGACCTGCGGGCGGATGGTTTGTCTGACGAGGAGCGCGCGCGGTTCTTCGAAGTACTGGGCGCGGATTTGTTGAATACACGCTCGACCACGTGGCGCGGTCTGTCCGGAGAGGCGCGCAAGGCTGCTCCGCTGGAGCTGTTGAAATTGTATCCCGCATTGATGAAACGCCCCGTGATCGAGGATGACCACGGGGCGCTGACACTGGGATGGAGCGCCCAAACGCAGGCGCAATTCGGGCTTTAGACCGGCTTGGGAGCAAGCATTCTGTCAACCGACAGCGGCCCCGCGCCCTTGAGAACCAGCATCAACAGTAAGAACACCCAAAACGCCCGTTGGTCCAGAATAAGCGCGCCAGAGGTTGCATCGAACCACGCGCCGATATCCTTGGCGGCAACGCCGTGGCCGATGATGTCGACGACGCTTTGCATCACCACAAAGCCGATCATGCCAAGGGCGGCAAGCCGTGTCTGAAACCCGATAACGAGTGCTGCGGGCAGAATAAACTCGGCCCAGGTACCCGCAAGCACAACAGCCCAGTGCAAGAGGGACAGTTGCGAGGTGTCATAACCAACGGCCTCCACCGCTTTCGGAAAAATCTGGATATACGCAGAGGCCCCTGGCGCAAAAATGCCGAAAATCCCGTCGCCGATCTTTGTCGCGCCCGAGTTCCAATAGTAGATCAGCAAGACCCCTGCGAATATTACACGCGCCAGCGTCGGCAGCAGCCAATCCGCAGTGGCCGCATCAACACGCGACACAAGCCGGTCGGGCAGAGCAAGAAGAAGGCGGGGGGTCATGAGACAATCTCCGTATCGAGGTGGACGATGGCCTGACCTGCAATCAGCAGGCCAAGGGTTTGTGACAGGTCAAAATCGGCCATAGCGGCAAGCGCATGGTCAAGCGCGGCACCCAGCGTGGTGCCCTGTTGAAGATACTCGATGAAAATGCCGGCACCGGGGGGCAGCAGGTGTGGTTCGGGGTCGAATTCGGGGCGCAGGATCAGAATATCCTGAGCCGACATGCGCACTTCGGGTGCGTCTGATTCGGTATTGCGTCGCCAGATCGCGTGGATCGGCCAATCGGAGCGGATGAGTTCAGCCGACGGGGCCAGCCTGATACGGATCGCCAACAGGGCCTCGGGGTCGGTTTGCGACAACGGGGAGAGGTCTGCCTGCGTGCTGTCGGCCGCGTGATAGGACCTGCGCATAGCTAACTCGACGCGGGCAATATCAGACAGATAGGGCAACGAAGCAACGGGTGCAAAATTGCTCAGGAAAGTGGGCATTTGGGCCCCGTAAAACGCAAGAACGGGGTCTGTGGGAGGATGCGCGCGCAAGAACACACCGGCCAGAGTGTGAAAATTCGCCGCTCCCACCAGTTTTTCGAGGATTGGAAAGGCCGTCGCAAGGGCCTCGGTCAACGAGACCACAACATTGTTGCGATAGATATCGAAACGCTTGGTCGCGGGACGCCCTTTCGGGTCGACCAACCCGCACGGCACGTCAGCCGCCGGGTCAAGCAACGCCTTTTGAAACGCTTCATGCGTCTGTTGGGGAAGGGTGTCGCCCATCAGGTGGTCGCAACCAGAAGTGCGGTGGCCCTTGTGGCTTCGGCGTGCAGAACATCAAAGTCAGGAACGTCATTGTCCCATTCGATCAGGGTCGCAAGAGGGCCGGTTGTGGCAATCGTCTCGACATAAAGTTGCCAGACCGGATCGACCACAGCCGCGTTGTGGCTGTCGATCAGCAACGGCGCGCCATCGGCGTCTGTGTCTTGTGCGTGGCCGCCAAGGTGGATTTCGCCCACTGCCTCCAACGGATAGTCGCGCAAATAGGCGCGCGGATCGGTTTGCTGGTTGGTGGCAGAAACAAAGACGTTGTTGATATCAAGCAGCAACCCGCAGCCGGTGCGACGCGATAGTTCCCGCAGAAAATCTGTCTCGGACATATCCGTTTCGCTGAAGGCAAGGTAGGTCGACGGGTTTTCAAGCAGCATTGGCCGGTTCAGGGCGTCCTGAACCTGATTGATGTGGCGGGTGACACGCTCGAGGGTGGCGTCGTTATAAGGGAGCGGGAGCAGGTCGTTCAGAAACTCTGTGCCGTGGCTGGACCATGCGAGATGTTCGGAAAAACTGGCAGGCTCCAACCAGTCAATCAGGGTTCGCAGCCGCGCAAGGTGATCGCGATCCGGCGAGGCTTCGCCGCCGATCGACAACCCGACACCGTGCACCGAGATCGGAAAATGTTGTGCAAGGGCACGCAGTTGGGCGATAGGGCGCCCGCCGTCTCCCATGTAGTTTTCGGCGTGTATTTCAAGCCATGTCACGGCACCGGGATCACGCAGAAGACTTGTAAAGTGTTGTGGTTTATAACCGATGCCAGCACTGCGCGGGAGCGTGTCGAGCGGTGATTTTGACGTATCGAGCATGAACTGTGTCCGGCGTATGAGGGTGCTGCCTTACCAGAGGAAGGCCTTTGGCAAGGCAGCACGTTGCTTGGGGGTATTTGATCAGGAAGGGATATCGCGCTCGAGAGCTTCCATAGCACCCATCCGTGCAGACCCATCGGCCATCGTAGGCAGATCGATTTCGGCGCATGTTCCGGCATCTACCAATGACCAGGCGTTACCTTGATAATCAACGACAGAGGTACCTGCACAGCTTGTGCCGGGGCCAGCCGCGCAGTCGTTCTTGCCTGCCAAAGACACGCCAAAGCATTTCTCTTTGGCTTGGGCCTGTGCGGGGGTGGTTGTGTGGGCAACAAGGGCCGCGGCAACGGCGCCGGCAACGGCGAGTGACTTGAGAGCATTAGACATGGTGATCATCCCTTTGGATATGTTGAATTTGTGTACGTTTCGGTGTGAACCTTGCGTGCTGACAAGGTGCCACATGTGGGGGATCATGGGCCAATCACGGGGCCGTGCCCCACGCAGCCGTGAGAATGTCAGGACGGGCGTTTTGAATGTGTTTCGAATTTTGTGAATAAATTACAGTGATTTATGCAATTATTTCTCAACGACCATTGAATAAATGTTTCAAAAGCACTGTCATTTTCTCAACAATGTTGCCCTGAATGTTGCAATTTGGATCGGGGGGCTCCCGCCATTTTGGCACACGCGCCTGCGTGACCAGAATGTTGGGCGTGGCGCGACCCCCGTGGGGGCCCGCCCCCCGCCCCCGACAGGCGGGAGTTATGGGGGGGGGTTTGG
>JBLHUT010000213.1:0-6199 GCA_047629975.1 Paracoccaceae bacterium
TTGATCAGATGACACAAACACCGATCCCCTATCTTTTCATGCGCGGCGGAAGCTCGCGCGGGCCGTATTTCAACCGTGCGGATCTGCCCGATGATCCCGACACTTTGACCGAGGTTCTGATGGCGGTAATTGGTGCGGGGCACTATCGCAACATCGATGGCATCGGTGGCGGTGTGGCAGTGACAACCAAAGTTGCAATGCTCAGCCGGTCGTCCGAGCCGGACATCGACATCGATTATTTCTTTGCACAGGTCGGGGTCGATGAGCGCATGGTCGATTACCGCCCGACCTGTGGCAATATGCTGTCCGGCGTTGGCCCGGCGGCGATTGAAATGGGGCTTTTTCCGGCCCGCGACGGCGAGACCCGTATTCGGGTGCGCGCGGTCAATACCGGAGCGACGATCAATACCGTGGTGCAAACCCCGGGTGGCAGGGTCAGCTATGAAGGGACGGCGGCGATCGACGGGGTGCCGGGGACATCGGCGCCGGTTGCGCTAAGTTTTCTGGGTGTGGTCGGGTCGAGTTGCGGGGCGCTTTTGCCGACTGGCAAAGTGCGTGATGTCATTGGCGGAATTGAGGTCACCTGCATGGATGTGGCGATGCCGATGGTCATCGCACGGGCTGACGCCTTTGGGCTGACCGGATACGAGACGCCGGCCGAGCTTGATGCAAACCGCGCATTTTATGACCGTGTTGAGCCGATCCGTATCGAGGCTGGCAAGCGTATGGGATTGGGCGATGTGTCGAAATCGGTCATGCCCAAGATCGGGCTTTTGTCGCCGGCGCGCCGGGGCGGGGCGATAAACACGCGGTATTTCATGCCGTGGGAGTGTCACCCGACAATGGCTGTGACCGGCTCGCAATGTGTGGCCTCGTGTCTGTTGACGCCCGGAACCGTGGCAGAAGGGCTGGTCGGACCGATCAGCGGGATGCCGGCAGTGGTGCGGATCGAACACCCGGCCGGCGAGATCGAGGTCACCGTCGATTATTCCAACGGGCCGGAGGGCTTTAACTTGCACGCGGCAGGGTTGGTTCGTACGGCGCGGCTGATTGCACGGGGCGAGGTGATGGTTCCGGCCAGTGCGTTTGCGGCTGCTGCGGGGCAATCGTAAACCCGTGTTCCTGCTTGCGCCTTTGGCACGCCTGCTTGTCCACCGCTTGAAAAGAGGTAGTTTACGGGAGGGGCGGTTGTGATGGATATCGTGAATGCGTTCTTGCCGGGCGACATGGCACCTGTAACGTTGATGGCGCTTTTGGCGGTCAGCTTTTCGGGGTCGTTTATCACGGTGGCGTTCGGGATAGGCGGCGGCATTCTGCTGTTGGCGGTGTTTGCGACGCTGTTGCCGCCGGCGGCCCTGATCCCGGTGCACGGGGTGGTTCAGATCGGCTCGAACCTTGGTCGGACGGTCGTGATGTTCAGATACATCCACTGGGCTGCGGCACCGGGTTTCATGGTGGGGACGGTCATTGGCGCGACGTTGGGCGGGGCGATGGTGGTCAGCATCCCTCCGGCGTTTGTGCAAATCGGCGTTGGACTGTTCATCGTGTGGTCGGTGCTGTTCAGCCCGCCGGCGATCTTTCGCCGTTGGGGGGCACTGACGGGCGGTATCGCAAGTTTCCTGACGATGTTTTTCGGCGCCACGGGACCTTTCGTGGCGTCCTATGTGAAGTCTTTCAAGCTTGACCGGTTGGCCCATGTCGCCACCCACGCCACGTTGATGAGTGCGCAGCACGGTGTGAAAACATTGGCCTTTGCGGCACTTGGTTTTGCCTTTGGGCCGTGGATCCTGTTTATCGGCGCGATGATTGCAGCAGGAGTTTTGGGCACGTTGGCTGGAAAACGTGTTCTGGCGCGGATATCTGACAACCGCTTCCGGTTGATCCTTGATGTGGTGTTGTTGCTGTTGGCGGCACGGCTGGTTTTTGCAGGTGCGCGCATTTTGTGGGGTGCCTGATCGGATCATTCGGGTGGTACACGGCGCCGCCCGAACCGGCAGATCGCCGCGCCAGATCACACGAACCTGATCGCGAGAACATGATTATTGTGGTGGCACACTCAGGTTTGCCCGCCCGCTTGCATCCAGTGCCTCGCGCACGAACCCCTCTGCTATCGCTTCGGTCACAAATTGATCCAGCGCGGCGTGATGCGGCGCGTGGGCTTGGGGCAGGGCCATGGCCTGTTCGATTGACTTGAAACGACCGGGCAGAATGCGCATTCTGTCATCGTCGGCAAATCCCGCTTCCAGACTCTGGCGAATGCCGGCCACCAATGTTGCCTCGCTGTCGTAGAACATCTCGACAGAGGCGCTTGGGCTGTCGGCACGCAAAATGGTGGCGTGTTTCAGGGCCTCTTTCAGATACAGATCATAGGCCGATCCGCGTGCCACCAGAATTTTGTGGTCCGGATGGTCGGCCTGTGCAACCTCGGTGAGGGGGCTGTCGGCGCGCACGGCATATGTTCCCTCGATCAGGACATAGGGCCGGGTAAACGTGATGGATTGCGCGCGGGTCGGATCGATCGCAAGAAAGGCAACGTCCCATATGTCGCGTCCGCTGTCCTCGAAAACCTTGCGCGCGCCGTTATAGATCACCGGCTCCAAAGGAAGGCCCAGCACATCGGCAAGGCGCTGCGCCAGACGTGGGCTGACCCCGTCAAGCACCCCGTCCGTTTGCTGGACCAACGCACCGTTTCCAAGGTTGATCGCTGCGCGCAAAACGGGTCCTGTCGCAATTTTGTGCAGGTCGGGATGTGGCATGATCTTGCCTTTCGGGGTTATGGTTAATTTACCTTAACCATAAGGCCAAGGGGCTGGAACTAAAGTGCTATCTTGTGTTTTCCCGCTCTTTTGGCAACATCGGGTCAGCCAGGGTCGCACGGGCGCGCCTGCCAGTTGGTGCCAAGTTATTTCAAAGCCCCCTCAGGCGGGCTTTCGGCAAAGATACGTCCGGTCTTCCGGCTTTCGACCAATGTTCTGGTCGCCTGCGCCGAGGCATAGGTCCAGAATATCCGCAAGGCGTCAGTGGGGGACGGGTTGGCAAAAAAATGTGGAATATCCGCCGGAATCCAGATCACGTCACCGGTTCGGGCATCTGTTTGCACGCCGTCGACATGCACACTGGCCGTTCCCTCAACGATCAGAACGCTTTCTTCGCAATTGTGATAGTGCAGCGGAATCGCCCTGCCGGGGGGCAGTGTGGTGAAGCCGTTGACCAGATCTTGTGCCCCTTCGGAGGGGGTCAGCATCTGCACGGTCGCGGCACCGTTGCCGCGGTCAATCGGTGTTCTGTCCGATTGGCGAATATGGGCGGATGTCATGAGGTTCCTGCCTTGTCTGTCGACCCTGTGGGTGGATCCGGGGCGTGTTGTCGTCAGCGTCAGGGCGCACCGACACGCGCGCCCTGCGATCCGTGGGTGGTCGATTATGCGATCAGGCGGACCAGTTGTTTTCCGAAATTCCCGCCCGAGAGCATGTCCATAAAGGCTTGGGGTGCCGCCTCCAGCCCTTCGGCGATGTCTTCGCGATAGGTGATCTGGCCTTTGGCGATCAAGGGGGCGGTGTCTTGGACAAACGTGCCATAGCTGGCCCAGTGGTCGAAAATGATGAAGCCCTGAACCGTCAGGCGATTGACCAGAATGGAGCGCCAAGCCAGCGGCAACAGATCGGCCGTGCCCATCGTTTCCGGCGTCAGGTCATACCAGCCGATCATGCCACAGACCGGAATGCGCCCGCCGACATTCATCAGTGGCAAAACCGCCTCGAGCACTTTGGCGCCGACGTTCTCGAAATAGATGTCGATACCGGCCGGGCAGGCTTCTGCCAACCGGGCGCGCAACGCGCTGGCGTCGGCGGCTTCATAGTGATCGAGGCAGGCATCAAACCCCAGCACATCGACGGCATAGGCGCATTTGTCAGCTCCGCCAGCCACACCGACCACCCGCAATCCATGCGCCTTTGCCAGTTGACCAACCATTGAGCCAACCGGACCTGTGGCTGCGGCCACGACCAGTGTCTCGCCTGATTGCGGCTTCCCGATGGCCGTCAACCCGTGCCAGCCGGTGAACCCCGGCATCCCCAAAACCCCCAGAGAGGTCGAAATCGGCGCAAGACCGGGGTCGACTTTGTGCAACTCGGTTGCGGGTACGATGCCATGGCTGGCCCAACCGATCATCCCCATCGCATAATCGCCGACCGCAAAGGCAGGCGCACGCGATGCGATCACGCGGCCAACTGCGCCCGCGGTCATCGTCTCTCCGATGTCTACAGCCTTGGCATAGGATTTGCCGGCATTCATCCGTCCGCGCATGTAGGGATCAAGTGAAAGGAAATGCGTCTCGACCAGCACTTCGCCTTCGGCAAGGGCGCGCAAAGGGGCGGATTCGAGCCGAAAGTTGGCTGCGACCGGTTTTCCCTCTGGACGGCTTGCCAGCACGATGCGTTTCATATCAGGTGCCATTTGGGTATCCTTTTCGTAGCTGTTGTCGATTGCGCCGGTTGCCGTGAGGCTTGCCGGACAGCAAGCCCCGGCAACCGGCGCATCACGAACGGAGATAGCGACCATAGGGCAGACCGGCAAGCTGCTTGCTGGATCACAGGTTGACTGGCGACATTCGCGCCTGGGACAGCCGGTGCAGATGATGTTCGAGGAGGACACCATGAATGGTATGATGATGCAGACTCCGCTCAAGATAGTGGATATTCTGGCTTTCGCCGCGCAGACCCACAAGGACGCGGAAGTTGTCTCGGTGAGGTGCGAGGGCGACATCCATCGCCAAAGCTATCCCGAGACGTTTCAGCGTGCGGCACAATTGGCCCATGCTCTGGTGGCCCACGGGATATCGCAGGGCGACAGGGTGGCAACGCTGGCGTGGAACGGCCATCGGCATCTGGAGCTTTATTACGCGATTTCGGGGATCGGGGCGGTGTGCCACACGATCAACCCGCGTCTTTCGGCAGAACAGATGCTTTATATCATCAGCCATGCCGGTGACCGCTTGCTGTTTGTGGATCTGACGTTTGTGCCGCTGATTGCGGCGCTTGCGGATCGTTTGCCGGCCGACCTGCGGTTTGTGATCATGACGGACAGGCCGCATATGCCGCAAACCGGCTTTGCGAGCCTTTGTTACGAAGAGATGTTGGCAGGGCAGGCGGAGCAGTACGACTGGCCCGATCTGCCGGAAAATTCTGCCGCGGCCCTGTGTTATACTTCGGGGACGACGGGAAACCCCAAGGGGGTGCTGTTTTCACATCGCTCCACGGTGTTGCATGCGATGATGGTTATTATTGCGCTGCCTGATGCGCTTAGACCGGGGCGCAAGATCCTGCCGGTGGTGCCGCTGTTTCATGTCAACGCCTGGGGCTTGCCGTATGCGGCGCCATTGGCGGGGGCGGGGCTTGTGTTTCCGGGGTCTGCACTTGACGGGGAAAGCCTGTTCGATCTGATGAACGACGAGCAGGTCTATTCGGCATGGGGTGTGCCGACTGTCTGGACCGGCCTTCTGGCGCAGATCAAGGCCGAGGGGCGGCTTCCTGCGGGCTTTGGGGATGTGGTGATCGGCGGTTCTGCGGCGTCTCCTTCGATGATTGCGACCTTCGAGGCGGCAGGTGTCAATGTCTGCCACGCATGGGGCATGACCGAGATGAGCCCGGTGGGCACGCAGGGCAATCTGCCTGCGGGGATGGCCGGTTTGTCGCCCGAGGAGCGTTTGCGGTTGAAGTCGAAACAGGGGCGGGCCTTGTTCGGGGTCGATCTGAAGATCGTCGACGAGGCGGGCAGGCGCCTGCCGCATGACGGTGCGGCGACGGGGGCGTTGTTTGTGCGGGGCAACAGTGTGGCGTCAGGGTACTTCGAAAACCCCGAAGCAAGTGCCGCGGCGTGCGATGCCGAGGGTTGGTTTTCGACCGGCGACATTGCCAGCATTGACCCTGACGGCTTCATGAGTATTTCCGACCGTGCCAAGGACCTTATCAAATCGGGCGGCGAGTGGATCAGCTCGATTGATCTGGAAAATATCGTGATGGCCCACAAGGATGTGGCCGGTTGTGCGGTGATCGCGGTGCCGCATCCGAAATGGGAGGAGCGCCCGCTGCTGGTGGTGGCGCTTGAGCCGGGGTGCCTCCCTGACGCGGCGGGCCTGATGGCGATGTTCGGACAAGAGTTTGCCAACTGGCAACTCCCCGATGATGTGGTCTTTGTCGAG
>JBLHUT010000214.1:0-6183 GCA_047629975.1 Paracoccaceae bacterium
GCAATCGCTCTCGCCGCAGCCGTTATCTTCTGGTTATGAGTCCTGACCCTAGGGTCCGACATTTTCTATCAGCCCACGGGGAACGGACCGCAAGGTTGCCGTTGACACAGACCATCAACGGATAGTCCCAAACTCACCCGTCATTCGCCGCCCATCAAAATTGCCCCGATCAAGACGGGGTTTCTTTTGTGTGCGCCACCGTCACCAGTTCAGACCGATGTTTGCGATTGGCGATGATAGACTGCTGTAAGGAAGGATAGCCCGTCAAATACCTATGCCGCGCGATTGGGGCCATATCGCGCCGTTTTCGTGCAAGGAAGGTTTGACCGAAACCTGATTGTGTAATCATCAAGGCCAGCGCAGCGGCACACTGTGTCCGGGTCCGATATCACACCATCCAACCCCAAGCACACTGCAATTACACGGAGCTTACAGGGTCACGCGGGGCTATGAGATGTGGCGGTGTATTCGGGACAAGCCCCTGACACGATCGGGCGTCCCAACGGGCATCACCGCTCTGGCCACCAAAAAAGCACAATCAAAACCATAAACAAGGGTGGCGGATAGGTGCGAAAGACACCGATTCTTTACGGGCGTCCCACGATATGGTCCCGTCAATGTTTTCCGGGAATGTTCAGAGCGGTAAGCGATTGTTATTAATCGGGTATTTGGTGCACCCGACACGATTCGAACGTGTGGCCTCTGCCTTCGGAGGGCAGCGCTCTATCCAGCTGAGCTACGGGTGCTTGCGACGGGCTATAGCCTTTTGCAAATCCTGCTGCAATGCGAAATCATCGCGAACCCGCATCAAGTAACGTTATGCCCTCCAGTTGCGAAAGCGCCTCGCAATCACGCCCGTAGCGCGCCTCCAGAATCTTTCGGTCCGCGTCACTCCACGGCATCGGCGCAGGAAATGCCCCGGATTTGGGATAGTTCGCCATAATCGCCTCGACCTCGGCGGGGTCAGGCGCGACGTTACTGTCAAGGTTACGCTGGCATATCTCGGTCAGGGCGCGCGCCGACAGCCCCACACGCACAGGGCTTTGGAGGGTCTTGAACTCCAGCACGGTATCACGCGGCTGATGCAAGGCGCACGCCACAAGTTGCGGCAAAAGCACCCTGTAATCCTCGTATCGCCAGACAACCAGCGCGGCCTGCGGCGCGGCTTTGCGGATGGCGGTGATGACCGTCAACCACGAAATATCACTTGCCTGCGCCCCTTCCAGATACGCCTCGAAGGAGCGGTAGGGATTGGAGCGCAACGCCTCGCTCCAACTGGCCGCCGAGAAGGTCGCAGGGTTGCGGATTGCAAGCATCAACGTGACGTCAAGCCCCTCGAACATCCGCGCGGCGCGCCCAACACGACGGGCCGCGCGCGGGTACATTGCCCCATTCTGGAACAGCCGGCTCGGGGTGCCCAAAATGTTTTCATCCATCACCAACAACCGGGACCATTTACCCGCCAAGCCCCTTGCCTGCCTGGATATCCCGGCCGGAACAGGCTTGTCATCCTTGATGTCGGAAATCCGTTTCACCAGTTCGGCACGCAAGATACCTTTGCGAGGGGCGGCAACGCCACAAGACTTTCGCAGCTCGTTATTGCCGTGAATCACCCCACCAAAATGCGTCGAAGCCGTTTTATGCGCCCCGAGATGCAAGATCACCTGCTTGAGATTATCCAAGGAAACGCACCCTTTCCAAACTGGCCAGCACCTTCAGGTCGCGCTGGTATTGTTGGGCAAGCGCTTCTTTTTCCGGCCCAGTCCAAGGATCAGGAGCCGGATTTTCCGTCGATTTCGGATAGGCATTTATAAAATCCTCGATCGAGGCCTGCTCGGGGGCCTCGGCATGGCCTTCGCAGAAATCCCGGATCGCCTCGATGGCGCGTTGCGACAAGCCGGGCCTGACCACCGCCTCCAACGGCAGGATCGGCAGGGGTGCTGCGTCTTGTGGCACATTCAACAGCTGCTTCATCAACTGCGGAACAGTTTCAAGGTACCGCTCGTAGGTCCAGACCGTCATCCGGCACGTCGGTGCAGCCCGCAGCAAACGGCGCACAAGGCGCGGCCAGCGCAGCGCAGTCAGCGGCGTTTCGTCGAAATAGCTGCGAAAATCCATATAGCCGTAAGCGCGCATTGCCTCGCCATAGCTCGACACCACGAACGTCGCAGGGTCACGGATCGCAAGCATCAGCTCCACATCCCCCCCCTCCAAAATCGCAAGAGCGCCGCGCAACCGGTGCGCCGCACTCGGATACATCAAACCGTCCTGAAACAGCCGGTTCGGCGTCCCAAGGATATTCTCGTCCGACAAAAACAACGCGCCGCGCCCCTCCAACAACTCCGGCAGGGCGCGGTGCTCCGGATTTGGCGCCTCTCCCAGACGTCTGGTAACAAGACTGCGGATACTCTCTTTTTTCGGGGTGGCCAGATCATAGGCCTCGGTCAACGCGTGGTTTTTGCGCAAAAGCCGGTTAAAATGCGTTGAGGCCGTTTTATGCGCTCCAAGGTGAAGCCACACTTTGGGCCGCGCCCCGGAACTTGCGGTTTCAACCAACGCATCGGTCATCTAACTGTATCCCTTGCGGCGTTCACGTGATCCAAAGCGGAGCCAACGATCTGTGCCCCGAATTGTACACGAAACCGCAACGCCGCAATAAGATTATGCAAACAACTCGTGACAAAGCTCAAGCCCGTCAACCAGCCTATCGACATCCTCGGTCGTGTTATACATGGCAAAAGACGCCCGACACGTTGCCGTCAGCCCCAAGTGGTCCATCAAAGGCCCTGCGCAATGCTGCCCCGCGCGCACAGCTACGCCCTTGCGGTCCAGTACAGTCGAGATGTCATGCGCATGGGCCGCACCCTCAAGCGTGAACGAAAAGATCGCCCCCTTGGTCGCCGAAGTGCCCTGTACATTGACCCAGTTCAATCCCGCAAGCTTTTGTGCGCAATAGTCCCGCAGCGCCATTTCATGCGCCGCAATCCCGGCCATGCCGGTCGACATCATGTAGTCAAGCGCCACCCCAAGCCCGATCTGCTGCACGATACCGGGCGTGCCTGCCTCGAACATCATCGGAGGCGTGTTGTAGATCACCTCGTCCTTGTGGACCTCGCGGATCATATCGCCACCGCCGATAAAGGGGCGCATCTCGGCCATACGCTCGGGACGGATATGAATGGCGCCCGAACCGGACGGCCCATAAAGCTTGTGCCCTGTGATGGCGTAAAAATCGGCCCCGATGTCTTGCACATCCACCGCCATGTGAACCGATGACTGCGAGCCGTCGACCAACACGGCGACGCCCTTTTCATGGGCCGCCTGCACGATGGTTTTGACATCCACAACCGTGCCCAGCACGTTGGACATGTGGGTGATCGCAATCAGTTTGGTGCGCGGGCCAATCGCGTCGATCACCTTTTGCGGGTCCAGATCACCGCGGGCATCCACATCCACCCACTTGATCACGACCCCCTGTCGCTCGCGCAGAAAATGCCACGGCACGATGTTGGCGTGATGCTCCATGACCGACAGGATAATCTCGTCTCCGGCTGTCAGATTGGGCACCGCCCAGCCGTAAGCCACAAGGTTGATGCCCTCTGTCGTGCCAGAGTTGAACACGATCTCGTTCTCGTTGGCGGCATTCAAAAACCGCGCAACCGTGCCGCGCACTGCCTCGTATTTGTCAGTCGCAAGGTTGCTGAGATAGTGCAGGCCACGATGCACATTGGCATATTCATGGGAGTAGGCCTGCGTAATCGCATCAATCACAACCTGCGGCTTTTGTGCCGATGCACCGTTATCAAGGTACGTCAACGGCTTGCCATTTACCTGGCGGGACAGAATTGGAAAATCGGCCCGAACGGCGTTAACATCAAACATTTGGGAGATCTCCGATAAACGGCTGAAAGATAATAGAGGCAAAGACGGCCATAAAGACGGTAATCACAACGATAGACACGATGATCATCGCCAAAACAGCGCCCGTTTGCGTGAAGCCGTGAATTTCGCATACGAACATCGTCAACAGATAGAAAAAGAAGAATGCAGTGCCGAAACCGATCAAAAGCGCAAGCAACGGAAAAATCACCGTCGCAACCGACTGGGCAGTTTGCAACACCACAAGGATGAACTGGAACCACACCACCATGACCAGCGCGGCCTCGAACGTGGCGGTGCCGCCAAAGGCGCGCCCGACGGTATAAACCGTGAAAACCGTGATCGTCAGCAGCACGCCTTGAAGAAACGTCATCATGAACGGGCTGGTATAAAACGCCGTAATCAGCATCAGCCATTGCGCGGTCACAGGGTCGGTATCCACCGGCAAGCCGGACACCCCGCCCCCCAGCTGGAACAAAAACTGTTCCAGAAGCACGCTCACCACCACCACCAGCAACAGCGCCTGCCACAACACCGGCGCTGGCACACCAATGGCGACCAACCGGCGGGCTACACCGCGCGGGTCGATGAATGTCTCCCGGATCAGGACAGGAAGGGAAAGGTCGCTCTGTGTCATGGGAAATCTGCCTGTGGGGCGGCCCTCACGGCGCGCGTTCTGCTTCTATTAGCGATATGCTCCAGAGCACCAGAAATGCAAGGGTGACTATCCCGTCACACACAGTCATCTGGACACCCGGTCCGATAAATCCCGCCACCAACCCGCGCAACAGCATCAAAGGCGATACCGCCAGAAGGGTCCAGAATAATGCGATGCGCGCACTATACCAGCTGCCCTTGCCACCAAAAAGGCGCGCGATTACGTGGCTCAAACCCGCCAGTCCATAAAGCACCAGCGGCATCGCAAAAAGCCACGCGATCAAGGTCGCCCCGAGGCGCGCCTCGAAAGGCACCTCGGGGTTCTCGAACGCCTCACGGCTCATCAAAGGCCATTGCGCGACAAAGATGATCAGGCAGGCCAACATCACATAGGCAATCGCGCGATCTTCGCGCGGGCCAGCGGCCAGTATCCCGCGCAACACCGCACGAGGCGCCCGGTAGGTACGCAGGATATCTGAAGTCACCGACATGGATCAGCTCTTTTTGCGGCGGGCAAGCCATTGCTCGAGGCGCGACAGGATATCGTCGGCAATCGCCTCGTCCTCGATCTCCTGAATTGCCTCGGCCAAAAACGCCAGAACCAAAAGGTCGGTTGCCGCATCTTCGGGCACACCGCGTGACCGCAGATAAAACAGCCCCTCGTCGTCGATGGCACCTGTGGTTGATCCGTGGCTGCACACAACATCGTCGGCGTAGATTTCCAACTCCGGCTTGGCAAGGAACTGACTGTCCTCATCCAGCAAAAGCGCCTGACTAAGCTGGTAGCCGTCAGTCTTTTGCGCCCCCTGCTTCACAAGGATCTTACCCTGAAACACGCCGGTCGCACCGTTGCGCAGCACCTTTTTGAAAACCTGACGGCTTTCGCAATGCTCTGCGTCGTGGGTGACGAAAACCGTGTCATCGTGCACAAACGTCCCGTCGCCCGCGCAGGCACCGGCAATATGCGCCTTTGCGTTGTCACCGACAAACTCGATCACCGCCTCGTTGCGCGTCAGCACACCGTTGACTGTCAACGTGAAGGACTTGAACACCGCGTTTGCCGCGAGACGCGCAAAGACGTGCGTGACCGCACGGCGCTCGTGGTCGCGCCCTTGCCCACGAACATGGTGAAAGGCACCACCATCGGCGATGTCGACCTCAAGGCATTTGTTGCAACGCGCAGCTGCCGGACCGTTCTCCAGAAGCGTCAGGTCAGCCCCCGCCTCGATCTTGATCACGTGATGCAAAATCGCGTCCGAAGTCTCTGATTTGTGCAGATAGATCAGGTTAACAGGCTTGGCTGCACGTCCTGTGGCACGAATGCAGATACCTTGTGTTGCATACCCCGTATTCAGCGCGGCCAACGGGCGCGCCACCGGCGTTTGCCCGTTCGTTTCAAGCACACCGTACAGATCGCGCGCCCAGTGGATATCGCGGTCCATCGCGTCGCTCAAAAGCGAGATTTCCACGCCGCCGAGGGCCGGATCATCAGACGCGTCAGCATCAAATACCCCGTCCACAAAAACCAGCTTTACCCGGTCAATCGTGTCGAACAATGGCACCTCGTCAGCATCGAACAATGCCGCCGATGGCGCCTGTGGAACCACCAAAGTGTCGGGCTGCGTGTAGCGCCAGTATTCGTCGCGG
>JBLHUT010000215.1:0-6172 GCA_047629975.1 Paracoccaceae bacterium
GCCGCGAAAGGCTTGAATAACCGGAAAATGCGCCGCGGCGACCTTGCGCAGGCCACCGCCCATTCGCGCGGCCATCGCCATCGCGAAAACCGCAAAAAACCAATAGCGGATCATCACGACCATGAACACGTTGTACTCGGTCGCGAGGTGTCTCGAGATCACGTCCTGAACAGCAAAGATGAAGGTCGTTATGACCATCAAGGTGATGCCAAGCCGCGTGTTCTGTTCGGTCATCTGGACAGGGTTCCGATGCTCATGTGCCGTTTGCGGCCGTATCCGGTGCGACGTTCGACGTGAAACCCTGCATCGGACAGGGCGCGGCGCACGGCACCGGCGGCTGAATATGTCGCGAAACTGCCTGCTTTTGCGGTGTGGGCTGCAACGGCGTTCAGCAACGCAGGCTCCCACAGCTCGGGATTTTTGGCGGGGGAAAAACCATCAAGAAACCACGCATCCGCTGCTCCGTGCCACGCGGGCAGAGTCTGGCGCGCGTCACCGATGATGACTTGCGCATAAAGATCGGGCGTATCGATGGCCATCCCTTGCGGGTTCCACGCTTGGGTCACCAGCGCGCCCAGTTCAGGGAAAAACGGCGCAAGTGCGCGTTCGGCTTCGGATTTTTGCATCGGAAATGCCTCGAAGCCGGTGTAAAAGAGCCGCCCCTTGATGCCTGTCTCGCGCCAAAGTGCAAGCAGTGCCAAAAGGTTCAGACCGGTGCCAAAGCCAAGCTCGGCCACATGAAACCCGTCGCACAGCCGCTCTGGCAGATTATTGCCCGCCAGAAAGACATGCTGCGTTTCGGCAAGCCCGTCATCGAGGGAATAATACGGATCATCAAAGACCGGCGAGACCGGCACGCCGCTTGCGCGCCACTCAAGCGGGGGCTGCGATGCGTTTGACTGGTCACTGTGCATGACGTGCCCTAAAGCTGCTGGATACAAGAGCGGACCATGGGCAAGGGCGGGCGGAATGGCAACAGTAGATGTGACGGTGCGCGGTGCCGGAATTTTCGGGTTATCGTGCGCATGGCTGATGGTGCAGCGCGGCGCAAAGGTCAGGGTCATCGACCCGTTTGGCGTCGGGGCGGGGTCTAGTGGCGGCATCGTCGGGGCCTTGGCGCCGCACACGCCGGACCGCTGGAATACGAAAAAGGCGTTCCAGTTCGATAGCCTGATTGCGGCGCAAGGGTTCTGGACGGCAGTGGAGGCCGCGTCAGGCCTGTCGGCAGGATACGCGCGGCTTGTCGATGAGCGTGCGGTGGCACTTGCGCGGGCGCGGCAGGCCGACGCGGATGAAAACTGGAAAGGTCTGGCAACCTGGCGGGTCATTGCCGCGCAAGACGTCGACTGGGCACCACCCACGCCCAGCGGTTGGTTGGTCAAGGACACCCTGTCGGGGCGGGTCCATCCGATGCAGGCCTGTCAGGCGCTGGCGGCAGCGATCACTGCGCGCGGTGGCCAGATCACGCGCGATCAGGCCCCTGACGAGGGGCGTGTGCTTTGGGCGACGGGTGTGGCCGGCCTTGAGGCGCTTTCTGCGCGGCTTGCGACGAATGTGGGCAACGGCGTGAAGGGGCAGGCGGCACTCTTTGCGCTTGACCGGCGCGACTTGCCGCAACTGTTTTGCGACGGGGTGCACATCGTGCCACATGCCGACGGGACCACGGCGGTCGGATCGACCTCGGAGCGTGATTATCACGACGGGCACAGCACCGACGCGCTGCTTGACGCGCTGATCGTCAAAGCGCGCGCTTTGTGCCCCGATCTTGCGCAAGCGCCGGTGATCCAGCGCTGGGCAGGGGTGCGTCCACGGGCAAAAAGCCGTGCGCCGTTGCTGGGGGGGTGGCCGGAACGCGCGGGTCATTTCGTGGCGAACGGGGGGTTCAAGATCGGTTTCGGCATGGCCCCTGCAATTGCAACAGTCATGGCCGATCTGGTGCTTGATGATCTGGACAGGGTCCCGCCCGAGTTCCGGTTCGATCTGCCGCGCTAAACCACCAATTCCTGTGGCTGCTGGACGCCGACTTCGAACACCCTGCGATAGCGGGCGACCTGATCGGGGGGGCCCATGGCCTTGTTTGGATTGTCCGAGAGTTTGACCGTCGGGCGACCGTTCACCGAGACCGCCTTGCAGACGATCGAAAACGGTGCAAGCCGGTCGTCTGCGACCAAGCCACGGAAATCATTTGTCATCAAGGTGCCCCAGCCAAAACTGACGCGCACGCGGCCTGCGAACCTGATTTGCAGCGCGGCCATCGTATCAACGTCAAGCCCGTCAGAAAAGATGACAAGCTTTTTGGTAGGGTCCTCGCCTTTTGACTTCCACCAGCGGATTGCGGTTTCGGCCCCGGTGGCGGGGTCACCGCTGTCGATGCGAATGCCTGTCCAGCCGGCAAGCCAATCGGGCGCGCGATCCAGAAACCCCTGTGTGCCGTACGTGTCGGGCAGGATGATCCGCAGATTTCCGTCGTGCTCTTCCTGCCAGTCCTCAAGGACCTTGTAGGGCGCATAGGCCAGTTCGGCGTCGGTTTTGGCCAAAGCAGAATAAATCATCGGCAGTTCGTGGGCATTGGTGCCAATCGCCTCGACGTCGCGGTTTTTCGCAATCAGGCAGTTCGAGGTGCCAACGAATTTGTCCTCGAGCCCTTCGCGCATGGCTTGCACGCACCAGTCCTGCCACATAAACGAATGCCTGCGCCGTGTGCCGAAATCGGCAATGCGCAGGTTGTCGATTTTGCGCAGGTTCTCGATTTTTTGCCAAAGCTTCGTCATCGCGCGTGCATAGAGGACCTGAAGCTCGAAATGCTTCATGTCGGCCATCACGGCCCGCGAGCGTAACTCCATCAACACCGAAAGCGCTGGTACCTCCCAAAGCATCACCTCGGGCCAGCTTCCCTCGAATGTCAGCTCGTATTGATCGCCGCGGCGTTCAAGGTGATAGGGCGGCAGGCGCATGCCCTCGAACCACTCCATGAAGTCGGCGCTGAACATCTGCCGTTTGCCGTAGAATGTATTACCCCGAAGCCAGGTGCTTTCTCCGCGGCTCAGGGACAGCGAGCGGATATGATCGAGTTGCTCGCGCAACTCGCCTTCGTCGATGAGGTTCGCAAGGGGCACGTGCAGCGATCTGTTGATCAAACTGAAGGTGACCGTTGCCGAGGCCCGGTTCTTGAAAACGGATTGACACATCAGGAGTTTGTAGAAGTCCGTGTCAATCAAGGACCGGACAATCGGATCAATCTTCCATTTGTGGTTCCAGACCCGTCTTGCGATGTCGACCATTGATCGCCGCCCCTATCATTGAGCCAACAGCGTAACGCAGCTTATGACCGGAAATAAAGGGGCAGGTGAGCATTACCGGCGCGAAGGGGCCTGTTCAGACGGTATCGCTTTCCAAAACGCTTTCGTTTGCGTGCTGTGGTCGGGCCCAGACGGCGATTTCCTGCAATAATGCCATCTTGCGAAACGGTTTTGTCAAATACCCGTTCATCCCGGCATCAAGGCACCGCTTGCGGTCGGCTTCATAAGCATTTGCGGTCAATGCGATGATGGGGATGGCAGGCCCCCCTTGCCGGGCTTCCAACGCGCGAATCTGTCTGGTGGCCTCAAGCCCGTCCATGATGGGCATCGACATATCCATCAGGATCAATTGTGGTTTTGCAGAGACAAAGGCGGCCACGGCTGTTGCTCCGTCTTCGGCGAAAGACATCCTAAGATCGAAAGGCTTGAGCAGTTTTTCGAGCAGAACCCTGTTGGTGCGATTGTCTTCTGCGACCAACACATGCAGCCCGCGCAACTCTTCGCTTTGAAACGCGGTTGTGTCTGTCGTGGTTTTGGGGAGCGGCTTGGTTGTGGTCACGTCCAGATCGAAGATCAGATCGAGCGTAAAGCACGACCCCTTGCCTTCGTCGGAGATGACCTTGATCCTGCCGTTCATCGCCTTTGCCAAACGCTGCGAGATGGTCAAGCCCAGCCCCGTGCCACCGAAGCGGTGGGAAATCGAGGCATCCGCCTGTGTGAACGTGTCGAATATGCTCTTTAGCCGGCTGTCGGAAATGCCGACACCTGAATCCGAAACACTCAGGCCGATTTTGCAGGACCCGTTCTGTTGTTTTTGCGTCAGGGCGACAACGACGCCACCATTGTGCGTAAATTTGATCGCATTTCCGATCAGGTTCAACATGATCTGGCGCATGCGCCCCTCGTCGCCCAACACCTTTTTGTCGTCCATTGGCTCAACCGTCAGATTTATGAACAGCCCCTTTGCCTCGGCCACAGGGGACATTAGCGTGACGACATCGCGCAGGCAGGCTTCCATATTAAAGGGCTCTTTGGCGAGGTCGAGTTTTCCGGCGTCCAGCTTCGAGAAGTCCAGAATATCGTTTATAATTATCAAGAGAGCCTCTCCCGAACTCGCGATCGTCTGGACCAACGCGCTTTGTTCGGTATCAAGCTGCGTTTCGGTCAGCAATTCCGCCGTGGCGATGACACCGTTCATGGGCGTGCGGATTTCGTGGCTCATCGTGGCTAGAAATGCGTTTTTGGCATTGGCTGCGGCTTCGGCTTGCTGCCGGGCGGCGGCAAGCCCTGCTTCGCGCTCCTTTGCCTCGGTGATGTCCCGTTCGACCCCGACAACGTTCAACAAATGTCCTGTGTCATCAAGCAAGGGCGTCAGGCTGGCCTGTACCCAGATTTGTTCACCGTCCTTGCGGATATTCATGAGTTCGACGCGGATCGGTTCAAGCCGTTCGCGGGCGGCAACGATTTGTTCGACCGTTTCGGGGTCTGTCAGCGGGCTGTTCAGCATCGAGGTCGATTGGCCCTTAACCTCTAAAAATGTATAACCCATTGTTCGGGTGAAGGCTTCGTTGACCCAAGTGATGTGCCCGTTGGCATCGGAAATAATGACACTGTCGCTGGCCTGTTCGACAACCATGGCAAGTTGCCGGCTGCTTTGTTTGGCCACTTGCAGCATTATGTTTGCCTTTGCGACCTCGTGACCTTTTTCCAGAATCGCGCGCTGTGCGCTGGTGCGCCGCCGTTGGGCGCGCTGAACATGCTGGACAAATACAACGATGATATAAGCCAGAAGGCCCGCGGCCATCGTATCCAGAAAAAGGGAGACATCGTAATGGGGTGCCTGCAGCCAGATCGTGATGTAGGTCTGAAGCAGCAAGGTGACGTAGAGCAGGCACCGCGCGACGCTGGCGCGCCAGTGAAGCCCAGCCAGCAGCGCAGCATCCAGAATAGCTGCAAAACAGATTGCTGTTGCGAACATCTTTGCTTCGGGTTGGCTTTGCAGTGCAAGCCAGATGACATAACTCAGGCTCAGGGCCTGAATGCTGCCTGTAGCCGTTGTAAACCACTGACGCGTCTTCAGGGATGCGCCTTGTGTGTGTTTGGCCAGATGGTGCAACACGCCACAATCAAGACTTTCACCGGCAAGAACGCAGACCGCAGCAATCAGGGACAGTTCAGGCCCGACAAGGATATAGAACACCGGAAAAAGACAACCGATCAGAAGTTGACGCATCCAGAAATGGCGGGATCGCCCGATGCAATAACTCTGGAACAGGCCTTCGGGGGTAAGACGCGCCTCGAAAGCGGCGAGGGCATCATCGCCTAAAGGGATTTCTTTGCTGATGCCGATCACAGTGTGGTGCCTGACCCTGATTGTTGACGGCCCGAAATGGGCAGGCCGCAATGGCAGGGAAACACGAAATGGTTTGGTTTTTGTGAATCAGGTCCTATTCCGTGATCAGCGTCACATTCTGTGCGCGCATCGCGGCGAGGGCGCGTTCCAACGAGCCGTCGAGGTTGATTGCCCTGCAAAGTGGCAACCGGACCGACACATCAAAGCCTAGCGCGGCGGCGTCGATGGCCGAAAAGAAGACGCAGAAATCCGTCGCCAACCCGACCAGAGTGAGGTTTTGAACGTTCCTTGTGCGCAGATATCCCGCCAAACCGGTTGGCGTTTCATGGTCGTTCTCGAAAAAAGCAGAATAACTGTCGATTTCGGGGCGAAAGCCCTTGCGTAGAACCAGATCGGCGCGGTCGGTCTTCAGGTCGGGGTGAAAAGCAGCGCCTTCAGTGCCTTGCACGCAGTGATCCGGCCACAGGATTTGAGAGCCGTATGGCATTTGTACCGTGTCATATGCCGCCTTTTCCGGGTG
>JBLHUT010000216.1:0-6165 GCA_047629975.1 Paracoccaceae bacterium
AGAACGTCGGCGCCTGGGATTTCTTGTGATACGATCCTGCCCCCTACCCAAAGTGATCCCTATATGGGTCTGTTCTGGCTGCTTTCACAACATCGCCAAAAACGTTCAACAACCGCTTGGGTTAGGCATCTGCTCAAGCGCCCAGTCGGACGCCCACCAAAAGGCGTGAAGCGCGTCTACGGCGACTTTGAGTATCAGGCGGCATCCTAGAACAAACCCCGCCGTGTTGTCGCCAAGGTCGAGTGGCATCCCGGCGAGTTGTTCCCGCGCGTTGGCTTTGTTGTGACCAACCTACCCACGGAGCCGGACTGGATCATCCGGTTTTACAATCAGCATGGCACCGCAGAGCAGCATATCAAGGAAGGCAAGCATGCAATCAACTGGACCCGCTTGTCCTGCAAGGGCAAGGCGCAGAACGAGGTCCGCCTTCAGCTGCACGCACTGGCCTACAATCTCGGTGTCTTCCTGCAAGGCGTTGATCTGCCTGAGGAGATGGCCGGATGCTCCGGAATCCCCGGCCGGATCAAATCGGAATGGGTGGCCGGATGCCCCCGAAATACGCAATCGACGAACAATGTGAGCCAGATGTCATCGAAACCATAATGGCGCATGAAAAAAACGCCTGATCAAGACGGCCCTCGCCGGAGCATTACCTTTGATTTAGAAGATTTTTCCGACAATATTACCGGTGGTACAACTGATACAACGGTTTTGACTAAGCGCGCATTCGCCTGGAGTGAAGGCTTCAATAGCCTCAGCCACTGCGTCCCAGAACGCGTCGCGGTTGCGCACGGCGGCGCCTTTGTGGCTTTGAACTTGTCCGAAAATCAGCGTCTCGTCGTCATTTGTGTATCCATTCTTCAAGGTTGGATACGCCTTAGCAGACCGTCCGAATTTGCCGGACCACTTCAAACTGTCCTATTCGATATACCCGAACGCGCTAAGTGCTGGCTTGAGAATATGATTTAACTCTGAAATCGTTTCGGTCGACAGCTTATTTTTGTGGTCCCCGGGGACAGCCTTTCGAACGAAATTTTCCTTGTTCTCGACTTCAGGAATGATATCAACCGATTTAAGAAGGGATGCCTTCGCCTCGGTGCTGAGTTTCCAACCAAAATGCGCCAAGATGTCATCCACGGCGCGCTCTTTGTGAAAGATCATGTATTCGTAGCGTAGCACCAAGCAATTGTCGTCGCCGAGGATCGGTACATATGCCATCATTGTATCTTGAAAGCTTGCGGCATGCTGCAGCACCCATTGATTGATATCCGAATTGCGCGCCTCTTCGCGCTTTTTCAGAAAGCGCTCGCGTCCGTTGACCTCTTCATTCTTGTCGGGCAGGGTGTGAGAATACGCGTCCGAGAAATACTGGCTGACCAGAGCGTCTAGCGGACTGCGGAACATGAAAACCTTCTTGGCCGAGGCAAAGGCCGGGCTGTGTTGTAGCTTCGACGGGAACGACCTGAATCCGGCGAGCATGTTCTGCGGTTTTATCAGGGGCTCCAGGTCCAGTCCTTGGGTCCAATCTTTGGCTGTCAGGCCTGCTGTGAAGAACGTGCCGGGCACGTCGATCAGAGTGACTGCGTTTTGGCGGGCCATGAAGCCCGTGATCTTGTGCAACAGCGTACTGCCGGATTTTCGGATGCCCATCGAGAAGAATACCGGCCCCATTCCGTTAATGCGCACATCGAACGAAACCGGCACAGTTCCGATCATCGCGCTTGCAATCTGATGGTCGGGATCATCCGCCTTGGGCTTTAGGACAAGCCCCTCGCCCGGCACCGGTACGGGTGCTGCTGCGGGGCTATTGTCCGCTTTGGCCACATTGGGCCGCTTCACCGGCGACACCTTGGACCTGGCGTCGAAATGCGGGTTGCCAAATTGGTCCGACCCGTCGTCCATTACCCGCAGCCAAAGTGCACTGCCAGGATTCTTTAGGTAGTTTGGATAGGTCTCTGATACGAGGTCACGATATTCCTGAGCGAAAAGGCTACCAGAAAAAATCACCCGGAATCGGCTCGAATACATCAACAGCGACCGAACCGCGTAGACTTCGTTCCAAGAATAATTCTTCTGGAAAATCTGCACGTCAGAATATTCAAGTGGAAACCGGCAGTCGTGAAAATGGACCACCACTCCGGGCGCAAGTACCGGCAGGATCGAAAACAGTTCAAAGTGGACGTCGCTGCCTGTCTTCATGACATGTGTCGAGTCGATGAACAGGATATCGTTCGCCTCAAGTGTCGCGAACAACTCTTTCGGCTGGCCCTGCACCTCCTCCTCGATCAGGGTCAGTCGCCCTCCGTCGCCTTCGCGCATGATGGAGCGCAGGCGGTCGGCATAGGGTTCGATGCATGTGATCTTAAGGTCGTCGAGATTCAGATTTTCGGCGGCATCAAGCATCACGGCGGTTGAATACCCGGAGCCAATCTCGACGATGCGCTTAGGCTTCAGATCGGCGATCATCGCGCGCAACGTGGTGGCATCGCCATAGCTATAGGGGCCGCCGGTGAAATTATAACGAAAAGCGGGGTCCGGCGTTTCAGGAAACGGCGTGGAGGCAATGACCTCTTTATTGCGGTTCCAAAATGTCACCATATCATCAAGGTGAAAATCGATTCCGCCCAGATCGTGGTGGCCCGCGCTTCGATTAGTTTCGACGTATTCGCTCACCAGATCGGGGTCCACGACGGGGGAGAAAAAATGTCCCGGAGGATTCTTTGTACGCACAAATTTTGTGCTTTGAACGGGTGGCGACCGCATCAGTTGAGTGACGAATTGCTGCACCCCAGGTTTGTTCTTTAGACGGGCCTCCCAATGTTCCACTTGTTGCGGCCTGGGAGTCTGGCCCAGCACTCTCAGCAGCAACTGAAAGAGTGGGTTCTGTTCCTCTTCAGGGGATGGCACAGGATAATCGATCCCGCGCATGGCTTTGTGTTCACTGACTTCTTCACTCATCGTCGGTCTGCTCCTTCATGCTTTTGTACCCGATGCCTAATCATGCGCACGCGATTCTTTCAGTAGAAGGGTGCGGATACACCCCATTGCAGTTGCTGTTAAACTGATTTGGTGGTATAATTATGAGATTCGTGACGCATATCGGGAGGACTACGCCAATGAGTGATCTTGAAGTGGAAGCCGTTTTGGCCAGAGCCCTTTTCCAAACTGACATTAAATCCTCAGCTTTATCGGTATCCATTGAAGAGAAAAAGAGCAAGTGGGCAGAAAACAACAAAGAATATCGGCGCTCGGCACGCCGACTTATCAAGCTGCTCGGACGCCAGGGCATTAGTCTCAACAGCACTTTGGCCAGTGCCGAAGAATAGACGCTTTCCGGATCTGCTATTTCAGATAACCGTGACGGCTCTGAAGAAGCTTGTAAGTAGTGGCATTTCGGCATGGTCATAAGCCAAGCCTGCTGCGCGCCGCCGACCTTTGCAGCATCGATATGGTGGTGTCCTTTAGTAGCGCTTCGGCGACGAAGTCGTTGCGCACGCAGTGTCTCTGCTTGTTTCTTTGCGGCAGACCTTACGGATTGAATTTCGCTATATTGCGCAAGGCGGGCCTGAGGTAGCGGGTAATACCAATCCTCGCCTGAGGCCGGAAACTCGCTGAGATTTAGAAAGCAGGACCCATTGCGAAGGTCCGCGGCCTCGATATTGCGGTTCTCCCAAGCAGGGTCCGCTTTCATCACCGCGACCGTCGGCAGGTGCGTTGGATACCGCCCCTGGGCGCCGCAAATCAGGATGGCTTCGGCCTCCTTGGCGTTCGCCAACACTTTGGGAGCGTAGCTGGGTACCAGTTGATATGGCTTATTCTTTGCATCCAAAACGTGGCGGACATAGGGTGCGCTGGCCGGTTGACCAGCGATGATGAAGCTGCTGAAGGCATCGAGCACTATGTCGAGATGGCTTTGACGTACATAGTGCGAGCAAAAGTGTGCAAGGTCGTCGGACCGTACCGCGTCAGACTGAGAAACCGTCGATGGCCGCAAGGCCTCCCCTAGCCCGGCACACCACTGGCCAAGCGCATCGGTTAGGTCATCAGCCGCAAATGCCTTGCCACCACCGGCGGTCCCGGCCGGGTTGGAGAAGTTGCGAAATTCCCATCCCTCTGTGAACTCCGCAAAGCCTTTGAGCGTCGCAATGCGAAAGATCGGCACGTTCAGAACGGTAGACAAATCGTCGAGGCTCTGGGTGCAGTTGGTCAGCGGCAGATCCGCGCCGGACACAACGGTTAGCGGCAGGCGATCGTGGAATTGCGTATAGCGCTGCCACCGCACGGCCACCAAATCTGCGCGGGGATCACGCTCCATTCGGTGCGATAGCACGCCGTAGACCTGCATGGGCGGAAAGTACATCTCGGCCATATCGTCGGTCATGATTATGCTGGCCTTGGACAGCACGTCAAAGGCACGCGTTACTGCAGCGTAATCCGGTCCGTCCACCAGAGGCTGATACCAGCGGTGAAAGATCAGGTCCGACAGCGAGACAGCCGACGGCGGCATACACAAATGCTGAAAAGTTATCCGCCGCCCAAGTCGCGCGCCGATCTTGTTTAGAGCCGCCGGAGTCAGCGTGACCGTAGACGAACGATCTGCGATGGAAACGATATGAATGGCCTCGGCCTCGCGCGTTTCGGACGGGTCGACCTTGCCCAGATGCTCTGGAAGTGCCTCTGAAAGCGCGTTCAAACTCAAAGTGGAATCATATGTCATTCCCGCGTCCGCGAGCAGGATGCGAAGCACCGTCGTCGACAGTGAATCCAAGGCTTGGCCAGTTGGTGTGTCCCAATCGGCGGTTTTGAAAGCTTCACGGAGTTCTGCGATTGGGTCCGTCGATGTTATGGACACTTCGGGCTGCGCACGTCTCCAATTGGTCAGAGAGATCTTTCGGTTGAATTTGCCCGAAGATGTCTTGGTTAAGAACCGCGGCGGCACGAAGTGTACCGTGACTTGATCGAAGCCCGTCTCCGATTTCAACTTGCCTGCAATCGCCTTGGCATCGTCGCGCCGGAAAAACGCCGCATCCTCGATCAAAACCCGCGCCGTGTGTGTGCCCAGACGGTCATCGTATTCCTGACAGGCAACAGCGCGACCCTTCACCTCTGGCAATAGTCGATTCACGATCAGGTCGATGTCGGACAGCATGTATTTTCGGCCCGCCTGGATGATCAGATCTTGAGTCCTCCCGGCAATATATAGCTCTCCTTCGTGCAGGGCGCCCAGATCGCCGGTTGGGTAGAAGCCACTTTCGTCGGCGATGCTCTCACCACTCATATAAGCTTTCAGAGAAGTGGGTGAGCGTACCCAAATCTGAGCATCGTCGCGCACCTCAACCTCAACACCCGGTATAGGACAGCCATTTGACACGGCTTCGATCCCTTGCACCTCGCGTGTAGCGATCACGCGCCGAAGCGTCATGGCAAATATGTTCTCAGCCATCGCATAGCATGGCGCCATCAGGCATTCCTTGGCACCGATATGTTCTATAAACCGACGGCAGGTCACAGAAGACACGGGTTCGGAACAGGAAATCCACCACCGCATCGATGATAAGTCATGTTCGTTGTTCAGCGCCTCGCGCGCCATGATCTCGAACCCGAAATTAGGCATGTAGGAGATCGTGCCACGGTGCCGTGTAATAGCGTCAAACAGCATGCCGGGATTGGCCACCCAAGTCATCGGATCGGTCATGATCGTCGGGATACCCAACATCATCGGCATCACGAAACAGGCGATATAGCCCATATCGTGATAGAGTGGCAACCAAGACACGATAGTGTCCCGCGCCTGATGCAGTTCAAGCACTTCGTTGAAGTCGGCGACATGTCGCGTCAGCGCCGATTCGGTAAACTCCATGGCTTTGCGGTGGCCCGTCGTCCCCGAAGAGAGCTGAAGTATCGAGAAATCCCGCACTTCAAAGGTCGATGCCGCACTATCAGACTTGGCCGCTTTCAGATCTGACTGGCGGATCACAGTCACACTATCAGGACAGATAGATGCGACGATATCGTCCGAGATCAGCGCCGCGACCCCCGCCAGCACAACCGTGTTCGAGATCGATGCGGCCCAATGCGTGTGGCTTTGCTTCTTTGTCGGATATTGCAATACAAGCGGCCGCATCCCTGCCACAAGCGCCGCCAGCCAACCGCATACCAAGTCGG
>JBLHUT010000217.1:0-6164 GCA_047629975.1 Paracoccaceae bacterium
CCAAGCCAGACGATGTGAAGTATTTCCAACAGCATCTGATCGAGAGCGGGGCCAGCATCGGCACGCGTAACCAGACCATGACCGGGGTCAAGTTTCTGTTCCGCGTGACCCTGCGACGGCATGATCTGGTGGCCGAGATTTTTCACCTTAAAGAGCCGGTAAAGATACCGCTGGTTCTCAGCAAAAAGGAGATCAAGCGTATCTTGGCCATGGCCCCCAGCCTAAAGGCACGGGTGATGTTGTCGCTGGCTTATGGCTGCGGGATGCGCGCAGGCGCGGTCGTGCGGCTCAAGGTCGCGGATATTTTCTGCGCCCATGGTGCTGCTTGGCGTGCGGCAAACGCCCACTCTCATCGTTTGCAAGCAAACGACTGCCGGGCAATGGGGCACATTAGCCTGAACCGGTTCAAAGTCATGAGTGCCATCGAGCGCTGCCGCACAGCGGCGCTTGGCGGTCCTGTCGCGCGCTGCGCCGACTGCGCACACGAGCACATTGCCTATAGCTCATGTCGCAACCGCCATTGTCCAGAATGTCAGGCGGGTGCTGCAAAGGCATGGCTGGCGGCGCGTGAGGCCGAGCTGCTGCCCGTGCGGTATTTTCACTTGGTCTTCACACTGCCCAAGCAGATCGCAGATATTGCACATCAGAACAAACGCGAGATCTACGATCTGCTGATGCGGGCAAGCGCCGACACGGTGATCAAGTTCGTGCCCGGCGGGGCTTGTCTACGGATGGTGCAAAGTGGGTCGCCTGCCGCAAGACCTTCTTCCTGTCCGTCCGGGTTCTGTCCCGCTTGTACCGACGACTCATTCTGGAAGGCCTGGCCAAGCGGGACAAAGCTGGAAAGTTGCACTTCTTGGGTGAACATGCGGGCCCCATTGATCGCAATACCTTCAACGAATTTCTCGGACCCTTGCGCCAGACCGACTGGGTCGTTTGCGCCAAAGAACCCTTCGCCGGGCCCAAACCCGTGTTGGCCTATCTGTCGCGTTACACGCACAGGGTGGCAATATCCAACAGCCGCCTGATCCGTTTCGACGCGCGCAGTGTCACTTTCCGCGTCAAAGATTATCGTCTCAAAGGTGCGGGCCGCCACACCACCATGACGCTGGCTACGGCAGAGTTTATCCGCCGGTTCCTGATCCACGTGCTGCCCAGAGGCCAGCACCGCATCCGTCACTATGGCTTCTTCGGAAACGGCAACCGTGCAGCCAATATCGCCAGAATCAGGCTGCTGCTTGGGGCAAAAATGTCCCATCATCAGCACATCAATGAAGGCAGCATCAACGATGCTGGTGAACCGCTCCGCACCCTCGCGCTGCCATGCCCGTGCTGCGGCGGACAACTGATCATCATCGACACAATCGCACCAGCACAGTATGCCAGAACACCGCCAAAACCATAAAGGGCCGCAGTATGACGCGCGCGCCACACATGACAAACAACACTCGCCGCCGCAGGCTTTATCTCTTGCGAACCAATCATCTCACGCTGATCAAACTATCGATGTGGCAACGGTTGATGACGCCGACAAAATGCAGCGCAAATCGACCAAATGTTGGCAAGGCCGACCCCGCGTTTAGCTCAACAGGGGCAGCTCAACAGGTCCGTCAGTTCGGACCCAAGGCAAACCTACCACTCAAATCCCCATAACAACAAACGGCCCACCAAACCCAACCCCGCGATTTCCCGCTTGAGCGCTTCTCCGACGCCAGGCAACGACCCGCGTCACTCAAACGTCCGCGCGTGGCGTCCGAAAAACCTACACCAAAGCAGACCTTGATCGAGCGTTGGCTGCTGCTGTGCAGCTTGTCCAAAGCGGACACTCGTGCGATGAATAACCGTTCCTGGGATGGTTTGGGAATACCACGCCTTGAGGCGCTAAATTATTGATGTTATTTGCTGAAATCAAGCTTTCGCCCAGCCTCGACCACTTAGGAAATGTTGTGGATCTTAGGCTCTCGCCCTATGTAATGTCCTATGAAAATATCAGACCGCATCTTCAGCCCATTTGAAAACCTTGTCCGACCTTTCGATCTTCCACTACGCGTCTTGCCCGCGACAGGGGTCTGGAGATTGGTCTGGCATTTTGCGCAGCTGTTTCGTGGCGTTTTGGTTGCGGTTGCCGGGTTGTCAGTCATCTCGGCGGGGATCGGCCTGTCGATGGTCTGGGCACTGGCGTTTGTGGTCGACGGCGTCACAGCGCAAGGTGCAGCGACATTTATCGCAACCGAAATATGGACACTGGCCGCTTTGATCTTTCTATTCGCTGTTGTTGATCCGGTCGTAACCTTTGTGCGTGGGGCCTTCATGGCCCAAACGGTGCAGGTTTTGTTACCCGCAGCGATGCGGTGGCAGGCCCACAAAGCTGTTGAAGGCCAAGACGTCGCTTTCTTTGAAGACGTGTTTGCGGGTCAGGTTGCGAGCCGCATCGGGCAGGTCACAGGAGCGGTGCAACGATCCATGATGATCGCTATGCAGATGGTGCCACGTGTCGTTATATCCTTTGGTGGCGCGGCGGTGTTATTGGCTGCCCTTTCGCCAATGATGGCCGTGCCGGTTGTGGTCTGGATCACGCTCAACATCATTTTGGCGTGGTTTGCGGTTCCGGTCTACGCCGCGCGATCCCGCAAAGTGGCGGCGGCCACCAGCCGAGCGACAGGTGCCATGACTGATGTGTATTCCAACATCGCAATGGTCAAACTTTTTGCAGCCGAGGACAGCGAAGCAGGTGCAATCCAAAAGGTCATAGGTGAGACAATCGACACCCAGCATCGTGAGAACCGCGCGTATGTCTCAACAGATGCATTGGTGCATCTGCTCAACGTGGCGCTGGTTGTGTCTATCTTCGCGGTGGGTCTGTGGGGTTTGGTCGCCGGCTTTGTCAGTTTGGGGGATTTTGTTGCGGCAGCCACGATCGCGCGGACCCTGTCGGCGTCGTCGGGCATGTTTATCGGGTTAGGCCAATCGGTCAGCCGCGCCTATGGAACGATTGCAGACGCAATGCCGATTATGACCACACCACCAACCCTGATGGACGCACCGAATGCGCCCGATTTGAACTTGACCGCCGGACAGATTGCGTTCGATCACGTGACCTTTGGATATGGGACGTCAGACGCCGTCGTGCGTGACCTATCGCTCGCCATAGCAGCCGGCGAAAGGGTCGCCTTGGTCGGTTTGTCGGGTGCGGGAAAATCGACCCTCGTATCCCTTTTGATGCGGTTGCGCGATGTCGATGCGGGACATGTTACTGTTGACGGCCAGGATGTCCGCGATGTCACGCAGACCTCCTTGCGCGGGCAGATCGGTGTGGTGACACAGGATGTCGGCCTGCTGCATCGCTCCATCCGTGACAATATCCGCTATGGCCGCCCCGACGCCACGGATGCGCAGGTCGAGGCCGCCGCGCGAGCCGCACAAGCCATGGGCTTCATTCACGATCTGCGTGATGACAAGAGCCGCGTGGGTCTTGATGCATTCGTCGGTGACCGGGGCGTTAAACTCTCGGGTGGCCAACGCCAAAGGGTAACCATAGCACGGGCACTCCTCAAGGACGCTCCGATCCTTGTGTTGGACGAAGCCACAAGCGCGCTTGATAGCGAAGCGGAAGCCGCGATCCAAGAGAATCTGGACAGGCTGATGGCTGGAAAAACAACGCTGGCCATCGCGCATCGCTTGTCGACCATCGCAGCTATGGACCGTATCGTGGTCATGGATGCGGGACACATCGTCGAGCAAGGCACGCACGATAGCCTGTTGGCGCAAGATGGCCTCTACGCCCGTCTCTGGGCCCGACAATCAGGGGGCTTTCTGGCGCGGAAAATGGGTCCAGTCTGACGTAATACCAGTTTGGCCCTTTGCGGACATTGGCCGCCATTCGTGCAGAGCGCAGGATTTCGTCGGCTAGAACGTCGATGTGGGGACAAAGCGCTATTGCGCCGCGACTGTGCCAATGACAGCCTTCAGATTATCCAGGATGGATAAGATTGACCGACTTCACCCATCGATTTTTCGCATCGCTGCTTCTATCGGTCCGCGCTGGAAGTACCGCGCCTAGATCAGCGAATGGATCGTGACCGCGATACAAACCAACACGGACGCCCCTAAAGCTTGCGCAACGGTTTGCCCGTCAAGCATACCAAGTGCCTCAAGCGTCCCCATGCCCACGAGAATATTGGCGATATAGAGCGTCAATGTTTGCCGCCCCGCCGGAACCAACATGCTCAGACCACCTAACGCCTTGAGGCGATCTGATACCAGCAAGCAGACCCCAATGACGACACATGCGGCTCCAAGGCCTGCAAGTTAATAAAAAGCCATGGGCGGGACAGGCTTGGTCGTTGCCAGTTCTGCCAGTTCAGAAGCAACCGGTGCCAGGTGAGCGATGAACGATGCACTCGATCCCTCCGCGACTACAAGGTAACCGATGGTTCGACCCCACATTCCTTGCTGCCTGTTGATGAGCGATTCTGGGCTTATGAGCGATTCTGGCCTTTCATAGATTTGGAGGGAGTTTCTAAATGGAATCTACGAATGAATTTCTCGCAAAAATGCTGCGCAGTTCAGATGGCAAACGGCGCTGGTCTTTTGAGCTGCAGGCACGGATTATTGCGAGAATGCTGATTGAGGGCGCGACCGTGAATGGGGTTGCCAAACGATATGGCTTGATGCTGCCCCCCAACCGCTCGGCAACCTCGCGCACCGGGTAGCCCCGATCCCCGACCCGAGCGACTGCATCGCGCTTGAACTCGTCTGTCAATCTAGCTCCGGACATATTGTCCTTGTTGGTTCCAAAACTACCGAGCAAAGCGTCTACAAATCTAGGGGTACCTCAAGGGGCTATTCAGCTCGGATCGCCAAGTCACGCTTCATCCGGTTGCTGAACGTTGCCCCGCAGTCGATACGCGGTATTGACGAGAGCGGACGTAACCGATGCCGCGCTGGCAATGCAGGTTCAGGATCACAGCCAAGGAGAGCCAACCTTCACGCGTCCAGATATAGGTCCAGATATAGGTAATGCCACCGGCCCATTTCTGGTTCAAACCATCCGCTGTAAAGTTGTGGTCCAGAAAATCGGGCGCGATGTTGAACTTATGAATGCTGTCCGCCGTGGCCTTACGACTACGTATTCTGATCACTGATATGCCTTTTTAGCGAATCCGCCGACTGGCTGTTGATAGCAACGCAATCAATCAAAGAGGAGCGCCTGACACGGCGGTGGCCGATGTGCAGGCGGGTTTCTTTCAATTGCCGGCCATTCCTGGGCAACCATAATTGCCCAGACCGAGACGTGACTGTTCTTTAATGCGCGCCACAGCAACCAAATCAGACCGCTGCGGAACCCTCGCAAGCCGCGCGCGCTGACATTCATGGCATGACATGTTCGTCCAGTGCAAAATGCAGATTGGTGTTCTTTGATAAACCAAAACCTCACGGGTTCAGGCTTTATCTCGGACCAATGGCGTTGATGCCGTCACTGGCTCGCGAAGAACACCGTGGCCGGTTTTAGGGTTTCCCCTTCCTCCTTGAGAATACGACTCTCTCGCCGAAGCCGGTCATTCTCTTGGGGCCGTCCCAAATCATTTTTCGCCACCACGCCAGTGTCTCGATGCGCTGTGTTCCACTTGTTCAGCGTCGGCATATCACGCCAAAATCACCAGCAGCACCACTGGTGATGCCGCATATGTTCACCCGGACCCCGCGCGATCAAGAGATAGTCAGCGTGACCGCCGATGGCGCATGCGAACCGCGCAGATGTTATCAAGGACGGCGCTGCCGGGGTTCTTACCGGCAATGCCGCCTGTGATCTATGGCTGCGCTACGACTTTCTGGTCATGTTCAGGCGCATCCAGAGGAAGGTGGTTTTCTTCAAGGACCAACATATTTTCGATCGCTACGATATCGCTTTTGGTTTTATAGCCGATCAGGTCCTCGACGGACATGTCAAGGTTGCGGGCCACCAGCATCGTTTCTTCCGACGAGAAATTTGTCAAACCGCGGGCGACCTCGTCGCCATCTTCGCTGTAGACGTGCAGCACGTCGCCCTTGGTAAAGTCACCTTGAATTGAAATAACGTCACTTCGTGTAATCCCGCAGTCACCCGCAATCACACGCGCCGCGACCTTGTTCGAGATGACGAGTGTTCCGGCGACATGCAACCG
>JBLHUT010000218.1:0-6164 GCA_047629975.1 Paracoccaceae bacterium
TTTGAACCACCAGTCATCATCGCCGAATTCGGCCTCGACCAGACGCATCACGCGCCTGAAATCGAGCGCCTCGGCGATGCTTTCCTCGACCAGTGCGGTGCCACCGGGGGGCTCCATCATTGCGGCGGCCACGTCACAGCTGGCGATGATGCTGTATTGCGGGCTTGTGCTGGTGTGCATCAGATACGCCTCGTTAAAGAGGTGACGATCCAGTTTGGTGTCGATGGAATCCTGAACCAGCACGTGGCTGGCCTGACTGATACCTGCCAGCAGCTTGTGGATCGATTGGGTGGCATAGGTCACAGAATGCCGGGGCCGGTCCCGTTTGCGGCCCATGGAATGAAAATTGCTGTAGAAGGGATGGAACGCCGCATGTGGCAGCCATGCCTCGTCGAAATGCAGGTTGGCCACATAACCGTCCAGCATGTCTTTGATTGTTTCGGTGTTATAAAGCACCCCGTCATAGGTGGATTGGGTCAGGGTCATGATGCGCGGCTGGACGGTGTCGGCGTCGATATGTGCCAAAAGCGGGTTGGCGCGCATCTTTTCCTTGATGGTTTCGATCTCGAATTCGCTTTTCTGGATCGGGCCGATGATCCCGTAGTGGTTGCGTGTGGGCTTCAGAAAGATCGGGATCGCGCCGGTCATGACGATGCTGTGCAGAATGGACTTGTGGCAGTTCCTGTCCACGACCACGACATCACCCGGGGCCACGGTATGATGCCAGACGATCTTGTTGCTGGTGCTGGTGCCGTTGGTCACAAAAAAGCAATGATCGGCGTTGAAAATGCGCGCTGCATTTCGCTCCGAGGCACCGATGGCGCCATTGTGATCCAGCAACTGGCCCAGTTCCTCGACCGAGTTGCACACATCGGCGCGCAGCATGTTTTCGCCGTAAAACTGGTGGTACATCTGGCCGATGGGGCTTTTCAGAAAGGCGACGCCGCCGGAATGTCCGGGGCAATGCCACGAATAGGACCCGTCGTCGGCATAATTGAGCAAGGCCTTGAAGAACGGCGGCTGGATCCCCTCGAGATAGCTTTTTGCCTCGCGGATGATGTGGCGCGCCACGAATTCCGGCGTGTCCTCGAACATGTGGATAAAACCGTTCAATTCGCGCAGGACATCATTGGGCAGGTGGCGCGCGGTCTTTTTCTCACCGTAGATATAGATCGGCACATCTTCGTTTTTCCAGCGTACTTCCTCGATAAAGGCACGCAGGTTGACCACCACGGGGTCCAGATCCGGTCCTGCGCTGAATTCCTCGTCGTCGATCGACAAAAGAAACGCGCTGGCCCGCGACTGCTGCTGCGCGAACTGGGACAGGTCGCCGTAGTTTGTCACACCGACAACTTCGACGCCTTCGTTCTCGATTGCCTTGGCCATGGCGCGAATGCCGACACCGGAATTGTTATCCGAACGAAAGTCTTCGTCGATGATAAAAATGGGGAACCGAAACTTCATAGGGTAATCCTAGCCACAGGTTTATAGGGGTGAGAGCATGTCGTAAGTCGTGTTGTTATCATTTTGCCCTGCAATTCAGCATCGATTATTCAAACATTTGCGCGGCGTTGTCCATCCGTGCCGGATCGCCAGTTCGTGCTGGTAAGCGTTGGTTTGGCAGGCTAAATATAAGGTACGGGCAGAAGCTTGACAATGTGCGGTGATGGCACTGTGTTGCGGGACTTCTGTGGCCGAAACCTTATGGTTTTCCAAGGAATTTGCAGATGACCACGCAACAAGATGCACCTGAGCCGACAACGCCAAACATCAGAAACTGGCTTCAGGAGCAACCCGAAATTGAATCGGTCTTTGCCTGTATCTGTGATCTGAACGGCACCATGCGCGGCAAAAGGCTTCCGATCGAGAAGGCAAAGGCGATCCTGGATGACGGATTGCGCATGCCCCTGTCGATCCTCAGCATGGATGTCTGGGGCGAGGATATCGAAAATAACGAGCTGGTTTTCGAAACCGGCGATTCCGACGGGATTTGCAAACATACGGGCCGCCCGATGGTTCTGGTCAACTGGACCAGCCAACCCTCTGCGTTGGCGATGTTCTGGATGCATACGGATGATGGTGTGCCGTTCGTCGGCGACCCGCGTCACGCATTGGCCAATATCGTGACGCGCTACAAGGCTCTCGGGCTGACGCCGGTGGTTGCAACCGAGCTCGAATTCTATCTGTGTGACCCGAGCGAAGAGCGCCCCCTGCCGCCACGCTCGCCCGTGACGGGCAAGCGTCTGGACTCTGACGGCGCTTTGTCGCTGGACGAGTTGCAGCACTTCGACAGCTTTCTCAACGATGTTTATCAGGCGTGCCACGAACAGGGCATTCCGGCAGATGCCGCGATCTCTGAAAACGGGGCGGGCCAGTTCGAGATCAACATGATGCATGTCGACGACCCGTTGCAGGCGGCGGATGATGCGGTGCTGTTCAAAAGGCTGGTACGCGGGATCGCGCGCAAGCACGGGCTGGCCGCGACCTTTATGGCCAAACCGTATGGTGACCGCTCGGGCAGCGGCTTTCATGTGCATTTCAGCCTCGTGGATGAAAACGGGGTCAACCTGTTCGACAATGGCGGTGACGAGGGCACGCCCTTAATGCTCAATGCTGTGGCCGGATTGCTTGAGACGATGCAGGAAAATACACTGACTTTCGCCCCCCACGAGAATTCCTATCGCCGGCTGCTGCCGGGAGCGCATGCCCCCACAAGCGTGGCGTGGGGCTATGAAAACCGGACGGCCGCGATCCGCATTCCGGGCGGCAGCCACAAGGCGCGGCGCATCGAGCACCGGGTGGCGGGGGCCGACGCGAACCCGTATCTGGTTGTCGCGAGTATCCTTGGGGGCGCACTTGTCGGGATCGAAGGCAAGATGGTGCCGGCGGCCCCGATCGAAGGCGATGCCTACAGCCTGAAACTGGATCACTTGCCGCTTGACTGGGCGACCGCCATTCAGGCCTTTCGCCGTGGCACTCATGTGCGGAACATCTTTTCCAAGCGGTTGCAGACCATGCTTGTCGAATGCAAGACACAGGAATTGAAACGGTTCGCCCGCCACGTCACCGATTTCGAATATCACAGCTACCTCGAGATCGTATAATGGCACCCTCATCCTTTGCCGCCGACGGCACGACACAGCACACCACCAGCTATTACGCAGCAAGCGCCAACCCCGCGCCGATGCGGCTGCCGTTGGAGTATGACCAGCAAGTCGACATCTGCATTGTCGGCGCAGGGTATAGCGGGCTGTCGACCGGGCTGCACCTTGCTGAAAAAGGCTACAAGGTCGCCATCCTCGAGGCGGCCCGCGTCGGCTGGGGCGCGTCGGGGCGCAACGGTGGGCAGATCGTGAATGGCCTGAACGCCAGTCTGCAAACGATCCGCAAAAGGTATGGTCAGGATACAGCGAATTTCGTGGCCGGCCTTGTGCAGGAAGGCGGCGAGATCATCCGCGAGCGGGTCAAGACATACGACATCAAATGTGACCTGAAGCCGGGCAATATTTTTGTGGGCCTGACCCCCGCGCACATGAAGGAACTCGAAGCGCGACGTGCGCTGTGGTCGTCTTATGGCATCAACAATCAGGATATGCTCGATAAGGCGCAGCTGCGCGACCATGTGGGTTCCGACCTGTACGAGGGCGGCATGATTGACCACACGGGAGGGCATATGCACCCGCTCAACCTGTGCCTTGGCGAGGCGGCGGCCTTTGAGGCGTGCGGCGGCGTAATTTATGAGCAATCGCCGGTGATCCATGTCGATACTCTGGCCGCGAAGCCGGTCGTGAAAACTGCCAAGGGTGTTATGACCTGCAACACGCTGATCCTTTGTGGAAATGCCTATCTGGGGCATGTTGTGCCGGCACTTACGTCGCGGGTGATGCCGGTTTCGACACAGATGATGGCCACTGCACCGCTGGATCCGGCACAGGCAAAGGCGCTTTTGCCGACTGACAAATGCGTCGAAGACGTGCGCTACATTCTGGATTACTATCGGCTGTCGGCCGATAACCGTCTGATTTTTGGTGGTGGAACCGTTTATGGCGGAACCGATCCGCGCGATGTCGAGGCAAAACTGCGCCCTGCATTGGAGAAAGTTTATCCAAGCCTCAAAGGTGTCAGGATCGATCATGCCTGGAGTGGTAACTTCGCGCTTTCCTTCAGTCGGGTGCCACAAATGGGTCGGCTTGGCGTGAATACCTATTTCGCCCATGGTTATAGCGGCCACGGGGTGACGGGTTCGCACACATTCGGGCGCATTCTCGCCGAAGCTGTCGACGGTGATAAGTCACGTTTTGACGTTTTTGCGAATGTCCCGTGGTACCCGTTCCCCGGGGGTCGCATGTTTCGCGTGCCTTATTCGATGGTCGGGTCATGGTACTATGCGCTGCGCGACCGGTTGGGCGTCTGACACGAACAGAAATCTGACACGAGCAGGGGTTCGCACGATAGCGCAGTCTTTGAAATCCGGCTTGTCGTCGGGTAGATAGAGTGTGTGCTGGACTTATGACGCGGGTTGAATTTCTCCGGTTTTACCTGAGAGCTATTGCTTCATTTGACGCGGCCATATCGGGGGTGTGGCGCTGTGCATGGACGTTCTCTTCAGCCCCGGCTGGCGGGATGTGCCCGATAGGGCCAGCCAGACGTCTGGTTTTGAACCAATCGCCCAACCCAAGCGTCACCATTTCCAGATCCTGCATGGTGCGCCAAGGCTCTTGGCGGTCGACCACTTGGGTTTTGTACAATCCGTTGATCGTTTCAGCGAGGGCATGGTCGTACGAACCTCCGACGCTGCCGATTGACGGCTCAATTCCTGCCGCGGCCAACTGTTCAGTGTGTCGGATGGACACATATTGCCTGCCGCGGTCGGCGTGGTGGATCAATCCGATTTCCTGAACATGCCGTCGATCACAAAGGGCTTGATTCAGAGCATCGAGGACGAAGTCAGCCTTTTCCGACCCCATGACACGCCAGCCCACAGTGCGACCGGCAAAAGTGTTAATATCAAAAGCCACGCCATCAAAGCCCTCCCGTGTCGACACCTAAGTGAAGGCGTTGACGCGTCGGGAACCGTTGTCTTGACAACCTTGCCGCGTACAGCTCCAGGTATCCTGATCAGTTTCATCAACTGTTCCACCGTGCATCTGGCCACCTCAAAGCCGTCGCGCTTCAACAGGTGTTACGCCTTGCGGACGCTGTACGCTTAGAGATTCCCATCCCAGACCCGTTGGATTTCAGCAGTCAGTTCAGCGTCTTTTGAAGGATCAGCGCAACACGCCAGCCGACACCGTAAACAATACGCTGATCGTCAATGAAGGCGTTCATCGCTCGAGCGGGTTGTCCGGTTCCGTTCCGTTGGCCGGCAGGCGATGTGAACATCGCCGGAAGAGGGTGCCAAATACGCCGGTGCCTTGTGCATTATCTCATTGGTCTGGCGCAGCTCACGGCTCTCCCGCTCAAGTGCTTTGATGCGGCGCCGTTCGTGTGTGGTCACGTCACCGCGCAGGCCGCTGTTTTTTTCGGCCTGCATGACCCCCGCCCGCAAAGTTTGTGGAATAAAGCCAATCGCCGCGATCACCGCCGCCTGCGTTTCAACGAACCTTGGTGCTCAAACACTCTCAGGACAGCACGACCCTAAATCTCAGGCGCGTGGCGAGCGCCGGTTTTGCTTTTTGTCATAACCATCATCGACACCTGAGTTGGTGGTCTCTGACAAACCCGAGGCGGCTCACATTACCCATTTGTTCAAAGTCGAACGGCCAACGCCCGGATCTGATGAAACCTGCGGTCGCGTGACGCCGCTGCTAATCGCAATGCGCACTGCATCACGCCGAAACTTGTCGCTGCCTCTGCTTGCCATTCTCTATCTGCTTCAGAGCAAACATTGCTCCAAGGTGACTGGAACCAAACCGCGACAGGTCCATTCTGGCTTTCCATATCGGGCGATCGCCTCCGCCAATGCCTCGACACAAAAACTGGCATCCAGCGTCTTGGAAAGCCGCCGGGTCAGAACCTTGCGGGTCGCCCGGTCCATAATCGCCACTAGATACAAAAAGCCGTTCCTGACAGGAATGTAGGTAATGTCGCTGCACCAAACTTGATTGCGCCGCATAATTGAGAGCTTCCCGGGCAGATTGGGATAGATCCGGTGTCGAGGATGC
>JBLHUT010000219.1:0-6147 GCA_047629975.1 Paracoccaceae bacterium
GGTTTCAGAGCCACGTATTTTGACTTTGGAGACATTAAAAAAGACCCTGCGGATGCAGACTGGACCAGACCGGGAGATCATCAGGAGATCATCACCGAGATCGAATATGAAAAAACCAAGGAGCCCTTCTGGGAAGGAGGGCCGGAGGAAAAGTTTGGTGTAAAGATCGATGGGAACATCGAGGTGGAGCAGGCCGGAACATTTACCTTTCATGTAGACAGCGACAAAGACGCCGCGGTGCTGTTTATCAACGGTGTCGAGGCATCGGAATATCACGACGGGAAGGGCGGTAAGAAGGGCGAGTTCGAGATTGAACTCGATGCCGGCACCCATGTTTTCGAGCTGCGCTATTTCGATGAAAAGGGAAATGCAGAGCTGAAGCTGGAATGGGAGGGGCCGGGCATTGACGGGCGGGCTTTGGTCACGGCACCGCCCGTGGACGATTTGCAGACAGTGAGTGGCAGGCCGATTGTCTTTGGTCTGGAAAACGAAGATACTAGTATGCTTGTCGAGGATCGCTCGATCACCGGCTTGCCCGAGGGAACGGTTGTTCAGGCTGGTGCCGCGTCTGTTGAAGTCGGACAGGACGGTGTGGCACAGATTACCGGATGGGATACGTCCTTGCTTGTGATTTCCGCACCGGTCAATTTTTACGGACAGGTCGCCGCCAAGCTGGTGACGACAGTTCAGGCAGAAAATGGTGACACGGTGGCACATTCGACCGACGTGCCCTTTTCGGTGCAATCGTTGTTCGACACCCCCCCCAGCTTGCAGGTCGAGACCGGATTTCGGGCACGTTATTTCGACATGGACCAGAGCCTGAGAAAGCTGTCTGATGTTGATTGGTCCGCCCCGCCCACGCATCAGGAAACCGTGAGCGAGATCAACTATACCAACAGTGGCGGATCATTCTGGGAGGGCGGGTCCACCGATACATTTGGCACGCAGCTTACGGGGAACATCAATGTCGAAGAGGGGGGTGAATTTACATTCTACCTTGGCGGCGATGACGGCGCGGCGCTTTATATCGACGGCAATCCGGTGGTTGTTGATGATGGCTTGCACGGGTATCGGACCCGCAACGACAGGATCGAACTTGATGCCGGCACCTATGATATCGAAGTGCGGTATTTCGAGAATTATGGCAATGCCGGCCTGAAGCTGGAATGGGAGGGGCCGGGCATTGACGGGCGTGAACTGGTTCCGGCCCATTCCGGCCTTGTGACGCCGCAAAACGGCACTGCCGAGCTTTGCCTGACAGCCTCCGAACTGGGCGAGGCGGGGCAAATATCGATGTCCGGCCTGCCTGCGGATACCATTCTGATCAGCGGGGACAATTTCGCCATGTCTGATGGTGGGCCGGTTGATTTGACCGGCTGGGACCTTGGGTCGCTCGAGATGTCGCCGCCCTTGGGGTTTGTCGGAACGATCACGGCAGAGGTAACCCTGAGTGACACTGCCTTCACCGGGCAAACAATCGAAACGGTTGAGGTGTTTTCGATTGATGTTGGCGATGTGGAGGCGATGCAAAGCGAAATTGCATCGGCACAGCACGCAATCCTGTTCGAGGAAAGCTCGGCCGGGGCGGGCTCGACCAGCTGGCTTGAGGCCGCCGATGGCGAAGGGCAGGGCAGCACATCGTCGGATGATGACAATGTCCTTCAGGAACCGGTCAACGAAGGCGGTGACACAGATACGGCCATGGCCTTTGCCGACACCTATGAGCGGCAGGATTGGTAGCGTGCCACCGCCCCTTGAAACACTCAGAACGGGTGCGGGGTGCCGTCATAGGTTTCGAACACGCCTGTCGTGTCGATTGAAAGGTTGGCAAACCGGGCCATCAAGCCATCGGCGGCCTGATCGACGGTGATCTGTGCGGCCATGCCACCCATATCGGTCTGGACCCAACCGGGGTGATAGATCCCGACACTGATGCCCATGGGTTTGAAATCGGACGCCATGTTCCGCCCGAGGTTGAGCACGGCCGACTTTGAAGCCCGATAGATATAGCTGCCCCCCGGGGCGCGCTCTGACGAGCCCATTTGCGAAGAGATAATCGCGATGCGCGCGGCCGGTGCTGCACGCAGGTTTGGCAACAGGGCCTGGATGGTCAAAAATACGCCGGTTACATTGGTTGCAAAGCTGTCGGCCCATAGTTGCGGCGCATAACCTGTCTCGAGATCGGCACCTTTGTCGAGATACACGCCGGCATTGCACACCAGAAGGTCAAGCGGCGCACCGTTCAGCGATGCCGCAAGTGCGGCGACACTGTCGGGTTTTGTGACATCCAGCGGGGCAAGTTCACTGCCGTGTGACGGGGTGCGGGCTGTTCCGACCGTTTTGCCGTTTGCGGACAGGTGCGCGTAAAGGGCGGCACCGATACCGCGGTTGGCACCGGTTACCAAAGAGAGTGTCATGCTCAGTTCGCCTTGCGTTTGGGAATGAAGGGAAGGGGGGCGATTTGAATGCCTTCGTCGATCAACTTTTTGGCCTCGTCAAGTCGGGCTTCTCCGAAAATTGCGCGCGCAGGGGTGTCGCCGTCGTGCATCGCGCGCGCTTCGGCAGCGAACGAGGATCCGACGTATTCACAGTTTTGCTCGACGTTTTTGCGCAGTTCGGCAACCGCGCGCTCGGCGGGGGTCGAGGGGATGGATAATGTCGGTTTGGCGGTATCGGAGGATGCAGGCGTGGGGGTATCGGTGCCTTGTGCGACGTCGCCGGCAATACCGTCCTGAGACGTGCTCAGGCGCGGTGCCATTATGGCTTTTTGAACAGTCGGGCTGCCGCAGATGGCACAGGTCAAATGCCCCGTGCGCGCAAGAGTGTCAAAGGCCCCCGCCGACGCGAACCAGCTGTCGAACGCATGGCCCTGATCGCATTTCAGCCGATAGGTAATCATGCGTGCCGGCCTATCTGGTTTGATCGCAGATCACGCACCGGTCACCTGCCTGCTTTTGGCTTGGGGGGGGCTGTGAAGTTTGCAAGGATCGCCTGCAATTCGGGTTCGGCAACTTTTTTCGCCGCTTTTTGCGGAGTGAACCACCGGCGGGTGCGTTCGGTTTTTTCGGGAAAGTTGTTTTTCAGGTCACTGACCAATATCGGAAAAAGTGCCACCACACAGGGCAACGAGCTTTCCTCGGTCAAAAATTTTTCATAGCTGTAAAGCCCGACGCAGTTTTCAAAGGTCTTGCCTTTTACACCGGCCTCTTCCCATGCTTCCTTAGCCGCAGATTGCGCAGGGGTCAGCCCGTTGGCAGGCCAGCCTTTAGGCACGATCCAACGCTTGCTGCTCCGGCTTGTCACAAGCAGGATCTGGGTTTCACCTTTTAGGACACGATAGCAAAGTGCAGCGAACTGTGTACGTATTTCACGTTTGCCGCCTTTGGTGACAACCATTGGTATTTGCATGGCCTGGGTCAGCTTGAGTGCTCCGGAAAATATGGTTTGCCTGTCAACTGGTGTTTAGCGCGGACACCATAGCAGCGGGGTTGGCAAAGGCAAACTTGCCTTCCTTGGCCTGTGTTCTTTCGCTAATGCCGCGCTAAGTAAAACGAATTACATGATTTCCAAGTTAAGGAGCCGTAAATATGTCCTTTTTCAGCGCTTTGCGTGTCGTTATGGCCGCTGTTTCGGGTTTTTTGGCGGTTGGATGGGCATTTTCGTCTGTTGCCGAAGGCGATTTAAAGCCGGTGCTCCCGCTAACAGAGATAACATTTGCCTCTATCGATGGGGGAACCCTGCCGTTAGGGGACTGGTTGGGTCGTCCTGTTCTTGTTGTGAACACGGCGTCACAATGCGCATTCACCCGGCAATATAGCGACCTTCAGGCGCTTTATGACCGCTACCGCGCGCGCGGGCTGGTGGTGCTGGCAGTGCCATCGGATGATTTCCGCCAGGAGCTTGGAACAGAGGCCGAGGTCAAAGAATTTTGTGAGCTGAACTATGATCTCGATCTGCCGATGTCCGAGATTACCCATGTTGTCGGCCCTGCTGCACATCCGTTTTATCAACAGGTGGCGCAGGTTTCGGGGTTCGAACCGCGGTGGAACTTCAACAAGATCCTGATCGGTCCTCGGGGCGATGTCATTGCGACTTATGGCGCGACACTGCGTCCGACCGCGCGCAAGTTAACGCGCGCGGTAGAGGCGGCTTTGACACAATGAGCCGTCTCGCGTGATGTCGCACAGGTCGGCGGCGGGTCTGAAGAGGGCCTTTTGATGCTCGACAAACCTGTTTTCCTTGGAAATTCTATTTATCGCAAATCAAGTTACGGCGGGCTGCATCCGCTTCGGGTGCCGCGCGTCTCGACGGTGATGGATCTGTCGCGGGCTTTGGGGTGGCTGGATGATGCGCAATACCGCACAAGCCCGCGGGCCAAGCCGGCAGCGCTCAGAATCTGGCACGACGACGCCTATCTCGAGGCGCTGCAACAGGCCGAGCAAGACCTGGAGGTTTCGCAGCAGGTGCGCGAGCGGTTCAACCTCGGGACGGCATCGAACCCGGTCTATGGCGAGGTGTTCCGCCGCCCTGCGACCGCGGCAGGCGGGTCTTTGATGGCCGGAGAGATGTTGCGCGGGGGCGGCGTGATCTACCACCCCGCGGGCGGGACGCATCACGGGCTGCCGGGGCGAGCGAACGGGTTTTGCTATCTCAACGATCCGGTCCTTGCGATGTTATCGCTGCGGCGGATGGGGGTTCGACGGATTGCGTATGTCGATATCGATGCGCATCATCCCGACGGGGTCGAGGTGGGGTTTCACGGCGATCCTGATATGTTGATGATCTCTGTGCACGAAGAAAACCGCTGGCCGCGCACGGGGGCGCTGCACGACACGGCGGGGGGATCGGCAGTGAACCTTCCGGTGCCGCGCGGGATGAATGACACCGAAATGGCGTTGATACGGGACGATCTGATTGTACCGCTAATCGAGGCCCACGCCCCCGAGGCGATCGTGCTGCAATGCGGGGCGGATGCGGTCGAAGAAGACCCGCTTTCGGGGTTGAGCCTGTCGAACAATGCCCATTGGGAGATTGTGGCGGCTTTGCGCCCGATGTCGGCGCGGTATCTTGTGCTCGGGGGCGGCGGGTACAACCCCTGGTCGGTGGGGCGTCTTTGGACGGGGGTCTGGGCGGTTCTGGCAGGCAAGGAAATCCCGGACCGGTTGCCCAAAGAGGCAGAGGAGGTGTTGCGCGCGTTGGAGTGGCAAGGCAACAGTCGCGCGAAATCACCGCCCGATCATTGGTTTACCACGTTGCGCGATACTCCGCGTCCCGGGCCGGTGCGGCCCAGTCTGCGCGCTCGGATCGACACGCTCAGGGCGCGGCGGGGCCTGAGCTGACAGCTCTGGCCTGTTTTGCCCGGTGCGGTATGCGCGGTTTTTAGGGTGACCGCAGGGCTGGTAGGATACCTGCCCTGCGTGATGTGCTGTTGTGTAGTGTACGAGTGGTATCGGCCTAGACGAGGGTCGCCTCGGTTGCTGCTTCGAACTCTGCCCGGGTTACACCGTCTGCCAGCTCCACAAGCCGCAAACCGCCTTCGACCACATCCATCACACCAAGGTTCGTGATGATCCGGTCCACGACAGCCGTGCCCGTCAGCGGCAGCGTGCACGCCTTGAGAACCTTTGACACGCCAGCCTTGTTCGTGTGGTCCATGACCACAACAACACGTCCGACACCGGCCACAAGATCCATTGCGCCGCCCATCCCCTTGACCAGCTTGCCCGGAATCATCCAGTTGGCCAGGTCACCGTTTTCGGCCACTTCCATCGCACCAAGGATCGCCATGGCAATTTTGCCACCGCGGATCATGCCGAAACTAGCCGCGCTGTCGAAATAGGCGGTCTGGGGCAGCTCGGTGATGGTCTGTTTGCCGGCGTTGATCAGGTCGGGGTCAATTTCGGCCTCGGTCGGGAAGGGGCCCATACCCAGCATCCCGTTTTCCGATTGCAACGTCACCTCGATGCCTTCGGGGATATAGTTGCTGACCAAGGTCGGAATGCCGATGCCAAGGTTCACATACCAGCCGTCTTGAAGCTCTTGGGCGGCACGCGCCGCCATCTGATTACGATCCCACATGGTTTTGCTCCTTATGACGCGCGAATGGTGCGTTGTTCGATACGCTTTTCATGGGCGCCCTGAACGATG
>JBLHUT010000220.1:0-6068 GCA_047629975.1 Paracoccaceae bacterium
ATTTACCGCCAAAATCCCAAATACGCCCATAGTCGCGTACCTTGCTTTTCAGACCGACGGCCGCGATGATATCGGGGCCCATCCAATAGCGGGTATTGGACAACACAACCGGATGTTCGGGTGAACTGCCCTCGATCATTTCAATTTCGCCCTGAATCTTGCGGCCGATATTGATCGAGCGGCGACGGCCGTTGCGGACGATTTCGACCGGTGCACGCTCGGCACCGATGATGTCGCTGACCAGCATTGTGAACAGCCCCGTGGTGCCGCCCGCCTCGCCCGTGAAAATCTTCAGAATACCGTTATAGGCCTTCTGGCTGGCCCGCTCGTCGACATAGGCGGCAACTTTCCAGCCGCCCTCTGCCATGCGACCGGGAATTTCAACCATCAGCCCGATGTTGAGCCCTGACAGGCTCTCGCCCTCGTAATGGCCGTCGTCGATAGCAATGGCCATCCAGGCCTGACAGGTCCCCTCGGTGGGCGGGTGCTTGCCCAAGGATACAACGCACGGGCAAAATACCGTGCAAGAGCAGTTCATGAACAACTCGCCCGAAATCTTCCAGTCGGTGGGTTGCGCCTGCCTGCGCCCGCTTGTGCTGGCCATCTGCTGGATGATGCGGTCTTTGACGCGCAATCGGTCCGATTTGGTCATTTCTGTCATCTGTTATTCTCCTACCCGATAAATCCTGCGGTCATCGCCGCCGTTAAAACGCCCGCCGCAATCAGCACCACGCCAAGCGGTTTAATGATATAGCTGCCGACCTGTGGTAACTTTTCAAGAACCATCACAAGCGTCGCAAGCCCCATCCACAAAAGGCTCATCGTTCCGCCAACAAAGCCGAGAACCATATAGCCCCAACAACACCCCACACAAAACGCGCCAAGCCCGCCACCCATGCGCAACCCACCTGCAAAGTCGGGTTTCCAGTGGCCCAGAAAATAGCTTATCGGGGAATGACAGACACCGTGGCAGGTTTCTTTGACATAAGAGAACTGAAACGCCCCGACAGCCACAAGGATCACCGCAGAGATGTACCCGGAGGCTGAAATCCCCAAAATATCCACGACACCCAATTGCAACAAAGCACATTGAACAAACCCGAGCAACGCTCCAAAAGCAACCCAGATCCCGAGATACCCCAGCGCCACGCCAACCCAGCCCGATCTTGTGCCGTTCGCACTTTTTATCAGCTGGTCATACGTTGACAGCGTCGGCACCATCGTCGGCAGCATCATCGCCGCCATCATGACAGCCCACATCGACCACAAGGTGCCAAAGCTTTCCATCGGCATCATGTTCACGCCCCGCGGCACGCCCCAGACATCAACGCCCGACATCCGCGCCATCACGAACAACCACATCCATGCCACGATAATCGTTGCGAAAAAGCCCAGCCAGGACACCGATCGCCACGGCAGGGAAAAGGAACGGTCGATCATGGTCTCATCTTTCGATACGAGTCGTTTTCGGTTGCCTTATTCTGTTGCAGATTTATAAAAGCGTTACAAATACTAATTGTCAGACATATGAAAATTGATCCTACATCCGGCTCCGATCTGTCCGCGCAGATCGCGACATCCATTCGCGACGCTATCATCAGCGGGGAATTGCCCGTTGATGAACGGCTGCCGTCAGAGATCGAGTTGTCGGATCACTTCGACGTCTCGCGCCCGACTGTACGAGAGGCGCTCAAGCGGCTTGCCGCCCAAAACCTGATCCGCACCCAGCGCGGCGCGACGGGGGGGGCCTTTGTCAACCGGCTCCGCTTCGAGGATGCGTATGGACAGCAAATCACGACATCGACCCTTTTGTTGAGCATGAACGCCGTAAATTTCGAAACAGCCTGCGAGGCGCGCTTTGCGCTTGAGCGGGCCTGCGCGCCGCTGTCTGCCGCGCGCCGTACGTCCGACCAGCTTGCAACAATGCGCGCCGAGATCCACCGGCAAGGGCAACCCGGACTGAGCGACGAGACTTTTTGCGCATCAGACGTGACCTTTCACCGCGCGATGGTCGATGCGGCCCACAATCCGGTGCTGTCGTATCACCTTGCCGGTGCAGTCGAGGCGATGCAGCCCTTGATGAACATGATTACCTTTTCGGCACGCTCGCGCGAGGCGATCATCGCGCTCCACACTGAAATCGCGAACGCATTGGAGCACAACGACGGAGCAGCGGCAGATGCCGGTCTGGTCGCGCTGCAATCCTACACCATCGAGCTGGGGCGTAATGTGCAAGCACGCCATGCAGCGCGCAAAGTCTAGCCCCGGTGAACGCGGGACACCGCCTGCCCCGCGCGCTTTCGCGCCTGCGCAACACACAGCGTGTCGGACACCTTGTCAAACGGCCGCCGCCTTCTAGGTGTAGCGGATGATTGAAAACTTCAATATTCTGGCGGCCTTGCTGACGATCGCCTTTGGCGCATTCGGCTTTGTGGCGCCGAGGTTCACAATGGACGTTCTTGACCTGAAAGACACAGAGTCGACAATGGGCCTGTCCGAAATGCGCGCGTCGGTGGGGGGATTGTTTGTAGGGATGGGACTGTTCATGCTCGTGTTTCCTGCACCGATGGTGCTTGTGACGGCCGGTGTGGCCTATGCGGGGGCTGCATTGGGTCGGGTTGTATCGCTGGTGCTTGATGCGCCGCCTCGCGGGAAATTACTGCTTTACTTCGCCGTCGAGGCCGGACTGGCTGCGTGGCTGGTTCTGGCCAACGCTCCAACAGGCTGATCGTACCACCGCCGCGCGCCGCCTTGGGGGGATGACGAATTTCAACCCGGCAAACTGCATCGCGGCAATTGCAAATCCTTGCTGCCACGCCTATATACCAAGTGTCCTTCGGGACTATGGTGATAAACGCGCTCGTAATAGATGGATCGGACCCGGGGGCGGTACCCGGCGGCTCCACCAAACATCCCTCATTTGGGGACAATGGGGCCGAAATAGGATCGACGGACGTTCAAAGGGGTTAGCTTTTGCTCGGTGAGGTACCACCGTTATCGGTCCGTTAAAGCTAGTTGCAAATGACAACAAAGCTCCGATGGCGATGGCTGCGTAAGCAGTCGGATCTATCGAAATCTTAAGTCCTTAGGCCTAGCAGCTTAAGGCGGGGTTCGCAGGCACCTGGCAACAGAAGCCTGCACTTTACCTCCCTTAAGTCTTGACCCCGACCGCACAGTGCTCCACGGCACAACGCAATGGTGATCTGAAATCAGCCCCCTACAAGGTGCATTAACACGACTTGAGGGGTATCAATTCCGACCGGATTGCCTATGCTACGTCCCTAAATGAACCCTCAGCCTAGCAGGCCAAAAATGTCGAATTCCATCAATTATGGCCATCTGATGCACAGCGCGATGCGCTCGCTTATTCAAAACGTTCTCAGTGGCGTCGCGACCAACGGGCTTCCGGGCGACCATCATTTCTTCATCACGTTTGAAACGCCTCACCCGAAGGTGCAGATCGCGGCGTGGCTGCGCGAGCGGTACCCCGAGGAAATGACCGTCGTTGTTCAACACTGGTTCGAGGATCTGGAAGTGTCCGACGAAGGGTTCGGGATCACGCTGAATTTCGGAGACAGCCCCGAGACGCTTTATATTCCCTATGACGCGATCCAGACCTTTGTCGATCCGTCTGTAGAATTCGGCTTACGGTTCGAAGGATACGAGAAAGACGACGAGGACGAAGAGGCCCCGATGATCGATGTCGAAGACACCGAACCCGCCCACAAAGGCGATATCGTCAGCCTGGACAGCTTTCGCAAATAGCCAATATCGCGCCTGCCGGCACTCCACGGCGCGAAACTTGGCCCGACGTATTGCCCTGACACAGGTCGCCCGTTAAACCGTATGCAATCGCATCCGGAGATAAAAAATGGCGCAGACCCGTACCGAAACCGACAGCTTTGGCCCTCTTGAGGTTCCTGCCGATAAATACTGGGGCGCACAGACCCAGCGCTCGATCCTGAATTTCCCGATTGGTTGGGAAAAACAACCCATCGCCATCGTGCGTGCGCTCGGGGTTGTCAAAAAAGCCTGTGCGATGTCCAACACGCGCACTGGAAAGCTGTCGCCGGAAATCGGCAACGCGGTTCAAACCGCAGCACAAGAGGTCATCGACGGCAAATTCGACGATAACTTTCCACTTGTCGTCTGGCAGACGGGGTCAGGCACCCAGTCAAACATGAATGCCAACGAGGTCATCGCTAACCGCGCCATCGAAATGCTGGGCGGTTTGATCGGCTCCAAGACGCCTGTGCATCCTAACGATCATTGCAACATGGGCCAATCTTCGAACGACACGTTCCCGACAGCCATGCATATTGCCACAGCCGTGACAGCGCATGAAATCCTGCTGCCCGCGCTGCGAAAGCTCCACGCCGGTTTGCAGGCCAAAGTCGAAGCCTTTGACGGCATCATCAAAATCGGGCGTACCCACACACAAGACGCCACCCCCCTGACCCTCAGTCAGGAATTTTCGGGCTATACCCATCAGGTCGCCATGAGCATCGCGCGCATCGAATCCGCTCTTGGCCGGATCTATGAGCTGGCTCAAGGCGGCACGGCGGTTGGCACCGGGCTGAACACTGCGCCCGGATGGGCCGAGGAAGTCGCCCGGAATATGGCCGACATCACCGGCCTGCCCTTTATTACCGCCCCGAATAAATTCGAGGCCCTCGCAGGGCACGACGCCATGGTCGAGATTTCGGGCGCGTTGAAAACAGTCGCGTCCAGCCTGTTCAAGATTGCCAACGACATCCGGCTTCTGGGCTCGGGGCCACGATGTGGACTCGGAGAGTTGATTCTGCCTGAAAACGAGCCCGGCTCGTCGATCATGCCCGGCAAGGTCAACCCGACCCAATGCGAAGCCCTGACCCAAGTGTGTATCCATGTCATGGGCAATGATGCCGCTGTCGGGTTTGCCGGCTCGCAAGGTCATTTCGAACTCAATGTCTATAAGCCGATGATGGCGTATAACGTGTTGCAATCCATCCAGCTTTTAGGGGATGCCAGCGTCGCGTTCACCGACAATCTGATCGAGGGGCTGCAAGCCGATCCGGTCCGTATCGAGAAATTGATGCGCGAGAGCCTGATGCTGGTGACAGCGCTTGCGCCGACAATCGGGTACGATAACGCCACCAAAGTCGCCAAGACGGCGCATAAAAATGGCACCACATTGAAGCACGAAGCCATCGCATTGGGGTTTGTCGACGAAGAGACCTTTGACCGCGTCGTGCGCCCCGAAGATATGGTTGGCCCACGCTAGAACGCTCTTTGTGTGCGGGTCCGGCAACCGGCCCGCACACAAACCATTGCCCGCACAAAACCCCACTGGACATTTCCGAAAACAAAGCCAAGTTGTTCAGCATGGCCAAGAACAATGTGATCAACCTGAACAAAGCCCGCAAAACGCGCAACCGTTCGGATGACAAAACCAGAGCCGACGCCAACGCGGTGCTTTACGGTCTGTCCAAGCCCCTGCGTGACCTCGACAAGGCGCGGCAACGCAAGGCACAAGAGACGCTTGACGGTGCAAAGCTGGAAGGCGAGAGGCCGGACGGTGATGAAACCGACCCCACACCATGAGCCGCCCCGCAAAACACTCCCTGACGCTTCTGGGCCATCGCACTTCGGTTTCGCTTGAACCGGCCTTTTGGGATGCGTTTCGCGATCTTGCCGCGCGCGACGGTATCGCCCTCAACGTGCTGGCCGCCCGGATCGACAAAGAGCGTGGCACCCGGATGGGGCTTGCCTGCGCTATCCGGCTCTACGTCTTGCAGCGGTTACAGGACGAGCTTGCCGCCCGTCCCCTTGCCGCCTCGCAAAACGAAGGCTAACCCAACAGGGCAAGCGCCGGAAATGTCTCGAGCAGCCAATAGGAAAACTGGGAAAATCCGCCTGTCAGCATCATCAATCCGATGGTCCACAGCAACAGCCCCATGATCCGCTCGATCTGCGCCATATGCCGCTTCATCCAGTCCATGACACCCGTCAGCCGCGGGAAAAACGCCGCAACAAGCAAAAACGGCAATCCAAGCCCGGCGGCATAAACCGCAAGCAAAGTCGTGCCC
>JBLHUT010000221.1:0-6038 GCA_047629975.1 Paracoccaceae bacterium
GATTATGACGATGTTGTCACGCATCGTCTGGTGGCATCGATGGCCGATTTTCTGGATAAGCCGGCCAAGGCCGTGCTTGAAGATGTGGGCACCTATCTTGTTACCCATAACAACACACAGTCCATTAGGCGCCTGCTTCGGTTTGGCGGCGACACTTACGTTGAATTCCTGCTGTCGCTGGATGATCTGCATGACCGTGTCATGCTTGCAGTACCCGACCTTCAGTTCCCTCAACTCGAATTGATGCAGGAACAAGCCGGGCAGTTCACGCTTTATCTGCGACACGCGCATCCGGATTTTGCCTATGTTTTTGTCGGGGTTTTGCGGGCGCTTGCGGATGATTACGGCGCGTTGGTGTTGCTGGAGCCTGTCGAGGCCGCGGACGGGGCGTGTGTGCTTGATATCCGTCTTGCGGATGTGCGCTTTTCCGAAGGGAACGCGTTTTCGTTATGTTCGTCTGCGCAACAAAAGGGTGCGGCATGAATATCAAGGTCCCTGCCCGCACGTCCCTGCAACACGGCTCGCATGCCGTTCACGGCCCTGTGCAGGGGCATGACCACGCCTGTGCGGGTGTGATCGCCATCAATCCTGACGGGCTTGACCGGCTGATGCCGATGCACATGATTGTCAGCGCGTCCGGCGTGCTGCGCCACCTTGGCCCGACACTTCATAAACTTTCGGGCTTGCACGATTACACGGGGCACCTTCTGTTTGACGTCTTCGAGGTGTTGCGCCCGCGCGATGCTGATTGCACTGCGGATCTGGCGCGTGCGGAAATGGGGCAGATCAAACTGCGCTTGCGCGGGGATATAAAGACACAACTCAAAGGGCTGGTCACCAAACTGAACGAAGGCGACGACCTGCTTATAAATTTCTCTTTCGGTTACGGAATCGTCGAGGCTGTCCAGAACCACAACCTGACGTGCAGCGATTTTCCGACGACGGATCTTACGGTCGAAATGCTTTATCTGATCGAGGCAAAATCGGTCGCGCAGGTGGCACAGAAAAAGCTGAACCTCAAATTGCAAAGTGCGAAACAACGTGCCGAGCAGCAGGCATTGACCGATGCCCTGACCGGCCTATCCAACCGGCGTGCGCTTGACTATCAGCTTGATAAAATGCTGCGCGAACAGACCAACTTTGCATTGATGCACATTGATCTGGATTTTTTCAAGGCGGTCAACGACACCTTGGGGCATGCGGCGGGGGATCATGTGCTGACCCGCGTGGCCAGTATCTTGCGCTGTGAAACCCGCAGCTCGGATGTGGTTGCACGTGTCGGGGGGGACGAGTTCACGATCCTTCTGCATCGCTTTCTTGATCCCGGGTTTCTGATGGAAGCGAGCAAGCGGATTATCTCGCGGCTGCAAGAACCGATCCCGTTCAAGGATGATGTCTGCCAGATTTCAGGCAGCATCGGGATCACGATCTCGAGTTTTTATGAAACGCCAAACGCAGAGCAAATGCTTCACGATGCCGATATCGCCCTTTACGCCTCCAAGCACAAAGGGCGGGCTTGTGCATCGATGTACTCTGCCGAGCTGGAAGCTTTTGTGGAACAGCAGGGGTTGGCAGGCGGCTGTGACTGACGTTCAGGCCCCCGTCCGCGGCGGCCGGAACCATACAGACGGCCTTAGCATCGCGTTCAGAGTCAGCGGTCGGACAGGTTTCAACGGGGTCGGAGTGAAAAGGCGGGACACCCGCGGCGTCATCCACACGCGGCAACGGGGCCGTCGGCACGTTCCCGTTCGATCAGTCGTTGCAGGGCTTCTTCGGTGATATTGCCTTGAACAACCGTGCGACCGACAACAAGTGCGAGTGTACCGAAAAATCCGAATATCCTGCCCAAGGCGCGGCTGCGCCGGATTTCGTCTGCTACGTCGGGACCTTTCATGTCGTCAAGATATAGTTGTCTATCAATGCCGATGCTGTCTGCGATCAAGCCCGGATATTCCGGTGTCGACTGGAACCGGCTGCGCATCATGCGGGTGTGAAACGCAAGGTAGGCCCCTTGCTTTTTAGCGCTCAGGGCCGTTTTGGCCGCCATGACGGATGTCGCTCCCAGCAGGGGTAATTCGTGCCATGACACATTTACCGCCACGTCCGCGGATCCGGCCTTGACGAGGTTGCCCAGTCGTTCGGTCAAAATCCGGTAATAGGGGCAGTAGTAATCGGAGAAAGATGCGATTGGCACGCCCTCAGTGCCGGCGGGAAAAAGCGCAGGGCGCAAGTCTGCTCGAACGGCAGTAACAACGTTTTTCAGGTCGGGGTCGGTTTCGGCGTCGAGCCCGACAAACAGATCGAAGCCGGTCGAGGTGCCCCCCCCTTCCATTTTGCGGAACCCGTCAGGGTTTTCGAGCGACGTGAAGGATAGTGGCCCTTTGATAAGGTCCAAGGCATTCGGGACGGCGATATAGGCCGCAGCCAGTGGACCAAGCCCGAGGCCAACTGCGCAACGGTCCGGTTTCTTGGGCGGCATGAGGGCTCCTGAGGTTGGATGGGACGATAGGTAATCGGCTTTGTTGTGGCCTTTTTCGGTAGTGTGGCGGCACAATTGCCGGCTTTGAACACGTGTAGCTATCGCCACTTGACCGTCGGGCGGGTGGACTTCGTGTAGATGTAGTAATGGGGATTGGCATGGCAACCAGATGCTGACGCTACAATGTAGAACACCCAATTGTGCGTCGTCTGCTGGGCGCGCGGAAGGTATGTTGGAGACGGATCCATAAATGGGGACGGTGAGTGTCAATCTTGCCAATAAGCCCGTGCGGGTCGATCTTGGGCGCGCAAGCCGGGGCCAAAGGTGGGTGATACGCTGGTTGCACCTGTTTACCTTGCGGTTAAAGAAACCTTTGATTTCGACGTTCAGCAGTGGCTTTGGCCATACGTCTTGCGGGGTCTTGGGCGTTGCTCGATCTGTTGGCACAGACATTGCACGTCACGGTCCTTGCGGGTGCGATTGCGGTGTCCGAGGTTGCGCCCGATGTTGCGCGTGCTGTGATGCAGGCCGGATAGGCCACACGAGGATGGTCTTACCGCAGGTGCGCTTTGGATTTGCGGGTGCTGCGTGGACGAGGCGCGTGATCTGGTACCAAAGACCCTTTTGGCGGGGTTGAGGGCACGTGTCTGTACGCTGGAAATCCGGGGCACTTTATTCTGGGCGAGCAGGCGTTGATTGAACGAAGTACCGGCGTTCTGAAAAGTTGCTTTGAAGCGTATGCAACGCTTTGTCGGAGAGCTTGTCAACGCTGCTCCTGTGCTGGCAGCGCAGGCGCAGGGGGGGCGGCACATGCAGACGTGAACGAAACTGCGCACCAACACCTTCTTGTGATTGACAGGAAGATTGCTGATCCGTGAGCGATGCGCGACACTGGTGTGGGTCTGTTTGCAGCTTGTGCCGGTGACGAACGGCCCGATTGCTTTATGTCTCGTGACCTTTCTGCTCAATTATAACTGGAGGAAGCCCGCTGTGGTGCACCCGATGATACGAATGGCGTCGATCTGTTTGTTGCTGCAAACATCGACTGTTGCGGCGCAGGTTGGCGAGGTTGCTTTTGACGGGACGTGGAAAGAGCAGGGGTTTCCCTGGTTTTCTGCCAATACCTATGTCCAAAAGGGCGCGAGGCTTGATGTGCTCTCAAGGGGGACTGTCTCTATCTTGTACAAGCGGTTCGAAGAGGCTGCGTGGCCCACCCGGGCGGCGCGTTGGACGTGGAGCGTGCAAGAAGGGGTTCCGGCAACCGATCTGTCGGTGAAAGGGGGGGACGACCGCAACCTTGCGCTTTACTTTGTGTTTGCGGACGCGGCTGTCGCACCGAAACTTGAGCGCCGGTCACTGCGGCGCATCCTGTCAGAGCCAGCGGTGCGTGTTCTGGTGTATGTCCGCGGAGGGCAAAGCCCGGTCGGATCTGTTCTGCCCAGCCCGTATCTTGACAGCCGTGGTGTGACGATCATTACCCGCCCCGTCGGCACAGGACGCTTTACCGAAAATATGCCCCTCAAACAGGACCTGCAAAAGGCGTTCGGCGTCGGAGAATTTGTGCTGGTCGGTGTGGCTGTCTCGTCAGATTCCGATGATACCGACACGAGCGTCATCGGATATATCGAGAGCCTGTCGCTGGAGTAGGGTTGCGCCGCAGCTATTGAACGGCGGGCACGCGCTTCAGGTAGGCGGCGATTGCCAGCCTGTCTGCGTCAGTCAGTCGGGCGGTATTCTCGATGACTTCAGCCATAGAGCCCCCCGCAGTATCGAACTCCGGTGTGAAGCCCGACGAAAGATATTCGGCAATGTCCCCGACCGACCAGTCAAGCGCCGCGGGTGTGATGTTCGGTATGTTCCCCTTGCCTGAGGGGTTTGGTGCGCCGGCAAGCCAGCGGGCACGCTCCATCCCGCCAAGTCGGTTGCGCGGTGTGTGGCATTCGGCGCAATGGCCCAGCACTTCGACCAGATAACGGCCCTGTTCTTCTTCTTGGGTGAGGTTCAGGAGCGGCTGCGACGGGCCGTGTGCATCGGCAAACAAGAGCTTCCATCCACCAAGGCTGACCCTGATGTTGAATGGGAACGACAGCATGTGCGGTTGGCTTGGTGTGGGATCTGCGGGCAGGGTGCGCAGATGGGCAATCAGGTCAACGATATCCTGAGGGGTGGTCTTTGCGTAGCTGGCATAGGGAAACGCGGGATAGTAATGTGTGCCGTCCGGGGCCGTCCCTTTCAGCACGGCCGAGGCGATCTGCTGGTCGCTCCAGCCACCAAGCCCGTGGGTGGGATCAGACGAAATGTTCGGTGCCATAAATGTACCGAAGGGGGTCACAAATGACTTCCCTCCGGCCAATATCGGGGCATCGTTGCCTGTTGTGTCAGCGTCAGTGGGTTTGTGACAAGAGGCACAGCCCATTGCGGCAAACACCCGTGCTCCATTACTGGTATCTGCATCCAGCCCAGAAAGCATCGACGCATCGACCGATCTAGCCCGTGTCAACCAGAGCCCGGAGACGACGACAAGCCCCCCGAGCAACGCAAGGCGCAAAATCCAGAGCATGAAACCCCCTTGTGACGTGGTTGCTGGGCGTACCGGTTTTGAATAACCCTATTTGGGTTGACGATAAGCCTTGTGACACGCGCCGCACGCAGCTCCGACAGCCCCGATCTGTCCTTTGATGCCATCAACGCCCTGACCCGCTGCGCCTTGCATGCCCAACGCCGCGTCGGCCATCATTTGTTGCTTTGCCGCAAGATCGTTACCTGTCGCCCACGCAGCTGGAAGCGCACGGGACCCTTCGATTGCATCGCTGTCGGACCCTTCAAGCCAATATCCCTGTTCACTCATGGTTGCGAGTGCCGCAAGATTGTCAGCGGCTGCCTGCGCTGCTGTTGCATCATAAGGAATAGCGCCTTTGGCCATCGACCCCAGAGTGGCGAGGTTGAAGTTGTAAAGCTGCATGTGGGCCTGACGCACCTTTGCTGCGCCTTCCAGCTGTTTTGCAGAGGCATGGCCTCCGGCGTTGGCGAATGTACTTACCGCCACAAGCGTCGCGGCAACCGCGGTAAATGTCATGAAGCGCATGATGACCTCCTTCTTTTCAAGTCCTCCTCAGGCTAGCGGGTCTTGTTAACAAGACAATTGGTCTTGTTGTTTTGGACGCCATTGTCGGGATGTCGATTACAGTTGTGCCTGTTTTTCGGGCAATCAGGCTGCTTGGTGGTGGGCAACGTGGTCTAATTGCGAGGAACGGCAACACCGGCCAATCGGAGCGAGCCGAATCTGTCACGGGCATTTGGGTGGGCAGGGACGTGATCGCAAGGCGGCGGCACGCGTTTGACCGATCGGGTACGTCCATTACGCGGGTGAATCTGTGGGTAAGTCTGTGGATTGTATCCGTGAGCCAATACATGAGTATGTTCTGGCATCCTGATTTGCTGTCGACGAAAGAATACGACCCCCTAACCTACTGTTTTTGTGTCTTTATTTTTGTTATTCCGAGATTTTTGTTGATTTACTGAAATAGGGGTTGCGGGTTTGGTTCGGTAAGCCTAGAAC
>JBLHUT010000222.1:0-5995 GCA_047629975.1 Paracoccaceae bacterium
GGCGGCGAACAACAAATGGTAGCACTCGGACGGGCATTGATGTCCAAACCTGAGACGATTTTGCTGGACGAGCCGAGCATGGGTTTGGCCCCGCAACTTGTTGAAGAAATCTTTGGCATCGTCAAATCACTGAACGAAAACGAAGGCGTTTCATTCTTGTTGGCCGAACAGAATACCAATGTCGCGTTGCGGTTCGCGCATTACGGCTACATCCTCGAAAGCGGTCGCGTGGTTATGGACGGCAAAGCCTCTGACCTGCGCGAAAACCCTGATGTCAAAGAGTTTTATCTCGGTATGTCGGAAGAGGGCCGAAAATCATTTCGGGATGTGCGCTCGTACCGACGCCGTAAAAGGTGGTTGTCATGAGTAGTTTGGATAATCTGGAAACCCGATCTGCAGATCAACGCGAAGCCGATCAATTGTTGCAGCTTATGCCGCTGCTCGCTCGCATCAATGCTGAACAAGATGGCCGTCTTAGCGACGCCGAAAAAATCCAATCCCTTGCTGATCTGCGCCATCTTCCAGTGTTGCGAAAGTCAAACCTTAGTGCTTGGCAGGCGGAGAAACCGCCCTTTGGTGGCATCCCGACCAGTGGCGTTACGCGCCTGTTTCAGTCGCCGGGCCCGATATATGAACCCGGTGGATCGACGCCGGATTGGTGGCGGTTTGGGCGGTTCTTGCGCGCTGCTGGCATCGGTGCAGGCGACGTTATCCAGAACACGTTCTCGTATCATTTCACGCCCGCCGGAGCGATGTTTGAAAGTGCTGCGTTGGCCGTGGACGCAAGAGTTTTCGCGGCTGGTCCAGGACAGACCGAGCTGCAAGTTAGGGCCGCCGTTGATCTTGGCGTGACAGCATACGCGGGAACGCCAGATTATCTGGGCGCAATTTTGGCCAAGGCCGATGAAATGGGGATCGCATTAAGCCATATCACCAAGGCCGCGGTTTCCGGTGGGCCATTGTTCCCAAAGGTGCGCGCCGCATACGCCGCACGTGGGATCACCTGTTTACAGTGCTACGGGACAGCCGATGTCGGCCATATTGCCTATGAAACACTGGCTGGTGCGCCAATGGTGATCGATGAAGGTGCTATCGTTGAGATCGTCACCCCCGGCACTGGCGATCCCGTACCGGACGGCGAAGTCGGTGAAGTTGTCGTGACCGCGCTGAACGCCGATTACCCGTTAATTCGCTTCGCGACGGGCGATCTGTCTGCAATTGTGCCGGGGATGTCCGAGTGTGGCCGCACGAACATGCGTTTGGCTGGCTGGAAAGGCCGTGCTGATCAAGCCACCAAGGTCAAAGGCATGTTCGTGCGCCCCGAACAGGTGGCCCAATTGGTGCAACGACATCCTGAAATTCAACGCGTGCGCGTGGAGGTCGGACATAACGGCAAGACCGATACGATGCTGGTCAAACTGGAAACGGACGGGTCCAATGTGGCGGCCTACGCAGCGTCCATTTCCGAAGTGTTAAAACTGCGCGGTGAGGTCGAAACGGTGTCAATCGGAGCGCTTCCACGCGACGGTGTTGTGATCGCAGATCTGCGCGAGATCAGTTGATTTCGGTGGTAATCATCGGGGCGGCCCGAACGCTCAAGGGCACGTCCTATGCTGCCTTGATGGTACGACCCGACTGGCAATGAGGTAAGACATGGATTTTGCACTGAGCGAAGAGCAAACGCTGATTTTCGACATGGCCAAAGCGTTTGGAGACGAACATATCGCTCCGAATGCACTGTCTTGGGAGAAGGCCGAGAACATCCCGAAAGACCTGTGGCCCAAGCTGGCTGAGTTGGGATTTGGCGGGCTGTATGTGCGCGAAGAAAACGGCGGATCGGGCCTGTCACGGCTGGATGCAACACTGGTGTTCGAGGCGCTGAGCATGTCGTGCCCATCCGTCGCTGCTTTCCTGTCGATCCACAACATGTGCGCGGCAATGATCGATAAATTCGGCAGTGACGAGTTACGCGAACAGTTCTTGCCGCGGGCTCTGAGCATGGAAATGGTCCTGTCATATTGTTTGACTGAACCGGGGTCTGGGTCTGACGCTGCGGCCCTCAAGACCCGCGCTGAGCGCACGAATGAGGGATATGCGTTAACCGGCACAAAGGCGTTCATCTCTGGCGGTGGATATTCGGATGCCTACCTCGTTATGTGCCGCACAGGCGACGACGGCCCCAAAGGCATTTCGACAGTCATCATCGAGGATAAAACCGACGGGCTGTCGTTTGGCGGACTTGAGGATAAAATGGGTTGGCGTGCACAACCGACGCGGCAAGTGCAGTTGGATAATTGCAGAATTCCCTCGACGAATTTGGTGGGCGAAGAAGGCAAGGGGTTCACATATGCAATGGCAGGGCTGAACGGTGGTCGTTTGAACATTGCCGCCTGTTCGTTGGGTGCGGCGCAGTCAGCTTTGACCAAAACAATCGCCTATATGGCGGAGCGTAAGGCTTTCGGGAAATCCATCGATCAATTTCAGGCTTTGCAGTTCCGGTTAGCGGACATGGAGATTGAATTACAGGCCGCGCGTGTTTTTCTGCACCAAGCCGCATGGAGACTGGATACCGGCGCGCCGGACGCAGCGGCACATTGTGCCATGGCCAAGAAGTTTGTGACCGAAGTTGGCAGCCGTGTGGCCAATGATTGCCTGCAACTGCATGGCGGTTACGGCTATCTTTCCGACTACGGGATAGAAAAAATTGTGCGTGATTTGCGGGTGCATGAAATTCTTGAAGGCACCAACGAGATTATGCGCGTAATCGTAAGTCGTTGGTTGATCGCAAAATAAGCAGCATCAACATTCGCATTTTGGGCGGCTGTGTTGCACAAACCGGCTGATCGACAGGGCAACCCATTCCCCAGTGTGATTTACCCCACGGCTCTTGTGACAGGGGTGCCAAGGGCGGTGTAGCCATTCAGGACTGCAGAGCGCACGTGAACCTCCGCGACTTGGCGGTCAAAGTTGCGCACCATAAGCCCATATGGATGGAACCCCGCCTTTTCCGAACCGAAGCCGTCAGTTTTGATCCGGAACCTGCCACACACCAAGCTCGCTGGCGGACCTCAACGTCTGTACATAGTCGTCGCTCAACCCAAAGGGCTACTTTGTCGTGTGGGCAGGCACTTAAATTATCAAACTGAGTGCTGTAAGAGTTCGCCCATGACAGTCTATCTCCACGGCCTTTCAACGGCCCTTCCACAATACTGCTTGACGCAAATAGAAGTGCGTCAGCGTGCATCGGTAATTTTTGGAGGCGTGTACCCGCAGTTTGACCGGCTCTCCAAGGCCTTTGATACCGCTGGGATTGATAAACGCTATTCTGTCGTCCCGATTGACTGGTTCTCCGAAAGTCACGGCTGGGCGGATCGGAATGCAGCTTTCATGACCGGCGCGAAGGCTATGTTCATTGAGGCCGCTCAGCTTGCTCTCAACAATTCGGGCTGGGCCAGCTCAGATGTTGACTGTGTTGTGACCGTTTGCTCCACAGGAATTGCGACACCAACGTTGGACGCACAGGTATTTTCCGAAATGGGCTTTCGTGAGGACATAATGCGCGTCCCGCTATTTGGTTTGGGGTGCGCCGGTGGTGTGTCAGGGTTGTCCGTGGCGCAATCGATTGCGGCGGGCAAGCCAACTGCCAAAGTGTTGCTTGTGGTGGTCGAGACGTGCTCGCTGTCGTTTCGCGCGGATCGGTTGCAAAAGGCAGACATCATCGCAACTGTTTTGTTTGGGGACGGATCTGCAGCGGCCTGCATCAGCTCGAGCATTCCGTCTACTGGAAAGATTGTTTCGCTTAGCAATGGATACCAAAAGACGTGGCCGGACACCCTTGGCATTATGGGCTGGGACGTTGACGATACGGGCTTTGGAGTGGTATTTGACCGATCAATCCCGTCATTCGTTACCGAAGAATTCGCGGCTGCGACCGAGGGCGCATTGAAGGCTGCAAACCTCGAACATTCTCAGATCGACCGTTTTGTTTGCCATCCGGGCGGGGCGAAAGTCGTGGATGCCATTGAGGGTGCTTTGCATCTTGATCCTGGCTCGCTGGTTGCCGAACGTGACACATTGCGGGATGCGGGAAACATGTCGGCGCCGACTGTGATGTTTGTGATGAAATCGGTACTAGAGGCGGGCACGACAGGTCAGATGTTGGCATGTGCTTTGGGGCCGGGCTTTACCGCGTCCTTCTTGCCATTTCACGTTCAGGAGGACGGCGCATGATAACGACCCCCACAGCGCTTTTCATCGGGTTCATCATTGTGCAGCGGCTCAGTGAATTGATGATCTCGAAGCGAAACACGGCACGTCTGCTGGCTCAAGGCGCGTCCGAGGTCGGGGCCTCGCACTATCCGGTGATGGTAGCGATGCATAGCACGTGGATCGCGTGTCTCGTCATTTTTGGCTATAATGAGCCCGTGGCCTTTGGCTGGCTGGCCCTGTTTGCTGTTTTACAGGTTATTAGGGTCTGGATTTTGGGTAGCTTGGGCAGTCGGTGGACCACACGCATCATCATCCTTGAAGCACCGTTGGTCGTGCGCGGGCCGTTCAAATACGTCTCTCACCCGAACTATATGCTGGTCGTGGCCGAGATAATCGTCGCGCCGATGGTTCTGGGGCTGGTTTGGGTCGCAGTCGTGTTCACGGTGCTGAATGCTGCGATGCTCTGGGTCCGCATTGGCGTAGAGCATAAAGCACTTGCGCCACTTCGGGCGGGTTAAATTTGTCGTGGGGCATTGGGTTCGGCGCTGAACGCGTTGGCATAGCTGCCTTAAAATTCCCGCGCAGTGCTGCGCTAAGCTTATTCGTGCTCTTGGTTCTGATCGGTGTCAGCTTGCCACGTCTGTCATTTGACGATGATATTCACCGCGTTTTTCTGTCGGATAGCGCGGTGTCACAGGCACAACGAGCTTACGAGGCCGAGCAATCATCGCCCCTGACGACTGCCTTGATCCACATCACTTCGCCAGACATTCTGGACGCAGAAGACATGACGGCGTTGCGAAATCTGGCGCTAGACTTGGAGTTTGTAGACGGGGTAATCGCGGTTGCATCGCCCTTCATTCTCAGGTGGCCCCCGACAGTTGAGGCCCCCTCCGGCACACCGCTATTTGGGGTGCAGATTGGTCCCGCTTTTACCGAAGACTTGGTGTCTTTTGAGGCGCTGAACACAGGCCTGCCAGTGTTCGTGAATGACGCATTCACATCGATGCTGCTCAGCGTTTCGATCGACACCGGCCAGACGACGATTGTGGATGCGATCAACAGCTTCAAGGCCGAGCTGGACCGAGCCTTACCGCCTGATTTGTCCGCCCACATCACAGGCGAGGACGTTATCAGCGCGGAAATTGTGTCTGGCCTAAAGGACGATCTGATCGTGTTGAACCTTTGGGGCGCATTGATCGTCACGTTTGCAGCCTTTGCCCTGTTGCGGGATCTGCGAATGGCGCTGTTGGCGGTTGCGCCAGCGATCTTCGGGGCAGCAGGTGTTTTGGCGCTCTCGGTCAGGCTCGGCTATCCAATCACTGTCTTGAGCAATGTGATCCCAATCCTATTGCTGGTGTTGGGTGTCGCCGATGGTGTGCATCTGGCTGGGCATTTGAAAGAGAACGGAACGCTACGAGGTGCCGTCGAGACCGTTGGCCCTGCATGTGCATTGACGGCGCTGACAACGGCGGTCGCGTTCGCCAGCATCACACTGACTGGCAACGCACAGCTCTTCGAATTTGCCGTTCTGGGCATGGTTGGAACGATGCTGTCTTTTGCCATCGTCATCGTGACATTTGCGCTGCTTGGGCGAATTATCACCCTATCTGGTAAGCCGGTCCCGCACAGCAGCACAGCTTTCGCACTGCGTCTGACAGCAATTGGCACCGCGCGGCCTCGTGTAACACTCGCAGTTTGTGTCCTGATTTTAGCAGTTGCGACAGTTGGTTTCAGCCAAACGAAATCATGGTTTCCACTCTACCAAAATCTGCCTGATGGCAGT
>JBLHUT010000223.1:0-5948 GCA_047629975.1 Paracoccaceae bacterium
GCTTTGGTTCAGCGCGCTGCTGCCCAGTCGAGCGCTTCAATTGATCGCGTTAAATAATCAAGCACCTCAGTCGGAGACACGGAATGTCGAGGGTCTGGTGCAAACGCCCGTCCGGCTCTACGGCTGCGGTCGTATAGCGTCTTTGCGCGTGGAACCGCGGCGCGGTTGTAGAGGGCCAGCGCCTCCGGAACGGAGCTGGCGTCGTTGAAAGCCCTCCCGAGGGCCCATGCATCAAGCATGGCCGTATACGCACCTGCGCCCGTGCGCGGGCTGGACAGATGGGCGGCATCGCCCAACAAGGCGATACGGCCAGCGACAACAGGGTCTGCGGCAAACTCCCAGATCGGATGCGGCGTAACCTTGCCGTGTTTCACACAATCCGCCCAGAACTGCGCATTTCGTTGGCCAAACAAGGCCTTGGTCAAAGGCACAAACCACTGGGGAATATCACGCATGGCAGACCCAACCTGTCGGTTGCGTGTCGGTTCCGCCACCTCGGTCTGAGGCATCGCCATGTAGACACCACAGTTCCACAACGGGCCGTCCGGACCCACGCAGGGGAAGCCAAGTGTTTCATAGCGAATGCCATTCACAATTCGACTGCCAGATGGCGGGCCATCGATGCCTTGCATCGGCACGAGACCTCGCCAAACAGTATACCCCGAATAGACAGGTTGCTTCTGTGTAACAAAGGGTCGGAGTGTTGATTTTCCACCATCTGCCCCAATGATCACGTCAAAGGCTGTGGCATCACCATCAATCACGATCGCGGGCCGATCGCTGCGTGCATCGGCAATCGTTTGGACGTCGGCACCAAAATGCACGCTTTCAGGTGGCAACCCTTGAAAGAGGTAATCCCACAGGTCGCCGTAAAAATGACCGTGGCCTTTGATGGCGCGGTCAGCACTGTCTGGGTTGCCTAGCCGGATCCGGCGAAGCAGGCCAAGATCGACCGACCCAAGCGCGCCGCCACGTTTATCGAACCCTTTGGCAAACAATTCATAAACCTGCGCGTCAAAGCCAAGCTGGCGCAGGACATTGGCCGCGCTGAGCCCGCCAAGGGATGCGCCGACCACAGCAATCTTGAGAGGAGGAATGCGCATACCTGCCGACCCTGTACCCTTAACCGAAGACGATGTGGAACGCCGCATACAGAAGAGCAAACAGCGACGGTAGGATCGTCGCGTTGAAGCCGTAAGAACGGTAGAACGGATGCTTGGGGTAGCCGACCACATACATCAGTCGCCCTGCGATCCAAACAACCAGTAAGGCACGGGTTGCGTCGATGCTTTCGGGAGGCAGAACGGACGCCAATGCCAGCTGCGCCAGCGCGAAGATCACCGTTTGCTCTAAGGTGTTCAGTGCGATGCGTTGTGCCATATCAAGTGTCGTGCCGGTGCTGGGGCGATGGCCTTCCTGCCATTTTTCGGCATTGGGCGTGGCGCGGCTGATCGACACCCAAAAGATATGTCCTGTCAGGACCAACCCTGCAAAGGCGAGATTTTGACCGACATAGAACAGGTTATCAGTCCGAGATTGAACCCAGCCCACTTGGAAAAGCTGCAGCCACTGCGCCACAATGACAAAAAGGATGGCTGGAACCACCACGGTGACCGCCGCTTTGGCGAAGCCTGCCATGATGATTTTAAGGCCCTCATCCGTCGAGGCATCTGCTTCGAGTAATTTAGTCATGTCAGATCCTTGATCTGGTTGTCAGATTGCTGGTCGGCGACATAATCGCCACGTGCGGGGTAGTTGGCTTTGATCGCAAAATTGACCGCGCCTAGAATATCGCTCGGCTGTGGGCGGGCGAAAGGCATGGTTTGAACGGATAGGTAAAACAAGGTTTGGTCGGGTTTGACTAAGAAGATGCCCGGTTCTGAAAATACAGCGGGTTCGGCCTCTCGGATTGATAGGGAGATGTAGAGACCCCAATTGCGGGCGGCTTCCACAGGCAGATCGTAGGCGATGCGCAGGTGCTGCGCCTCGATCTTTTCGGCCATCGCTTGCGCCTTTTCCTGGCCATCCATGCTGACAGCGAGGGTCGTCACCCCACTGGCCGCGAAGTCTGGTGTCATACGATCAAGCTCTACCAGATAGCTTGCGCAAATCGGGCAATGCAGCCCGCGGTACGCAACCACGAGCGTCGCAAAATCGGGGGTTTCCTTAGAAAGATCGAAATGATCACCCCCAACAAGTGGTAGCGAAAGAGTGGGGGTTTGTTGGCGGGGAATAATCATGTGTTTGTTCCTTTTATATCACCGCAACGGCCTTTAAGTCAGCACGAGTTTTTGGTGTTTGGTTATTGCGTGTTTAGATTCTGCTTAAGCAAGCCAACAGCTGGTCACGCGTTGATGCCGAGATGCCACACCGCAGCGCGACAAGACAAACACGATAGGCGAAGTTCAGATCAGGCGATATATCAAGTATGCGAGCACAATGGCTACCGTTGATGCAACGTAGCCAGCGAAACTTGGGGGGTGAATTGCTGACGTCAATGCATAGCCACAGTACTTTGAGGTCTTCACCGCCTTGTCATCATCGATCAAGGATACGGTGTAAGCAGCCATGTCTTCGAATGTGACCACGGGCGGCCAAGGCATGATGTCCAACGCAACGACTCTCTTGCCTTCCGACGGCTTGGCCACGATAAGTGGGGGCCTAGTGACCATCCATTCAATGTCACGGGCTGAAGTTTCGAGATAGCTGATGGCTTCATCGTTATCGATATGGCAACCATGGTCGCCTCTCGTCCTGCCATCGATTTGTCTGACCAATACATGCTTGAGGAAATTAAATTTCTCCCCTCTCACAACGGATGCTGCACCAGCTTGCACCAACAGTCTCTTTACCCCATGTTCACGCATCCCAGCGTGAACTGCTTTGATGAATGGGGGAAGAACGCCACCGTGGAAAGACTTGTCGCCCAGCGGCCCTCCAACCAAGCTGATAACCGCCTGCACACCTTTGATCGCAGCGCGCACTGCTTCGGCATCACCGACATCACCTTGGACAATCTGCAACCTTTCGTGGGAGATCTGCAACTTGCCCGGTGATCGTACGAAGGCACGTACCGAGTGACCCGCCGCGAGCAAAAGCGGTACGACCCTCTTGCCGGTATTGCCCGTGGCGCCGAAAACAATGTAGAGCTTGGGAGTTGCAGGCATTTGCGCGCGGAAGGCCGCTTGGCTTTCATCGAGCTGTAATTGAAGTGTTTGCATGTGCAATATCCTTTAAATGAAGAATGAAACTTGGGTGGTTGCGCAGGCGCCCTCCGCGCATACCCCGAGAGGTGCCAGTGATAAGAACGATTTTCTTAGACATTGTTTTCTCCAATTCAAGCGGTTTGCGCGGCCATGAAGGCCTCGAATATTTGTAGGCGTCGGGGGAGTTATCCTTAAGCCAAGTCGGATCGAGGCGCGGCCCTTCCAGTGAGACCGGGCCGTCGCCGTTCAGCGCCGATTACAAGGCCGCCCAAAGCACAGGCGGCAATGGCCGATCCAGCGCGCCGTCCCGGTTTATCGAACCCTTTGGCAACCAGTTCATAAACCTGCACGTCAAAGCCAAGCTGTCGGAGCACATTGGCTGCGCTTAGCCCGCCAAGGGATGCACCGACGACAGCAATCTTGATATCACGACGGACCGTCATGGCGCGGTCCTATTTGGTGGTTTTCGGGAACAGCATTTCCAGCGGAACGATCTTCTTCATTGCACTGACCCAAGGATCCAGACCAGCCTGCATGACCATGTTGGCAGCAATGGGAGAACCCGCATAAAGATATCCCGCAAGAAAGCCGTAGAACGACAGATCGCCGTGACCCGGCGCGGTGCCTGCGTGGAATTTGCCCCGCATGGCGCGCTTGAAATCACGCGCAAAAGCCACCTCATCCCCTTCACGGTGGCCAAGGCCAGAGGTAGCTATGTTGTGGCGTGCCTGTTTGCGTTCCATCCGCTTGAGCATCGGGCCGATCAGCCATTTTATCATCGCCGGTGCGCCGACGGTCGCGACCGCCAGACGGGCCCAATCGGTCGAGGTGCAGTGCAGTTTGAACGTAGTATCGAGCTCCAAAACGAGTCGTTCTTCAAACGCTGGGTCCATCTCAATCCCGATGGCAGGCAGAAGGTTCTGCAAAATGATCCAACTGTCGTTCGCCTGCCGTCCCGTGACGTCGATGACGGGCACCTTTTGATAGCTTGAATTGGGCTTGATCCCCTGCGGCTTAGCTTTCAGGAGCTGCTCATGGGTGTAGGGCACGCCTGCGAACACAAGATAGGTGCGCAACTTTGTCGTCGCATGAGAGAACGCCGGACCATGCACGACCACATCTTTCAGGTCGGACTTACCCGACCATCCAAGCGGTGGGTTCGGGGCGACGCCTTCTGGGTTGGAGCCATCGGGAAGCATTTGTGTTGATACAGACATGGTGAATCTTTCGTTCCAAAGTTTTGAGTTTTACGTGGATTATTTGAGAAAATGACGCATAACGTCGCCGCGGAACATCATTAGCGCGACTGTGAGGTTAAAAATCATGCCCAGTCCAATGGCTGTGTAGATGACAGCGGACACCGAGCCTTCGGTCATTTGCGGATAATGCCATTGTGTGGCCAGCCCATGAGAATAATCAAACGCACCAAGCGCGTTATAGACGATTAATCCGGCCCAGACTTTCGTACCGGTCTTGCGCCACAAAAGATAGATCATGACCGGAACTAAAAGGCCGAGAATTGTATCGCTGACCCATGGGGCGAACCAGGCATTTGCATCAACGCCGCCATACATCTCCAAATGGGGGAAATACGTGGCAACAGAGGCGCGAGAGAAAGTAAGCACCATCATTATGGTCATCAGGATGAACGCGCGGCGGTGGTGTGGTGATTGCATTTTGCGACCTTCTTGTTGTGTTATGTCGGTTAAAAAGTAGGAGTGCGATCACCGGGGACCCCAGCGACTGTGTTGACATTCTTCGATGATGCGCATTTATGTCATGCGACAAAATAACAACATAGATACCGATTTGCGCATCCGATGTGCGAATCCGTGACATCCCGAAGGATGGGAAAACGATGGATAAATGGACCGAGATTAAAACCGCCTATCAGGTCGCCCGCCTAGGGACCGTTAGCGCCGCCGCTGACATGCTAAACGTTCACCGCGCCACGGTAATCCGCCACATCGACACGCTAGAGGCCGAATTGGGCGCGCGCGTCTTCTTGCGCAACAAGACCGGTTACACGCCCACCGAAGTAGGTGACGACCTTTTGCGCGTGGCCCACGCGACGGAGGAGCAATTCGCGCAACTGGCCGGACGAACGCGCAGCCGGTCCGCCCAGATTACCGGCGATCTCATCGTGACGGCCCACGAACGGATCGCCCCCCTTCTGCTGCCCGCGCTGCAGCGGTTTCAGGATGAAAACAAAGGCACCGTGATCCGGTTTGTCGCCAGTCCGGCCCTGCTCAAACTGGAATATGGCGAGGCCCATGTCGCCATCCGGTCCGGCCCCAAGCCCGATCAGCCAGACAACGTCGTTCAGCCCTATCTGGACCTAAAGCTCGGTCTCTACGCCCAAGCGACCTACGCCGCGCGCCATGGCATTCCGCAATCGCAAGACGACTATTGCAATCACATGTTTGTCTGTTGGGAGCAGAACAAAACACCGTTTCCCTTCACGGGATGGCTGCGGAAAAATGTGCCCGAGACAAGCAAAGTCTTAATCAGCGCAAACCAAGGCGTTGCCGATCAAGCCATGTTGGCCGGAATGGGGATCGGATTTTACCCTGAGATATACGCGCAAAAACGCACCGATTTGGTCGAGGTGCTTGCGCCGCAACCAGATTGGGCGGTTCCTTTGTGGCTCGTGACGCACACGGATTTGCACCGTTCCGCTAAGGTGCAGGCAGTTTTGAAATTCGTAAAGAACGACCGATTATCGCTTTGAAACCGAAGCTT
>JBLHUT010000224.1:0-5904 GCA_047629975.1 Paracoccaceae bacterium
GTGCCCTTTGGAAGCCAGATACAATGTGGTGGGCCAGCCGCAAAAGCCGTCCCCGCCAAGAACAATAACCTTCATTCTCAAATCCTTCACGACTTCCGGTCGAACCACATAACAAGCCTTTAGAGCTTACTTAGCTTGTATAATCCGTTTTTGCCAATATGCGCCGATAAGCCATCAAAATTATCCGGCTCACGAATATAAAGAGTGTTTGTGCCAAAGTATTGGCGAGGGGTCTAGTCCGGTTGGCGTCACAGCACAAGCCAGTGTGGGGGAGTGTGGCCTAAACGCGGGCTACAACACGACGTCCTGTGCATCGAACTGGGTCGGGTCGAAGTGCTCGAGAATGATTATGTTCTGGTCGGAAAACGCCAGTTTCAGGGCTGTTTTCTGGTGGTGCATTGCCTGTACGACTTGTGCGAAGTCAGAAAAGCCGAAGGCCGTCAGATCAAGCAGATCGGCGTTATCCTGCCAATCCTTGATGCGGTCGTGCCCGTCGCCGGGTGCAAAAACGAACGTATCTGCGCCTGCGCCGCCGCGCAAAATGTCGTTGCCGGTTCCGCCGTCTATCCGGTCGGCTCCGCCGCGCCCTTTCAGCACGTCGTTACCGGATCCGCCAAAAAGGTCATCGTCGTGGCTTCCGCCGTCGAGCAGGTCGTCGCCGTCCCCTCCGAACAACCGGTCTGCGCCGCTTTGCCCCCACAGTGCGTCGTGCTGCGCCCCCCCTTGCAGGGCATCGTTGCCGGCCCCGCCTCGCAAGGTATCCGCGCCGTCGTCTCCGACCAGCCAGTCAACCCCGCCGCCCCCTTTCAGGATGTCGTCGTCTGCACCACCAGTCAGAAAATCATCACCCCCGCCGCCGTACAAAAGGTCACGCCCCGCGCCCCCTTCCAGCGTATCCTGCCCGCCCCTGCCTTTCAGGGTGTCGTCACCCGAACCGCCCGACAACCGGTTTCCTGCGTCGTCGCCGGAAAGAATGTCATCATGGTTCGATCCGACAATGTTCTCTATTCGCAAAAGCGTATCATCGCCCGCCCCCCCAGAGGCTGCCTGCGCACTCAAAGAAGCAACAATCCCTGCCTGCGCCTGCCCATAGACCGCAGTGTCGACACCGTCACCGCCGTCGATCAGATCATCGCCGTTCCCGCCAGTGAGCTGGTTGTCGGCGCTGTTTCCCAGCAGGGTGTCATTACCTGATCCGGAGATTGCCTGTTCGATCACGGTGCCGCGCGCGATCGCCATATTCCCGATCTCGCCCCCAAGGTCCGACAGATGCTCGGCACGCAAGTCGATAAGCTGATTGCGCGTGGTTGCCGAAAAATCCAGAAGGTCGATGCCACCATCGTCAAGGATGACAAAGGCCATGTTGGTCCAGTTGTCCTCGAGTGTATCGTAGTAGTCGCCGGCAGTGGACCCGACGCCGTAAACCGTATCACCGGTGCGCAACGTGCCTGCGGTGCCGTACATCACCTGTGCGGCAAGTATATCGGCCATCATCGGGGTCAAAAGATAGGCGCGGCTGGCCTGTGTCGCAGTGTTTGCGGTTTGTGAGAAATAGGACATGACAGAGGCTTGCCAGCTGTCGTTGGCGAACTCGGCGCTGTTTGAATAGGTAATGACCTGACCGGACCCTGCATTGTAATTGCCAGCATGGCCGAGCCCCAAAGCGTGCCCGATTTCGTGGATGAACGTCTGAAGCGAATAGCTGTCATGGCGGTAGTGATCGTAAGCAATCCAGCTTTTGGCGACATTGATAAAGACATTCTGGATCGGTCCGCCGTATGCGGCGAATGTCTGGGCATAGGCGCCGTTTTGTTCATCATCAAAGGTGATGCGCGGCGCGTCTGTTGTGGTTCCGGCTGTGCTGAACACAATGCCGGTCACGGCGCTCCACACATTTAGGGCCGTTTTGGCAAACCATTGGCCGGGGGCGTCCATGGCGCTGTAATCGACGTGGATCACCGCCTGTCGGGTGTCTGTCAGGGCCACATCGAACTTGCGGGCTGTGGTGTGGATGCTCTCCCAGAATCCGTTGATCAATTGATCCGCGACCTGATCAACATCGTACGTCGGCAAGCGATCGCCCGTGGTCTGGCCCGCCGTGGACAACGATAACCGGTATTCGCCAACATCGGTTGATGCTTGTCCGACCCGCGTTTGGTAACTCATGACGCCGGCAAAATAGGTCTGCGCAGTCGCGGTATGGGTGAGTGTCGAGTACAGGGACGTGCCGCTGTCATCATCAAAGGCTATCTCGGTCCCTTGTGCGTCAAACAGAACCAGAAACGTGTCCCGCACGCTTTGGGTGCCGTTTGTGAGGGTCGAGAGGGTAAATGCCTGTCCTTCCGTTACCGAAAGCTTCACCACATCTATATCAGCCACAGACAGGTTGCCGATAAATACATCGCCGCTGCGCAAAGTGGTGTGCAGCGTGCCGCCTGTTGAATCAGGGGCATCGGCGGCCTTCTGTGGTGCCAGTCCTTCAAACAGGCACCCAGCTGAAAAGGGTGTCATTTGCGCACAAATATCGCACATCATTACCATCCGCTGTTGCAGCGTCGCCTGTGATCATATCACAGTTTTGCCGTTTGGCTAAATTGCAGCAGACGCTTCTGACTGCCCTACTCCTGCCACAATAAGTCTTAACCGGCGGGATATACGGCACAGGAATTTGGATGGAATTTTAGTCGCGTTGAAGACGTTTGATACGGCGACCGGGCAAGGGAAAGAACTTGGTGGCGGTCAGATACATCAGATAGGCATCCAGTGCTGCCGAACGTTTGTTCTGATAAAGCAGATCCAGCCGCGCCTTGCGGGGAATACAGCGTCGGACATAAGTGGCTTCGGTCTCTTTGGCTGTCTTGCACTGTGCGAGCATGAGTTCCTCGTGGCGGTGGAACATCACTGTTGCCAACCCGGTAATCCCGGGGCGCGATTTTAGAACCTGCGCATAAAGGTCCGGAAACAAAGCCACATAATGCGGTGTTGGCGGGCGCGGCCCAACAAAGGAGATGTCGCCGCGCAGAACGTTCCAAAGCTGTGGTATCTCATCAAGCCGTATCTGGCGCAAAAAATGACCCAACGGGGTGATCCGGTGGGCCTTGTCCGCCCCCAGAACGTAATCGTCATGATCGTTGGCATCCGCACGCAAAGTGCGAAACTTGATAAGGTTGAAGCTCTGCGTCGGAGTTTTCATGCGTCTGGACAGGTAGAAAACCGGTCTGCCGTCCCGGATCAGGATCAACATTCCGACGACCAGAATGATTGGCAAGCCCGGTAAAAAGATCAACAGCCCGAAGACGATGTCAAAGAGCCTTTTGCCGGTGGTCATGACGGGCCCTGACGCCCGATGCTGACATAGGTTTCAAATCCGGCGCGCTCCGCATCGCGGGGGGCATAGACATTGCGCAGGTCGGCCATGCGCGCCCGCCGCATCCCTCTGGACAGCCGCGAAAGATCCAAGGCCCGAAATTCGTTCCATTCGGTTAGCAACACCAGTGCATCGGCCCCGAGTGCCGCCTCGTAGGCGTCCTCGAACCACCGGACAGATGGCAAGAGTGCCTCGCCCTCGCGCCGCCCCTGCGGGTCGACAACATGAACATGCGCCCCTCCACCCACCAGGGCGGGCACGATTGTGAGGGAGGGCGCATCACGCATGTCATCGGTATTGGGTTTGAAAGTGACGCCCAGAACGGTGATTGTCTTGCCGTTGAAACTTCCGTCGCACAGGTCTTCGAGCTTGGTAATCATGCGGCGCTTGATCTCGTCGTTGGCCCTGATCACCGTCTCTGTGATGGTCAATGGAACGGAATTGTCCTGTCCGATTCGCGCCAGCGCCTTTGTGTCTTTCGGAAAACACGAGCCGCCATAGCCGGGACCGGCGTGCAAAAACTTGTTCCCGATGCGCCCGTCAAGACCCATGCCCTTGGCGATATCCTTGATATCTCCGCCGACCTTTTCGCACAGTGCCGCGATCTCGTTGATAAAGGTAATCTTGGTCGCAAGAAAGGCGTTGGCGGCGTATTTGATGATCTCGGCGCTCTCCAGATCGGTGTAGACCACCGGAAAATCCCTCAGGAACAAGGGGCGATATACATCCCCCATTATTTCTTTTGCCCGCTCGCTTTCGACCCCGACCACAACGCGGTCCGGTCGCATGAAATCGTCGATTGCCGCCCCTTCGCGTAAAAATTCGGGGTTCGAGGCGACATCGAATTCTGCCTCGGGGGCGGCCTTGTGGATGATCTCCATGACCTTGCGGTTGGTGCCCACAGGGACGGTGGATTTGGTTACTACAACGGTATAACCGGTCAATGCAGCCGCAATTTCCTTTGCAACAGCATAGACATAGGTCAAATCAGCGTGGCCGTCACCGCGCCGTGCAGGGGTGCCCACGGCGATGAATACGGCCTCGGCTCCGGCGACTGCCTGTTGCAGATTTCCGGTAAAGCGCAGGCGCCCTGCGGCGACGTTACGCTCCATGACCTCCTGAAGGCCGGGCTCATAAATCGGCACCTGTCCGGCCTCGAGCAGTTTGATCTTTTCGGGATTCTTGTCGACACACACCACATCATGGCCGAAGTCTGAAAAGCACACCCCTGACACAAGGCCCACGTATCCTGTGCCAATCATCGCAATCTTCATGTGCGCGTCCTTTGTGGTGCTTGAAACCGTAGTCTTTGCCAATGTTGACCATCGGTGCGTGATGAATGTATCCCACCACACGCCTTGTAGAACCACATTGAGAAAGCCCGAAGTGTAGTCAAGTTGAAATACTTGGTGCTTTCCATAACACGTTTTTCACGGTATATTGGCTATGCGATGTTGATGAATTATACTGACTTATCCACAGGTGGCCCAATGCTTAGAAGTCTTTCCGTCCTTGCTCTCGTTCTCTTTGTGTCCACGCCGGCGCATGCGCAACAGGCCGTTGACGAGAACCCGTTTGCTGCGACCCCTGTGTTGATCCCCTTGGCGTCGTTGGGCACAGCAGGCCAGCAAGGCGGCGGGAGCGGAAGTGGCTCGGGCGGTGCCGTGATTGTCGAAGGCGCCGAAGGCGCTGCGACCTCGACTGTCTCGACGAACTAGCGTCGGCTATTGCGGCGCCTGATTATACGCGCCCTGATACCAGTTTACAAAAGTCCTGATGCCGACATCCAGATCCGTATGCGGTAACGCACCGACCAACCCGGTCAAAAGACGTGTATCGGCAAATGTGGCCAGCACGTCCCCCGGTTGCATGTCCATATAGGTCTTGATGGCCTCTTGCCCCATGGCCTTTTCGATTGCGGCGATGAAATCACCCAAAGAGACCGGATCAGCGTTGCCGATGTTGACAACCCGCCACGGTGCGACCGGCGACAGGCTGTCATTGGGTAAATCTGCGCCTTTGCGTGCGTCGGGGGTCAATGGTGGCGTGTCGATCAGTCGCCGGATCGCTTCGACCAGATCATCGATATAGGTGAAATCCCGCTGCATTTTACCGTGGTTATAGACCTCTATGGCGCGTCCTTCCTGAATTGCGGAAACGAATTTGAAAAGCGCCATGTCGGGCCTGCCCCACGGGCCATAGACTGTAAAGAAACGGAACATCGTGATCGGCAGATGGTACAGGTGGGCATAGGAATGGGCCATTGCCTCGTTGGCCTTTTTTGTCGCTGCATAAAACGACATCTGGCTCTCGGTGCGGTCGGTCTCGGCGTAGGGCATTTTTTCATTGGCACCGTAGACACTGCTGGTTGATGCCATAAGCATGTGTGCCGGCGGATATGCGCGGGCCGCTTCAAGCAGCTCGAATGTGCCGATCAGGTTCGCCTCGACATAGCTGCGGGGTTGTTCGATCGAAAACCGCACACCGGCTTGAGCGGCAAGATGGATGACCACCTCGGGGTGGTGCCGTGCAAACAG
>JBLHUT010000225.1:0-5847 GCA_047629975.1 Paracoccaceae bacterium
TTCACACAGGCCGGGTCTTGAGGATTATTTTCTTGGCTCTACGGCAGCGCGCGTTGTGCGGCATGCTCGATGTTCTGTGCATGTGATCCGCTAAGGTGCGCGGTTGTTCTGTGTTGTTTGCGGGCCTTTTGGATGAAAGCCGGACACGCTGCCCAAAGCCGGCTGTTTTTGGAGGCGTTGCCCTGAATAACGCGGCATTGTCGGGTTTGGCTCACATCGTTCAACGCAGGGACCGATCGTCATGAATGCTCCGGATCAGGCGGCAGATGACTGGGTTGAGCGGTTCGCGGGTCTGGCGCGTTTGGAGCCTGCCACCAAGCAGCGGTTGCTTTCCCGAAGTTTGATCCTGGAGGTGCCAAAGGACACCACAATTTTCGGGCCCGGAAATTCGCCCGAAAATATGCTGTTCTTGATCGACGGAACGGTGCGTGTTCAGCAGACTTCGGATTCGGGTCATGAAATTGTACTTTACCGGATTCATGCCGGCCAAAGCTGTGTGCTGACGACGGCTTCGCTTTTGGCTTATCAGAATTATGCGGCAGAAGGCATTTCGGAGACAACCGTGCAAGCGGCCGCAATTCCGCGAGCAGTGTTTGATGATCTGGTGGCAAGCTCGAAATCGTTTCGGGATTTTGTTTTCGCAGCGTTCTCGAAGCGTATTACCGACCTGTTTCTGATGATCGACGAGGTTGCGTTTCAGCGGATGGACGTTCGGTTGGCGTATAAATTGATCGAACTGTCCGGAGGGGAGGACAGCGTTGCGATCACGCACCATAAATTGGCGGTCGAACTTGGCACCGCGCGGGAGGTTGTTTCGCGGCAGTTACAAGAGTTTCACCGGCGAGGATGGATCGAACAGTCACGCCGTAAGGTGCATCTATTGAACCCGACAGCGCTTGAAAAGCTTGCAGGGCAGAATTTTTAACAGCGGCTGACGGCTTGGTGACAATGTCACCGACACAAAAATCCTAAGCCGTTATCCGTTAGCTAACAGTAACAAGGAGAAAAGCCATGACTGCAAATGTTGGAACGATTGATAGAGTTTTGCGCGCAATCTTGGGGATTTTGTTGATCGCCCTGCCGTTTGTGAGTGACCTTCTTGTGGTTCAGGGACCTATCGGGGCGAGCGTTTCGGTGATTGTCGGTCTTGTGATGCTGGCAACCTCGGCGATGCGGTTTTGCCCGCTTTACCGGATAATGGGCGTGCGGACCTGCAAACCCTGAAGCTGTGTGTTTGGAAAGAGAGCCGCGAGACAGGTTGTGTTGTGTTGTCTTGGTCTGGCGGATTTCAGCACCTCTTTCTTCAACATCCGAGCAATCACTATGAGTTTTTTCAGGAGGCCCGAAATGACATACCCCGTTGATATGAGCATCACGCCAGAGGTATCGGCGCATTTTGATACTGCGACCAACACCATCAGTTATATTGTCAAGGATCCCGACAGCCTGCATTGCGCGATCATCGATAGCGTTATGGATATCGACTATGCGGCGGGACGGATCACCTATGAACACGCGGATGCCCTGATTGCGGAAATCCGGTCGCGCGGCCTGATACTGGACTGGATTATCGAAACCCATGTCCATGCCGATCATTTGAGTGCGGCGCCCTATATCCAGCAGGAACTTGGCGGAAAAATCGGGGTCGGGGCGAAAATACTGATTGTGCAAGACACATTCGGCAAGGTCTTTAACGAAGGGACAGAGTTTCAGCGGGACGGATCACAATTCGATGCCCTGTTCGAGGATGCAGACACCTATCGGATCGGTACGATGCAAGCCTTTGCGATGTACACGCCCGGGCACACCCCTGCCTGCATGGTGCATGTGACGGGCGACACGGCCTTTGTTGGTGATACGTTGTTCATGCCTGACGGGGGGTCGGCGCGGGCTGATTTTCCGGGGGGGGATGCTGGCGTTTTGTACGACAGCATTCAAAAGGTGCTGTCATTGCCTGATGCGATGCGGCTGTTCATGTGCCACGATTACGCCCCCAATGGCCGCGATATTCAGTGGGAAACGACTGTTTGTGCGGAAAAAGCAGACAATATCCATGTCGGTGGCGGTGCATCCCGTGAGGACTTTGTCCGGCTTCGGACCAAGCGGGACGCGCAGCTGGATATGCCAAAACTGATTATCCCGTCGCTTCAGGTCAATATGCGTGCGGGCGAGGTGCCGACCGACAAGGATGGCAATCCGATGCTCAAAGTACCTGTGAATGTGCTGTAACCTGTAACGCTGAACACTGGAGAAGTCGCCATGGACTATAAATCACTGACGCGGGGTCTGTCAGTTGGCTCGCAGGTTACCGTTGCGGATTTGCCCGCACTCAAGCAGGCCGGATTCCGTGCCATTATCTGCAATCGACCTGACGGGGAAGAGGCTGACCAGCCCACCTTTGAAGAGGTGTCGAGAGCCGCGCAGGATCTGGGCCTCGAGACGTTGTACCTTCCGGTTGTGGCGGGAAGGGTGAGCGATAAAGAGGCTGCGGCCTTTGGCGCTGCGTTGACGACGCTGCCCGGACCGGTGCTTGCCTTTTGCCGTTCAGGGTTGCGCACAACCACGCTTTGGTCGCTGTCCGAGGCTAAATCAAAGCCGTTCTTTAGCCGATATTCCGAATGCGACAAAGGCTGCGGGCTATGACATGGGCGGTGTTGTGCGGCGGATCGTGAATGGCGGCAAGACACCTACCGACACAGGGGATGCGTCTTTTGAAATTGTGATCGTCGGTGCCGGTGCGGGAGGTATCGCGGCGGCGGCGAGTTTGAAGGCGCGCAAGCCGGGACTTGAGATTGCAATAATCGATCCGGCCGATATTCATTATTACCAACCCGGCTGGACCATGGTCGGGGGCGGAATATTCGAGGCCGCCGATACGGCACGCACGATGGGGTCGTTGATCCCGCGCGGCGTGCACTGGATCAAGGGGGCGGTTGCAGCCTTTGAACCGGACAACAACGCGATTATTCTGGATGGCTGCCGCGTGGTGAAATATTCGCGCCTGATCGTGTGTCCGGGGCTAAAGCTGGATTGGCACAAGGTGGAGGGTCTGGTCGAGACGTTGGGCAAAAACGGGGTTACGTCGAACTACCGGTACGATCTTGCGCCCTATACCTGGGAGTTGGTGCGGAGCATGAAAGCGGGGCGTGCTATCTTTACGCAGCCCGCAATGCCGATCAAATGTGCCGGTGCGCCGCAAAAGGCGATGTATCTGTCCAAGGATGCATGGTTTCGACGCGGGGTGCTGAAAAACATCGACACCCAGTTCAACACGGCAGGCGGGGTTCTGTTCGGGGTAAAGGATTATGTTCCGGCGTTGATGGAGTACGTCCGCAAATACGATGCGACGTTGAATTATTTTCACACGCTGGTCGCGGTCGATGGCCCTGCGAAAACGGCATGGTTCGATGTGGTCAAGCGCGATGCGCCGGTCGAGCGGGTGGAGATGGATTTTGACATGCTGCATGTGTGCCCGCCACAGGCTGCGCCCGATTTTATCAAAGTGTCGCCTTTGGCGGATGCCGCAGGCTGGGTCGATGTCGATCAGGCGACGTTGCGGCACAAAACCTATGATAATATCTGGTCGTTGGGGGATGTGATGAACGCGCCCAACGCGAAAACGGCGGCGGCGGCGCGTTTGCAGGCACCGATTGTGGTGGAAAATATTATTGCCGATATGCGTGGCGGCGCCGCTGTCGCGCAATATAACGGGTACGGATCGTGCCCGTTGACGGTAGAGCGCGGCAAGATCGTGTTGGCTGAATTCGGCTATGGCGGAGCGTTGCTACCGAGCTTTCCCAAGGCGATAATCGATGGCACCAAGCCGTCTCGCGTGGCATGGTTCCTCAAGGAAAAGCTGTTACCGCCGGTATATTGGCAGGGGATGCTAAAGGGCCGTGAATGGATGGCCAAACCTGAAAAAATTACAGCCCGTTAGGGTAATCAAGACGCCAGCTTTGCCAAAAAGCGCCAAAAGTGGCCACGACAGGACCGAGCCCCGAATGACTTCTTATCTGACCCGCGCCCTTCCGATCCTGACGTGGGGGCGTGTTTATGACCGTTCGGCGCTGGGCAATGATCTGATTGCGGCGTTGATTGTCACGATTATGCTGATCCCGCAATCGTTGGCCTATGCGTTGCTGGCGGGGCTGCCGCCCGAGGCAGGGCTATATGCCTCGATCGCGCCGATCATGCTTTACGCGGTGTTTGGCACCAGTCGGGCATTGGCGGTGGGGCCTGTGGCGGTGGTGTCGTTGATGACGGCGGCCGCGCTTGCCAATATCGTCGAGCAAGGGACGATGGGCTACGCGGTGGCTGCTTTGTCGCTGGCGGGTTTGTCGGGGCTTATCTTGTTGGCAATGGGGGTTTTGCGCCTTGGGTTTGTGGCGAACTTTCTGTCGCATCCGGTGATTGCGGGGTTCATCACGGCCTCGGGGATTATTATCGCCGCCAGCCAGATCAAGCATATTCTGGGGATTGAGGCCCATGGGCACAATCTTTTGGAGATTGTTATCTCGTTGGGTCAGCATTTGTTTGAGGTAAATTTGGCCACTGCGGTGATCGGTATTACGGGTACGGCGGTTTTGTTCTGGGTACGCAAAGGCTTGAAACCCATGCTACAGCGTTTCGGCGTTGGGGGGGGGCTGACAGGTGTTGCCGTAAAGGCGGGGCCGGTTTTTGTTGTCGTTCTTAGCACGCTGGCTGTGTGGGGTTTTGGACTGGCTGACCACGGGGTCAGGATTGTGGGCGAGGTTCCGCAAAGCCTGCCACCTTTGACGTTGCCGTCGTTTTCGCCGTCGTTGTTGGGCCAACTTTTGTTACCGGCCTTTCTGATCTCGATCATCGGGTTTGTAGAGTCGATTTCGGTCGCGCAAACGCTGGCGGCTAAAAAGCGCCAAAAGATCGACCCGGATCAGGAGTTGATCGGGTTGGGAGCCGCGAATGTTGCGGCGTCCCTGACGGGTGGGTTTCCGGTGACGGGCGGATTTTCACGTTCGGTCGTGAACTTTGACGCCGGAGCCGAGACCCCCGCGGCGGGGGCTTTTACGGCGGTCGGGTTGGCTATTGCCGCGCTGTTTCTGACACCGTTGATCTATTTTCTGCCCAAGGCGACGCTTGCCGCCACCATTATCGTGGCTGTGTTGAGCCTTGTGGATTTCAGTATTCTCAAGCGTAGCTGGGCCTATTCAAAGGCCGATTTTACAGCGGTTTTCGCCACCATCCTTTTGACCCTGACACTTGGGGTCGAGGCAGGTGTTTCGACGGGTGTCGGGTTGTCGATCCTGCTGCATCTTTACAAATCGTCCCGCCCGCACATCGCCGAAGTGGGGCAGGTTCCGGGAACCGAACATTTTCGCAATATCCTCCGGCATGACGTGCTGACCGAGCCACATATTGTGACGCTTCGGGTTGATGAGAGCCTTTATTTTGCCAACGCCCGCTATCTTGAGGACAAGATTCACAACCGCGTGGCAAAGGACCCTGAAATCCGCCACGTGATCCTGCAATGCTCGGCGATAAACGAGATCGACCTGAGCGCGCTTGAATCGCTGGAAGTCATCAACGAACGCTTGCATGAAATGAACGTGAAATTACACCTGTCAGAGGTCAAAGGCCCGGTTATGGATCGCCTCAAAGAACAGCATTTTCTGAGAGACCTGACCGGGCATGTGTTTTTAAGCCAGTTTGATGCTGTAAGCGCATTGAAGCAGAAAGAGCCACAAAACGCTGTGCGGTCGCAATGAACTTTGTGGCGACTTGGTTCTGACTGACTGACGCCGCAGGCTTGGTGTGGGGGTTCAGGTTTGCATGATCCAAAGCCCCCAAACTTTGGAGGCATGATCGGCA
>JBLHUT010000226.1:0-5844 GCA_047629975.1 Paracoccaceae bacterium
TCCTGAGCCCCGACCTGTGCAAGATCGGCGTCATGCCCACAACACAGGCCAAACCCGGATTTGTCGGGATCGCCTCGCGGTCTGCATCCCTGACGTCTGAAATCCTGGCGCGGGCCAGTGCCGCACAACTCGGCCAGTCGACAACCGTGGGCATTGGTGGCGACGCCATTCACGGCATCGGATTTGTCGAATGCCTCAAGGCGTTTCGCGACGATCCGGAAACCCGATGTGTGGTGCTGATCGGTGAAATCGGCGGACGCGAAGAAGAAAAGGCCGCCGCGTATCTGGCCGCAACCGATTATGGAAAGCCCGTGGTCGCCCTTGTGGTCGGCAGACACGCACCCACCGCGCGGCGCATGGGCCACGCCGGAACCCTGTCGGTGTTCGGCGCACAACCCGTACAAACAAAGATCGACCTGCTCGCCGCTGCGGGCGTGATCATGGCACACAACGCCGACGACGTCGTGCCACGGATCATTGAAATCATGAACATAAAATAGCGTTATAAAAAGGCCCCGCCGCATTTAAATCGGCGAGGCCTTTTTTATCGTTTAACCGCGTGACGGCGGCTTGGGTTTAAAAGCGCGCGACGGTTTGCCACCACCGGGTTTTCCCGACTTCGGACCTGAGCGCACGGGCCCGCCCGCAGCATCGCCACCCGCGGGTTTTTTACGAACCACAGGCCGCCCCGTCGGATGAAACGGCTTTGACGGATCACTGGCATTTCCAGCGAAACGCGCTCCCGCAGGCTTTCCACCATCAGATTTTCCGGCGTAAGGCTTGGACCCTCCCGGCTTGCCAGCGTAAGGCTTGCCGCCTTCGGATTTACCGGCGTAAGGCTTGCCCCCCTCGGATTTTCCGGCGTAAGGTTTGCCACCCTCGGATTTACCGGCGTAAGGCTTGCCGCCACCAGACTTGCCCGCATAAGGCTTACCACCATCCGACTTACCCGCGTAGGGTTTGCCGCCCTCGGATTTACCAGCATAGGGTTTCGCGCCACCAGACTTGCCTGCATAGGGCTTAACAGCATCCGATTTGCCTGCATCCTGTTTTCCGGAATAAGGTTTACCGACGTACGGCTTCGGGCTGCCTTGCTCGCTTCCGGCAGCCTGAATTGCCGGAACTTCGGCCCAGACCGCTGAAGGCGCGCCATCATCCTTGCTCGCGTCCGGCCCGTCAGGATTGTAGCTTGAACGGGGCTTGTGACCCGATTGCCCACGATGTGCAGGTTTTGCGTCAGGACGCGGCGGGCGCGGGGCACGCGGCGCCGAAGACGCCGGCGGACGTGGTGAAAACCCTGCGTCCTCCGGTGCGGCGTCCAGTTGGGTCAGAACGGCCCCGTCCTCGAGCTTTAGATCAGAGCCAACTTCGGCAAGGAAATCCTTGACACTCGACTGCTTGATTTCGACATAGCTAAAGTCGTCGCGCAAGCGAATAGCCCCGATATCGTCTTTCGAAAGCCCGCCAACACGGCACAGCAGCGGCAATATCCAGCGCGGTTCAGCATTCTGGTTGCGCCCCAGCGACAACGAGAACCACGTGGACGGCCCGAATTCGCGGTGCTGGCGCGGCTCCGGCACGGCTCCGGCGGCGGCAAGCTCTTCGGGGGCGGATTGCTTGCTTTGGTAAAGCCGCATGTACGCAGCAGCGATCTGGTCAGAGTCGAATTGCGCCGTCAGTTTCGAAACAAAATCGCGCTCGCTCTCGGTGATCGGCTCAAGCCATGCAGGATCACCCAAAAGCCGTTCTTCATCACGGGCGATAACTTCGTCGGCAGACGGCGGATTGGCCCAAGTGGCACTGATCTTGCCCATCTGGAGCAGACGCTCTGCCTTTTTGCGAAAGCGGTGCGGCACAATCAGCGTGCTGACACCTTTGCGCCCGGCACGGCCCGTACGACCCGAACGGTGCAGAAGCGTATCAGAATTGTTTGGCAATTCCGCGTGGATAACCAGCTCCAGATTGGGCAGGTCGATGCCGCGCGCCGCAACGTCGGTTGCCACACAAACCCGCGCACGACCGTCGCGCATGGATTGCAAGGCGTGGGCCCGCTCGTTCTGGCTCAGTTCGCCGGACAATGCCACGACAGCAAACCCCCGGTTCGAAAACCGCGTTGTCAGCCGGTTGACCATGATTCGCGTATTACAAAACACGATTGCATTGGTCGCCTCGTAATAGCGCAGAACGTTGATAAGCGCGTTTTCAGCATCCTGTGGCGACACGCTGAGCGCACGATATTCGATGTCCGAATGCTGCGACTTTTCGGCAACAGTTTGCACCCGCACCGCATCTTTTTGGTAACTGCGAGCAAGGTTGGCAATCGCATGAGGCACGGTCGCAGAGAACATCAACGTGCGGCGATCATCGGGCGATTCGCCAAGGATAAACTCGAGGTCTTCGCGGAATCCAAGATCCAGCATCTCGTCGGCCTCGTCCAGAACGACGGCTTTAAGCCCCGTCATATCCAGCGATCCACGCGAAATATGGTCGCGCATCCGGCCCGGTGTGGCGACCACAATATGGGCACCGCGGTCAAGCGCACGACGCTCGTCGCGCATATCCATGCCACCCACGCAGGAGGCAACAATCGCGCCGGTCTTGGCAAAAAGCCACGCCAACTCGCGCTTGACCTGAAGCGCCAGCTCGCGAGTCGGCGCAATAACAACAGCAAGCGGCTTGCCAGCAGCACCAAAACGCTCGGCTTCGCCCAGCAAGGTCGGGGCTATCGCAAGCCCGAACCCTACGGTTTTGCCAGACCCGGTTTGTGCGGAAACCAGCAGGTCCGCGTTGCCCAGCGCAGGGTCGGTTACAGCCTCTTGAACAGGCGTCAAAGAATGGTAGCCCTGTTGCTCCAAAGCGTCGGAAATCGTTTTTATCACGGTGAACTCGTTTTCATTTCGCGGCTCTCGCGCGGCGGGGAGGCCGGCATCACGCAGTTTAGCTCATCAGAGCCTATGCCCCCGGAGCGAAAAATTTCTATAGACGTAATTTGAGTGAATGTACAGGCCTGCGTCGAGGCTTCGATTTTCGCAGTGTGCGCAGACAACCACCATTGCCCCACAGATCAGAAGGAAAATGCCGTCTCATCCTTCCATCGGCGCCCGCCGTGGCCATAAAAATGCTGTCATGACTTGAATACAGGGCGGCGTGTCGCTTTCAAACGCCAGTTTGCACCACAAGCGGATAGAAGCGTCGGATCAACCGCTGGAAACCTGTACAATGTTCCTTTCTGTCTTCGATATGTTCAAAATCGGCCTTGGTCCTTCGTCGTCGCACACGATGGGCCCAATGGTCGCCGCGGCCCGGTTTCTGGATCGTTTACGCCAGTCCGCGTTCACGGCCTCAGGCCTGCGCGCCTCGCTGCACGGCAGCCTTGCATTTACCGGTGTCGGACACGCCACAGACCGGGCGCTGATCCTCGGGTTGGCAGGTTTTCGCCCCGAAACCTATGACGCAGCCGCCGCAGACCGGGCATTTGCCACAATCGTTCAGACACACATGATCACACCGCCGGATCTGCCACCATTACGGTTCGACCCAAAAGCCGATTTGACGTTCGATTTCGGCCCGGCGCTTGCGGGCCATGCCAACGGCCTGATTCTGATGGCGACCGACGCCCAGAATGACGTCATCGACCAGCAGACGTATTATTCGATCGGTGGCGGCTTTGTTGTGACCGAAGCAGAGTTGACCGCACCGTCGCAGCAAACGACCGGACCGACGGTTCCCTATCCTTTTGGTACAGCCGCAAGCATGCTTGAAATGGCCCGAGCAAGCGGGTTGAGCATTGCCGAGATGAAGCAAGCAAACGAACAGGTCCATCAAAGCGTCCATGACATCCGCGGCGGCATCGCACAGGTCTGGCAGGTCATGAACACCTGCATCGAGCGGGGGCTTCAGGCACCCGAGGGCGTGCTTCCCGGGGGGCTTGGCGTGCGTCGGCGTGCACCGGCAATCCACCGCGCCCTCCTCGACGAACGTGGCCGGAACCAAAGCGCCCCGCATCAGATCAACGACTGGATCGCAACCTACGCCATGGCCGTGAACGAAGAGAATGCCGCCGGCGGGCAGGTCGTGACCGCCCCCACAAACGGCGCCGCAGGCGTGGTGCCTGCCGTGCTGCGCTATTGGCTTGATCATGTGCCCGGTGCCACCAGTACGCGCATCGACACTTTTTTGCTGACCGCCGCCGCGATCGGCGGGCTTGTGAAGAACAACGCCTCAATCAGCGGTGCAGAGGCCGGATGTCAGGCCGAGGTCGGAAGTGCCGCGGCGATGGGGGCCGCGGGATTGTGCGCCGTGCTGGGCGGCACCCCCGCGCAAGTCGAGAACGCCGCAGAAATCGCGCTTGAGCACCACCTCGGGATGACATGCGATCCGGTCAAGGGCTTGGTTCAGGTGCCGTGCATCGAACGTAACGGTCTGGGCGCGATCAAGGCCGTGTCTGCCGCATCGCTGGCCCTGCGCGGAGATGGCACGCATCTTGTATCGCTGGATGTCTGTATCGAAACCCTGCGCCAGACCGGCTGCGACATGAATGCCAAATACAAAGAAACCAGCCTCGGCGGGCTGGCGGTAAATGTTCCCAATTGCTGACCCCTTGAGTACATTGCGATCAAATCTACCCACGCTTCTGTTTCCAGTTGCACCCGACGACGAGGCTTGGTGAAATGCGGATGAGCCAAAGCAAACCGTCGCCTTGTGGCCGCGAAACCCTTCAAAACCGGAGCCCCCATGGCCTATACCTATGATGACCAGAACATTTTCGCAAAAATCCTGCGTGGTGAAATTCCGAACCAGACCGTTCTTGAAACCGCGCACACGCTTGCCTTCAATGACATCTACGCGCAGGCACCGGTGCATGTTCTGGTGATCCCCAAAGGGGCTTACGTCAATTACGACCACTTCGCGACAGAAGCCGGCGACGCAGAAATCCTTGACTACACGCGGGCAATCGCCACGATCTGCAAACAGACCGGAGTTTCTCCGGGGGATGGAAATCTTGGCTTTCGCCTGATTTCCAACGCAGGCGAGGCCGCCATTCAGGAAGTCCCTCACCTGCACGTCCACGTGCTAGGCGGGCGGATACTGGGGCGGATGCTGGCCAAACATCCCGACTGATCGATCGGTTTCCGACCGCACCGCGCAAGCGGTGCCACCGCCCGTCGCGGCCACGCCCTTGCTCACAATGCCCGCAGCCCTGCCGCGACGGGCAACACCCCTGTTTCACACAATGCCAGCCGAAACCTGCCTGCAACGACGACGACGACGGGGGGGGGTGATCAGTACCCTCGGGCGCGATCAACCAGATGCAAAAAGGGCAGTTCGGCCTCGCCGCGGCGGATATTCTCGGCAATGACCCGCGACGCGCTCGACGGGCGGGTTTCCGAGGCAATATGCGGTGTGATCGTGACATTCGGATTGGCCCAGAAAGGATGCCTGCCGGGCAAAGGTTCCTCGCGAAACACATCCAGCGTCGCATGCGCGATATGCCCCGAAGCCAGCCCCGCAAGCAACGCATCATCGTCAATCAAAGGTCCGCGCCCGGGGTTCACGATCACAGCCCTGGCAGGCATCATCGCAAGGGCTTTTTCATCGACAATATTGGTCGTCTGGGCTGTTAAAGGAAGAAGCAGTACCAGAATTTCCGAAGTACCCAGCGCCTGTGCCAAGCCGCTTTGTCCACTCAAACAGGTGATCCCGTCGATCTGTTTCGGCGTCCGGCTCCACCCGGTTACCGCAAACCCCAGCGACGCCAGCGTCAGCCCGCACGCCCGACCCAGCGCCCCGAGGCCCAGAATAGTGACCTGACGGTCACCAGCCAGCGGCGGAACATGATGCAGA
>JBLHUT010000227.1:0-5810 GCA_047629975.1 Paracoccaceae bacterium
TCCCAGTTATACGTCAATTCCAGCGGGCAGTCGTCCTGCCCGTCAGGGGCAAGGAAGATATTGGTAAAGCGTCCTTTTTCACTCTCCCAGCGCCGCGTTTCCTTGAGGCCCAGCAGGCCGTAGAACGCAAGCGAGGCGTCAAGGTCCTTTACGCGAACCATTGTGTGCAGATATCTGACTTTCATCCGGGTGTTCCATTTCCTGGTCGGTATCGAATGTGGTGGCTCAGGGCCGATGTATGCCACGAATGGCACATCCGGCGCGGCTGTGTCAAAGATAGGGGATGTGTCTGTTCGGAGGCAATGGAGGAAAGTTATGAAACAATACCATGATGCCCTGCGTCAGATACTTGCCGAAGGTGAAGTATCGACGGATCGTACGGGCACCGGCACAAAGGCTGTGTTCGGGATGCAGATGCGCTACAACCTTGGCGACGGTTTTCCGTTGGTCACGACGAAAAAGCTGCACCTGCGTTCGATCATTCACGAGCTTTTGTGGTTTCTGTCGGGCGATACCAACATCGGGTATCTGAACCGTAACGGCGTGTCGATCTGGAACGAATGGGCGGATGAAAACGGTGATCTGGGGCCTGTTTACGGTCGCCAGTGGCGCGCGTTCGCGGGGCTTGAAGCGGCAGATGTGCCCGGCATCGACGCGCCGCTTTTCCGACCGGTCTTTCATGACCAGATCAGCAACCTGATCGAGATGATCAAGACCAGCCCCGACAGCAGGCGCTTGATTGTCTCGGCATGGAACCCTGCGGATCTGTCAAAAATGGCGCTGCCGCCGTGTCATACGATGTGGCAGGTCCGCGTGTTGAACGGGCGCATGCACCTGCAGCTCTATCAACGCTCGGCCGACATGTTTCTGGGCGTGCCTTTCAACATTGCGTCTTACGCTTTGTTGTTGCAGATGCTCGCCCATGTAACGGGCTACACGCCCGGTGATTTCGTGCATTCCATCGGCGATGCGCATATTTACCTGAACCACATGGAGCAGGTTGAAAAGCAGTTGTCGCGCAACCCCAAAGCTCTGCCCGCGATCGAGATCACCCGTCAGGTGCCCTCGATATTCGATTTTAAATATGACGACTTCAAGGTGGTGAATTATGATCCCGATCCCGGTATTCCGGCTCCGGTTGCGGTGTAGCCGATGATCAGCCTGATTGTGGCGCGCGCCCGTGGTGGTGCAATTGGCAAGGGCAACACCATTCCTTGGTACGCCCCCGAAGACCTTGCCTTTTTCAAGCGTGAAACGCTTGGTGGGGCGATTATCATGGGGCGCAACACGTGGGACAGCCTGCCGTTCAAGCCGCTCAAGGGGCGGCTCAACATTGTTGTGACCACCAAAGGCTGTGACGCCGACGTCCAGTTTCCGACACTTGAGCAAGCGCTCGAGGCGGCACATGCACAGGGGTATCGCCGGATTTACGGCGTGGGTGGTCATGGGATCTACAAGGCACTTTTGCCACTGGCTGACCGGCTGGTCGTGACCGAGGTGGGGCTTGATATCGAGGGGGCCGATACCTTTTTTCCGTCTTTCGATCCTGCACAGTGGCGGCGGGTTGGCACCACCGACCTTCGTGCCTCCGACCCGTCTTGTACGGTTCACGAATATCTCAGGGCGTGAATGTTTTGGGGAACCGGCTTGCCGGTGAGGTGACTTTACCGGAGCGGTGAGCGGGTTTTTGCCCGCCGCGTCTGTCCTTTGAGCCCGAAATTGGCGAAAGTGTCCCGAAAGGACCAAAGACACAGTGCCACTGGAGCGATATCACGCGGTTTTGTTGGCGCTTTATCCTGAAAAGGGGTAAACTGATTGGTAACGGGGTGCGACAGACATCCTGAATTTATAATTGCAGGTATCGAGCAGAGCTATGGACCAATCCACCCTTGCCTTGGCGCAGGAGATTGATTTCTCCTTATGGGCGCTTTTTGCGCGCGCGACCATCACCGTGAAAATCGTGATGTTGATGTTGATCGGCGCGTCGTTCTGGTCGTGGTCGATTATTGTGCAAAAGGCGCTGACGTTTAACCGCGCCCGCCGCGAGGCAAAGGTGTTTGACGCGTCTTTCTGGTCGGGCGAGCCGCTGGACGAGCTGTTTGACAAGATCGGCGATGCGCCGTCAGGACAAAGCCAGCGGATATTTGCGGCTGGAATGATGGAGTGGCGACGCAGTCACAAACAGGACGGCGCACTGATTGCCGGGGCCACCGCGCGGATCGACCGGTCAATGGATGTGGCGATCGCAAAAGAGGCCGAGCAGTTGAATGGCGGTTTGTCCTTTCTGGCGACGGTCGGGTCAACCGCGCCGTTCGTGGGGCTTTTTGGCACGGTCTGGGGCATCAAGCACGCGTTCGAGCAGATTGCGATTTCGCAAAGCACGAACCTTGCCGTTGTGGCGCCGGGTATTGCCGAGGCTCTTTTGGCGACGGCTTTGGGCCTTTTGGCCGCGATTCCGGCGGTGGTGTTCTATAACAAGCTCAGTGCTGACAGCGACCGGATCATTGGTGGCTACGAGAGTTTTGCCGATGAATTTGCAACCATACTTTCGCGCCAGTTGGACGCCTGAACGATGGGTGGTTCAGGCACCACACAAGGCGGGCGGGGGCGTGGGACCGGTACGCGGCGGCGGCGCAAGGGGCGCTCTGCGGCGATGTCGGAAATCAATGTCACACCTTTTGTGGATGTGATGCTCGTGTTGTTGATCATCTTTATGGTTGCGGCCCCGTTGTTGACGGTGGGTGTGCCGGTAAAGTTGCCCGAAACGGCGGCCTCGGCTCTTCCGTCTGAACAGGAGGAGCCGCTGACCATCACGCTGACAGCACAGGGCGAGGTCGTACTGATGGAGACGCCGGTTGCGCAAGAGGAGCTTATTTCAAAGCTGCGCGCGATTTCTGCCGAACGGCAGGATGACCGTGTGTATCTGCGCGCCGATGCCAGTATTGCGTACGGGCAGGTCGCGGTGATCATGGGGGCGTTGAATGCAAGCGGGTTCAACAATATCGGATTGGTGACGGACAGTGGTGGTCCCCGTCTTGATGGTTCCCGTCTGGATGGTGATCGCCCGGAGGGCTCTGGCGCGGGTCAAACCGGATCTGGCGGGTGATCTGCTGTGCAGACCGGAACATACATCTCTGGGGCCGGGCATCTTTTGGTGATCGGGTGGGCCATGCTGGCAGGTGTGTTTGACAGTCACAACCGCTTGCCTCCGCTGGAGTTTACGGAAGTAACTGTCATGAGCGGCGTCGAATTTGCGGCGCTGACGAACACGCCGGTTGACCGGGCGCCGGTAACCCAAGCTGCGCAACCCGTCGCCCCGCGCGCGCCTGATGCCGCAACCGCACCGTCGCTGCCGCAGCGCGATGCGCCTGCGCCTGCTCCGGCGACACCGCTCGCGCCGGACGCGCTTCAACAAGCCCGCCCCGACCCTGCGCCGGACCTGTCGGCGCTTGCTCCTGTTCCGCGGGCCGATGTGACTGACGTGGCCCCGACCTTGCCTGTTGCTCCGGCACCCGAAGGCGGCGCGCCTCTTCTTAACCTGAACAACGATGCACCAAAGGCGCAGGCAGCCCCGCGTGTGGCCCCCGCACCGGCGCCGCCTCCGCCGCCCGAGGCCGAGATTGCCGACAGCCTGCGCGAGGCCGTACAGCCCGACGCCCTGCCGCAGGTTCAGGCCCCGCAACCACCACAAACCGCCGCCGCCCCCCAAGAAGCCGCCCCCGAAATTGTCACCGAGGCAGAGCAGCCCGGCGCGCGTGTTCTGGCACCAAGTGTGTCTTTGCGGCCCAAGTCCCGTCCGGCAGTGCCGGTTGTCGCCGCCGCGCCGCCGGCTGCTGTGGACCCTGTGCCGCCCCGGCCTGTGGCCGAGCCTCCTGAAGCTGTCGCCGGCGACGGCTTGGCCGATGCGATCGCCACGGCTGTGGAAGAGGCGACAGCCCCCCCCGAGACCAACACAGAGACTATCCCCGAGACGGCGCCTTCGGACGCTCTGGTTTTGGCAGGTCCACCGCTTACTGGCGGAGAAAAAGACGCGCTTCGGATAAGTGTCCAGCGGTGCTGGAACGTGGGATCGTTGTCGACAGATGCGTTGCGGGTGACGGTCATGGTCGGGGTCACCATGAAGCAGGACGCAACACCCGATGCGGGCACGATCCGCTTGTTGGAGGCGTCAGGGGGCAATGATGCGGCGACGCAGCAAGCCTTTGAGGCGGCACGGCGCGCGCTGATCCGCTGCGGTGCCGACGGGTTTGCGCTGCCGGCAGAAAAATACGCGCAGTGGCGCGATATCGAGATCGTTTTCAACCCTGAAAAGATGAGGATAAAATGACATTTGCCCGAATTCTGGCACTGGCGTGTCTTTGTGTGGGGTTGGCGGGTCCCGGATCCGCACAAACCGGCCCCTTGCGGATCGAGATCACCGAAGGCGTCATCGAGCCGCTTCCTGTGGCGGTCGCGGCCTTTACCGCGCAAACGCCGGCGGCGGCACAGATCGCGCGCGATCTGGCACAGGTCGTTTCCGAGGATCTGGTTGGCACGGGCTTGTTCCGCGCGATCCCGCAAAGTGCCTTTATCGACGGGAGCGCGCCCTTTGATGCGCCGGTCCGTTATTCCGACTGGAAGGCGATCAACGCACAGGCGTTGGTCACCGGAGAGGTGGCCGTCGGGCAGGGGGGGCGCGTCACGGTCAAGTTCCGGCTGTTCGATATTTACGCCGAAAGCCCGTTGGGAGACGGCCTGCAACTGGGCGGGTCCACCAACAGCTGGCGGCGCATCGGACACAAGCTGGCTGATCAGGTCTATGCACGGATCACTGGCGAGGGTGGATATTTCGACAGCCGCGTTGTGTTCGTTGCCGAAGACGGGCCAAAGAACGCCCGATTGAAGCGGTTGGCGGTGATGGATTATGACGGCGCGAACGTGGCCTATCTGACCGACAGTACCTCGCTGGTGCTTGCGCCGCGGTTTTCGCCGTTGGGCGATCAGGTGCTTTACACCAGCTATGAGTCCGGGTTTCCCAAGATTTACGTCATGGATGTGGGCAATGTTCAGCGGCGTGTGCTGTCGGACCAGCCCGGTACGATGTCGTTTGCGCCGCGCTTTGGTCCCGACGGACAGCGGGTGGTGTATTCGCTGTCTCAAGGGGGCAATACCGATATCTACACACTTGATGTGCGTGGCGGCGGGGCGACGCGCCTGACGTCGGCGCCCTCGATCGAAACCGCGCCAAGCTTTTCGCCCGATGGTCGTAGCATCGTGTTCGAAAGTGACCGTTCGGGGTCGCAGCAACTTTATGTGATGCCCGAAAGCGGCGGAGAGCCGCGCCGGATCAGCTTTGGGCCGGGGCGGTACGGTACACCGGTGTGGTCGCCGCGCGGAGATCTGATTGCGTTCACAAAGCAGAACGCGGGCCGGTTTCATATCGGTGTGATGCGGGTGGACGGCTCGGAGGAGCGTCTGTTGACGGCCTCGGCACTTGAGGAGGGGCCTACATGGGCGCCGAACGGGCGGGTGTTGATGTTCACCCGCGAAAGCACCGGCGCGGCAGGGGCCTCGGCGCTTTATTCGGTGGATATTTCGGGGCGCAACCTCAAACGGGTGCCAACGCCGGGCGGAGCGTCGGATCCGGCATGGTCCCCGTTGCTTCCCTAATGTTTCCAAGCCCGCACAGCCGTGATACAATCCTTGCAAGGCGTAGAAAAAAGCGCTTTTTGAGCAGATAAATATAGCATTTACAGGATTGAATTGATGACAGGTTTTACAGTTAAGGCGATCGTTTTGCTGGCTGTGGTCGGGCTTTCGGCATGCACCGA
>JBLHUT010000228.1:0-5800 GCA_047629975.1 Paracoccaceae bacterium
TTATTACTCATGATTTCGGGGTGGTGGCCGATATTGCCGATCGGGTGGCGGTGATGTGCTGGGGCGAGGTGATCGAACAGGGGCCGGCAGAGCAGATTCTGATGCACCCGCAACAGGATTACACCAAGCTGCTGGTCGATGCGATGCCGGCACTGGAAACCACGCGTATGCCGGATAAAACACGTACCGACCCACCCAAGGTCGAGGCAAAGCACCTGCATAAGGTTTATGGATCGGGCTCCAAGCAAGTGCATGCGCTCAACGATGCAAGTTTCGTACTGCGCTCGGGGGAAACCCTTGGGGTTGTTGGTGAATCCGGTTCCGGAAAATCCACATTGGCCAAGGCTCTGATCCGTTTGATTGAACCGACGTCGGGCAACATAATCATCAACGAACAAGATTTTCTGGGCCTCAAGGGGGCAACGTTGCAAGACAGTCGCCGGTTGATCCAGATGATTTTCCAAGATCCCTACGGATCGCTTAACCCGACGAAAACGGTGGGCGACATCATTACGCGTGGCCCGATTCTGCGGGGGGTGTCAGCGTCTGAAGCGAAAGACCGCGCCATTCAATTGCTCGAAATGGTTGGTCTGCAACCCGAAGCATTTTATCGCACACCTCGGAACTTTTCGGGCGGACAGCGGCAGCGGATAGGCGTGGCGCGCGCATTGTCGATGGAGCCTGATGTGGTGATTGCCGATGAAAGTGTCTCTGCGCTTGATCTGAGTGTGCAAAAGCAGGTTTTGCGCCTTATGAACGAGTTGCAAGAGCGGCTACAGATTGCGATTATTTTTATCACACACGATTTGCGCGTTGCTGCCCAGATTTCAGATTACATTACGGTTATGCAAAAAGGTGTCATGGTCGAGTTCGGCACAGCCGACGATGTGTTCAACAACCCCAAGCACGAGTACACAAAGATGCTTTTGGCGGCAGCACCGGGCCGTGATTGGCACCCGCCGCGCCTTGCTCCAGAAGAGGCGGCACGAATCTCTGCCGAGTTGCAGCGAGGCTGAAGACGCGGTTTGATCTATAGCCAATATAAAAAGGCCGCCAACCCGATCTGAGTTGGTGGGCCTTTTGTTGACTTACCGTGTCGGAACAGGGACTTCGCCACGATAATCATAGAATCCGCGATTGGTTTTCCGGCCAAGCCATCCTGCTTCGACATATTTTGTCAAAAGTGGACAGGGGCGATATTTTGTATCGGCAAGCCCGTCATGCAGCACATTCATAATCGCCAGACAGGTATCAAGCCCGATAAAATCAGCCAATTCCAGCGGACCCATTGGATGATTTGCACCCAGTTTAAGCGAAGAATCGATAGAGGCGACCGAGCCGACCCCTTCATAAAGCGTATAAACGGCCTCGTTGATCATAGGCATAAGGATACGGTTGACGATGAATGCGGGGAAATCTTCTGATGTGGCGGCCGTTTTTCCAAGTCGGTCGACCACGCCCTTGCAGGTTTTGAATGTTGGCTCGTCGGTGGCAATGCCGCGGATCAACTCCACGAGTTGCATCAACGGCACGGGGTTCATGAAGTGAAAGCCCATGAACCGTTCGGGCCGGTCGGTGCGGGATGCAAGTCGCGTGATCGAAATAGACGAGGTGTTGGAAGTAAGAATGGTATGGGGCTGCAAATAGGGCAAAAGCTCTGTAAAAATAGCGGTTTTCAGGGCTTCCCGCTCTGTTGCAGCTTCGATGATCAGATCTGTATTGCCCAAGTCAGGCAACACAAGTGTGGTGGTGATGCGGGCCAGTGCTGCCTCTTTTTCATCCTCGGAAATCTTGTCGCGGCTCACCTGACGATCAAGGTTGGTGCGAATTCCGGCGACGGCTTTATCTAGTGTTTCCTGCTCGATATCGTTCAGAACAACATGATAACCGGCAAGTGCGAAAACATGTGCAATGCCATTGCCCATCTGGCCCGCACCAACGACCCCAACGCGTTCAATCTCCATCTGCCCAGCCCTTTCGCTTGATGCGTGACAATAGGGCCGTGGGTGCGAAGCTATCTCAATTTGACGGTTTAGCAATTCGGAAACCCCGCTGGGGCATAGAGGTCGAGGGTGAGTATAAATGCGGGGTAACAGGATGTCTTTTGCGTCCTTTGGGGAGGGTGGTCTTGACTATGCTCCTTGTAGATATCGAGGGTCTCGAATTTTGTTTCGGGGGCCGGAACGGAAACTGGATGATCCCTTCGGGGTGGTGATCGGAGGCTCGGAGGCCTATGGCAAATTTATAGCCAATCCGTTTCCAAGCCTTATTGAAGCAGAGCTGGACATGCCTGTGGTCAATTTGGGTGCGGTCAATGCCAGCGTCGATCTATTTTTGGGTGATGCGGTTTTGATAGGGTTGGCAAATGATGCGGTCTTTACGGTGGTGCAGATCACCGGAGCACAAAACATTTCAAACCGGTTCTACTCCGTCCATCCACGACGGAATGACCGATTTATCAAGCCAACGGCCCTATTGCAGAGCATATTTCCAACGCTCGACTTTGCCGAGATCAATTTCACACGGCATTTGCTGCGCACAATCGCGGATCAATCGTCACAAAGGTTCAGAATCATTGTCGATGATTTGCGCGACGTCTGGGTCAAGCGGATGCATGTGCTTTTGGACCAGATCAACACGCCTGTTGTTTTGCTGTGGATGGCCGAGGTGCCACCTGCCGATGACGATTCGCTGTTTTCGGAGTTTGGTGAAGAGCCGTTATTTGTAACTCAGAAAATGATTTCGACGCTGGGTGTCGAGATGGTGCGTTATGCTGAGATTGTGGCTGAGCCATCGGGGCTGGTACCAGGATTAAGCGGCCTTGTCTGCACCGACCTGGAGGCGGCGAGCCCGCAGCTTGTGCTGCCACCCGTGGCACATCTGCGGGCGGCGCAAGCACTGATGCCGATTCTTATGGGAATTGTCGGCAAAGACTGACCTTTGCCTGTCAAAGACAGTAACGCCCGCCTCGGATATCTTCCGGGCGGGCGTTTTGGTTTGTGAGCGCAGGGCGCGAAATCAGAGTTTTCCGATCAACTCCGGAACGGCGTCGAACAGGTCTGCGACCAGACCGTAGTCGGCAACCTGAAAAATCGGGGCTTCTTCGTCTTTGTTGATGGCCACGATGATCTTGCTGTCTTTCATGCCGGCGAGGTGCTGGATCGCGCCAGAAATGCCCACGGCGATATAAAGGTCCGGTGCGACGACTTTGCCGGTCTGTCCGACCTGCCAATCGTTCGGTGCATAGCCCGAATCAACCGCAGCCCGCGAGGCACCAACAGCTGCACCCAATTTGTCGGCAAGCTGTTCAATGATCGCAAACTGCTCTTCACTGCCAAGCCCGCGCCCGCCGGACACAACGATGCCGGCGCTTGTCAGCTCGGGGCGGTCAGAGGCTGCGACCTTGTCTTCGACCCAATCGGACAGGCCGGGGTTTGCGACAGCATCCAGTGACGTCATCTTAGCGGAACCTCCGGTTCCAGTGAGGTCGAAATTAGCGGTCCGCACCGTCATGACCTTGATCGGATCCGACGAGGTGACGATCTGTAGTGCGTTACCGGCATAAATCGGGCGCTCGAACGTATCGGCGGACACGATGGCAGTGACCTCTGACAGGATCATGACATCAAGAAGGGCGGCAACACGGGGCAGGACGTTTTTCGATGTTGACGTCGCAGCAGCGACGATATGCGAATAACCACCCGCAATTGACACGATCAGGGCCGCAAGCGGCTCTGCCATATCATGGCCGTAGGCTGCATCATCCGCGCACAAAACCGACGTTACGCCGTCAAGTGTCGCAGCATCTTTTGCCGCGTTCGCGCATCCTGCGTTGGCGCAAAGGACGGTGACGTCGCCCAGTTGCCTTGCAGCGGTTAGCGCCTTTGCGGTTGCATCCATTGCCAGTTCGCCTGACACGACTTCGGCGATCAAAAGAACAGCCATCAGATTACTCCTGCTTCGTCTTTGAGTTTCGCGATCAGCTCGTCGATGCAGCCGACCTTGACGCCAGCGGCACGTGTCGCGGGCTCGCTTGTTTTTACCACTTGCAGGCGGGGTGCGACGTCGATGCCAAGATCAGCCGGAGTTTTTTCGTCCAGTGGTTTGCGCTTTGCCTTCATGATGTTGGGAAGCGAGGCGTAGCGTGGCTCGTTCAAGCGCAGATCGACGCTGATGATGGCAGGCATATTGACCTTGATCGTCTGGAGGCCGCCATCGACTTCGCGTGTGACTGTGGCGTGGTCGCCGTCGATATCCACATCAGAGGCAAAGGTTGCCTGTGACCACCCCAGAAGGGCCGCCAGCATCTGACCTGTGGCGTTCATGTCGTTGTCGATCGCCTGCTTGCCACAAAGTACCAACCCGGCCCCTTCGGTTTCCACCAGAGCCTTGAGGATCTTGGCAACGGCCAGCGGCTCGATGTCGGTTTGCACGTCATCGGTGGCCACCACGAGGATCGCACGGTCGGCGCCCATCGCCAGCGCGGTCCGAAGTGTCTCTTGGGCCTGTTTCACACCGATGGAGACGGCGATAATCTCGTCGACCTTACCCGCTTCTCTAAGCCGGATGGCTTCTTCGACAGCGATTTCGTCGAAAGGGTTCATCGACATTTTCACATTGGCAAGATCAACGCCCGTGCCGTCCGATTTCACACGGACTTTCACGTTATAGTCAATCACGCGCTTGACGGGGACAATCACCTTCATCTGCGTGGCTCCTTGGGTTTGTAAACAAAAGTTGCTTATTAGTTAGCGTTTGGAGCGCTGGTCGGACAGGGGGAAAACGACGCATTCAGGCCCCGGACGCGGCGTTTTTCCGGATATGGGTGTTTTGCATGGCACAAACCGGTGGGCTCCCGCCACAACGCGGAACGCGGCCACGGCCGCTTGCTGTTGTGTTGGGCGTGGCAGGCGGACATGTCCGCCTGCGGGCCCGGGAGCAATCGGCGGTTATGAGTGAATTTTTCGGGCTAGCGGTTTGCGCCGGGAACCCAAAGGACATCCTCTTTTCCGTCATTGTTGGCGATGCGGGACGCCACAAAAAACCAGTCGGACAAGCGGTTCAGATACTTCAGAGCCGCGGAGTTGACCGTTTCGACGGTTGCCAGTTCCACAGTCAGGCGTTCGGCGCGTCGTGACACGGTGCGACACAGGTGTAGGTGGGCGGCAAGTGCCGATCCGCCGGGCAACACGAAGCTGCGGAGCGGTTCCAGAGCGGTGTTCATCGCGTCGATCTCGGCCTCGAGACGGTCGACCTGTCCGGGTGTCATGCGTAGCGGAGGGTAGGGCGCGTCGGCGTCTTGTTCCATATCGGGGCGGCAAAGGTCGGCTCCGAGATCAAAAAGATCATTCTGGATCATTGCCAGCTGCGCATCGATTGCCCCTGTTGCGTGCAGTCGCGCCATGCCCAGCGTCGCGTTACACTCATCGACGGTGCCATAGGCCGTAACCCTTTGTGAATGCTTGGCTACGCGATTTCCGTTGCCAAGCGCGGTATCGCCCTTGTCGCCGGTTCGTGTATAGATTTTTGACAGTACGATCATTGCCTCAGCCTCCTCGTTGAAGGGTCACGAAGACCATAATTAGAATAATTGCAACAAACTGGGCGGCGAGCCTGTACCGCATCAGCTTGTTTGCGTGTTTCCGGTTGAAGTCGCCACCCTTGCCAAAGCCGGCAATGCCAACCAGCAAAATACCTGCAACGATTAGCGCGGCGATCACAACGACAATGAATAAGGGGTCGGAACCCATGGGAATCTGTCCTTCTACCTGTGCGTGGCGATGTAGGTTTCAAATCTGGA
>JBLHUT010000229.1:0-5758 GCA_047629975.1 Paracoccaceae bacterium
TGTTGATCGCGTTTCCGCAACTGGCGTTATGGTTGCCGGGCCGGTGAGGGAGGCGTAATCCAATGACCGAGCAGGTCTCGATTTTTGAAATGGGCCCGCGCGACGGGTTACAGAACGAACCGCGCCAGATCGTGACACAAGACAAGATCGCGTTGGTAGATATGCTGTCGGGTTGCGGCTTTTTGCGGATCGAGGTGACAAGTTTCGTCAGTCCCAAATGGGTGCCACAAATGGCAGACGCGGCCGAGGTGCTTGGCGGAATTGCACGCATGCCGGGGGTGGCATATGCGGCGCTGACGCCGAATATTCAGGGTTTTGAGGCGGCGATGGCGGCAGGGGCCGACGAGGTCGCGATCTTTGCATCGGCGTCCGAAGGGTTCAGCCAGAAGAATATCAATTGCTCTATCGCTCAAAGTATGGCGCGGTTTGCACCGGTCGTTGCTGCGGCGCAGGCGGCGGGCGTTCGTGTGCGGGGCTATGTGTCGTGTGTTGCGGTGTGCCCTTATGACGGGCCGACCCCACCAGAGAATGTGGCGGCTGTGGCTGCGCGTCTGCATGCCATGGGGTGCTACGAGGTAAGCCTTGGAGACACGACCGGGGCCGGTACACCCGACACGATCACCGCGATGCTGAAGGCTGTCGGCGGGCGCGTTCCGGTGGCGCACCTTGCGGGGCATTATCACGACACCGCAGGGCGTGCGATTGCCAATATCGAGGCAAGCCTGTCCTTGGGGTTGCGGGTGTTCGATGCGGCGGTTGGTGGCTTGGGGGGATGTCCCTTTGCGCCGGGTGCCGCGGGCAATGTTGCCACCGAAGCGGTTGCGGCGCGGTTGCGGACATTGGGGTTCGACACCGGGCTGGATTTTGAAAAACTTGAGCAGGCAGCCGGCTTTGCCAAGACGTTAAGGACGACCCGATCATGAGCTACGAGACACTTTCGATCACGCGCGACGCGCGCGGTGTGGCCTATGTCACGCTGGACTTGCCGGCAAAACGAAACGCGCTGTCGGCGCTGATGATTGCTGAACTGACCGGTTTGGCGCATGATCTTGGGGCAAGGGACTCGACTCGCGCCATTGTGCTGTCAGGCGCTGGCAAGGTGTTCTGCGCGGGCGGTGATCTGGCTTGGATGCAGGCCCAGATTTCCGCCGATCGTACAGAGCGTATGGCCGAGGCGCGAAAGCTGGCGATGATGCTCAATGCGTTGAACGAAATGCCGACGCCGCTGATCGGGCGTCTGCATGGCGGGGCGTATGGCGGCGGCGTGGGGCTGGCGTGTGTGTGCGATGTGGCGATTGCGGCGGCGTCGTGCCGGTTCGGGTTTACCGAAACGCGGTTGGGCCTGATCCCTGCCACGATCGGCCCCTATGTTGTGGCACGGATGGGCGAGGGGCCTGCGCGGCGTGTGTTCATGTCATCGCGGATTTTCGACGCAGCCGAGGCGCGGGATCTGGGCATTGTGGCGCGCGTGGTGGCGGATGACGCTCTTGATGCTGCGATCGAAGCTGAAGTTGTGCCGTATCTGTCGGTCGCTCCACAAGCCGTAGGTGCCTCCAAATCGCTGGCGCGCAGTCTTGGGCCGCGGATTGATGCCGCCGTGATCGACGACACCATCCGGCGCCTTGCGGATACGTGGGAGGGCGAGGAGGCCGCGCACGGCATCGACGCATTCTTGAGCCGCACGCCTGCGCGCTGGAGCTAGCGCGCGCAGCTTCACGTGTTAAGGGCGCAACCCGTAGCGGTCGGCCGTCAGCCCGTCAAACGAGATTTCGGGAGTTTTGCCCAATACAACATCGGCCACGGCCCGACCGGAGCCGCACGCCATCGTCCACCCCAACGTGCCATGGCCGGTGTTCAGAAAAAGGTTGTCGTAAAACGTCTTTCCCAAAACCGGTGTGCCGTCGGGGGTCATCGGGCGCAGTCCGGTCCAGCCTTCGCATTGCTCGATATCGCCGCCCTTGGGGAACAGGTCGGAAATGACGTGGCGCACCGTGTCGGTGGCATGAGGACCAAGGCGGTGGGAATAGCCCGCGATTTCGGCGGTGCCGGCAACCCTGATCCGGTCGCCCAACCGTGTGATCGCAACCTTGTGGGTTTCGTCCATGATCGTTGATTGCGGCGCAAAGGCATCATCGGTCACCGGCAGTGTCACCGAATAGCCTTTGACAGGATACACCGGCAGGCCAAGTCCGATAGGTTTGAGCACGCGGGTGGCATAGCTGCCCATGGCACAGACATAAGCGTCGCCGGTCACGCGCCCTTCCTTGTCGGTATCAACTCCGGCCACGCGGCCACGCTCGATGGCGATGCCCTCGATTGTCTGCCCGTAGTGGAACTGAACCCCCAGCTCTTCGGCCTTTTTGGCAAGTGCCACAGTGAACAGGCGGCAATCGCCGGTGCGGTCGGCAGTCATTTGCAGCCCGCCCACGAATTTTTCCCTGACCTGCGCCAGTGCGGGTTCGGCGGCGATGCATCCCTCGCGGTCCAGAACCTCGAAAGGCGAGTCGTATTCAGCAAGAATGTCCTGATCCGCCTTCGAGCCTTTGAGCTGTTTGCTGGTGCGGAAAAGCTGCAAGGTGCCTTGGGCGCGGCCCTCGTATTCGATACCGGTTTCCGCGATGAGATCGGGCATCACGTCACGGCTGTAGTTTGACACGCGTACCATCCGGCCTTTGTTGATGGCATAGCTTTCGTCGTTGCAATTGGTGATCATCTGGGCGGACCATTTCCACATTTCAGGGCTGATCAACGGCCAGATAAACAGTGGACGACGCTTCATGAATAACCATTTAAGCGCCTTTACCGGAACACCCGGAGCGGCCCAGGGCGAGGTCATCCCGTAGGACAATTCACCGGCATTGGCATAGCTGGTTTCAAGGCCGGGGCCGGCCTGACGGTCAAGAACGACGACCTCGGCACCCTGCTTGGCAAGATAATAGGCTGTTGTCACGCCAATGACGCCAGCCCCCATTACAACAATTTTCACGCTGTCACCCCTTTGTGAAAACAGGGGTAACCCTGTTTTTATCCCACCCCGTGTGCCCGACTATACCTGCAATCGGCGACAGTTCCAGAGCTGCCGGAGTTACCCCGAAACGCACAGCCGCCCGTGGCCTGTTGTCAACGCAATTGTTCCATCCAGCCCAAGGTGCCGCTGGTTGGTCCGACGGGTTTGTATTCAGCCCCCAACGGAGCATCATAGCCAAGCTCGCCCAGCAGGTGAAACAGATACTGATAGCTTATTTCGCCGTGATCAGGCGTTCCGCGATCGGGCACCGAGGCAAATTGCACATGACCGATAATCGGCATCAGTTCGGCAATCCGGTGGCTCAGATCGCCCTCGGTCATCTGGACGTGATAGCAATCGAACATCAGCTTCAGGTTCGGGGCGGTCACCTCTTCGATCAGGCGGCGTGCCTGTCCGGTCGTTGACAGAAAATAACCCGGCGCGTCATAGCGGTTAAGCGGTTCGATCAGGATCGTGATGCCAGTCCCGGCGGCTTTGGCGCAGGCATAGCCAAGGTTGGACACAAAGGTCGCATGTGCCTCGGGGCCTTGGGCGAAACCGGCCATCACGTGAATGTTGGGCGTACCGATACGCTCCGCATAGGCAATCGCCTCGTCGATTGCGGCCCGCGCGTCTGTCACACGGTCAGGCAGGGCCGACAGCCCGTTCTCGCCTGCCGTCACATCCCCGCGCCGCGTGTTGAGCCCCAGCATCGGCAGGCCCGTCTCGGCAAGGGCGGCGGCCACGTCACCGGCGTCAAACGCATAGGGCCAATGGCATTCAACCGCGTCGAACCCTGCGGCCTTTGCGGCACGGATGGCCTGTGGCAAGGGCAGATCGGCCCACAAAAAGCCAAGGTTGGCTGAAAAATCGGTCAATCGTCCCACTCCACGTCAAAATGCGTTATCAGATCCGCGACCTGGTCTACGTTCAGCATCCGCGGGTTAAGCCCGCGCATCATCATCGCCAGCCTTGAGGTGTCTTCGAGTTCTTCAATGGCGTTGCACGCGGCCTCAAGGTCTTTTCCAGCCACCACAGGCCCGTGATTGGCCAGCATCACCGCCGAACGTTTCCCCGCCAGCCCGCGCACGGCCTGTCCCATCGCGGGATCGCCGGGCCGAAAGAACGGCAACAGCTTGACCCGACCCAGTTTCATGATCGAATACGGCGTCAACGGCGGCAGGAAATCATCCTCGTTGGCATCGGGCATCATCGAAAAGGCCACTGAATGGCACGCATGCAGATGCACCACAGCATGCGCGCTGCTGCGGGTGTCATAAAATGCTGTGTGCAGGTCCATCTCTTTGGTTGGCGGGTCGCCGGCGATCAAGATGCCGCGCCCGTTAAAGCGGCTCAACCGGGCCGGATCAAGGCGCCCGAAACTTGTGCCTGTCGGAGAGACAAGCATCCCTCCGTCCGGCGTGCGCACCGAGATATTGCCCGTGCTGCCACTGGTCAGGCCCCGATCGTACAAGGATCTGGCCAACGTGCACATCTGTTCGCGCAGGCGGGTGTCGTTCATCGGGCGTCTCCGGCAAGGACCGCGGCGGCCTTGGTGAAGAAATCTGGCGCGCCGAAATTGCCTGACTTGAGCGCCAGCACAAGCGCGTCTCCGGCCCGCAAGGCTGGCACGCCGGGGTCGATCTCGGGACCGATCTGAAGGTCCCGAAGCGACAGGCCCTCGACCACGGCACCCGAGGTCTCGCCCCCTGCGGTCAGGATGCCGGTGATACCGGCCTCGACCAGCAGGCGGGCGGTTTGCGCAAAAAGCGCCTCGATCGCGCCGGCGGAACGCTCGCGCCCGAAGCGCGATTGCATCTGTGTCACAACGGCCGGGTCGGCGGAGCTGTAGGCCAGCGGCAGCCCGTCAGTGGCAATCAGCCAGTCGGCGACATCGCGCGCCCCAAGGCGCCCCTCGATCACGGCGGCGGCGTCGATTTCGAATGTCGGGTGCGATTGTGCGTGCAGGGCAACCTGCGCGCGGGTGGCATTGGAGCACGAGCCCGACAAGGCGACGCATTTTCCAACCTGCCCCCGCCACGTGGTGCCGTGCCCCGAGATCAGGCCGGCTTTCGCAAAATTGGCAGGCAGCCCAAGGGCGACACCAGAGCCGCCTGTCACCAACGGCAATCCGTTTGCCGCCGCCCCGATCTGCATCAGATCGGCGTCGCGCAGGGCATCAACCACGATCAGGCGCGCGCCGCTTGCGTGCTGCGTGCCAAGCGCGTGACGAATGGCGTCGGCGCCCTCAAAAACGGTTTCGGCGGCGATATGCCCGACCGGGTGCGCGGTCTGCGGGCGCAGCCAGCGGCGGATGTCGGGGTCTGTCATCGGGGTCAGCGGATGGTTCTGCATCCCGCTTTCGCTCAGCAGCATGTCTTTGACAAACAGATGCCCCTGATAAATCGACCGTCCCGTGCCCGGAAAGGCGGGGCAAACGATCACGCGATCTGCTTTCAACGCGTCGGCCAGCGCGTCGACCACGGGGCCGATGTTCCCTTCGGGGGTGGAATCAAACGTCGAGCAATACTTGAAGAAGAACTGCGTGCAGCCTTGGGCGCGCAACCACGCAAGCGCCTCCAGCGATTGTCTTACCGCCTCGGCCACGGGGACCGAGCGCGATTTGAGCGCGACAACGCCTGCCTCCACATCCGCTGCGGCGGGTGTGTCGGGGACGCCGGTGTATTGCACCGTGCGCATCCCCTGTTTGGCAAGCGTATTGGCAAGATCACTGGATCCGGTGAAGTCGTC
>JBLHUT010000230.1:0-5653 GCA_047629975.1 Paracoccaceae bacterium
ACGGATCATCGATAACTGGATCGGGTTCTACAACTCAGAGCGCCCTCACACCGCCCTTGATAAGCGAACACCTGACACCGCACACTTCACCCAAGCGGAGACACGAAAAGTGGCATGAATGCAAACCGGATGCATCTTAGCCAAGCCGCAAACCTGTCCTAAAAAGCAGGACCACATCTCTATGAACAGCTAGACACGTTAGATGTGGTCGCATGACAAAAAGTAATCAGCCACCGGCAAACCGGGGGCGGTTCACAGATCTCATGTCCCGCAGAAGGTTTGGGTCACAGCTTCGGTGGCGGCTGGCGCAAGCGCCAGATCTTCCATGCCTGGGCCGGGGGAAAACGGATGCGCCAAGGCAGCATGCAGTCTCTTTGCGGGGGCGGTGTCGCCGGTCACAGCGGCTTGTATCGCGGCCTCGATCTGGTGATTGCGCGCAATGATAGCGGGGTTTGACCGGTTCAGGCGGGTGGCGACATCGCCGCTGTCGGGCTCTTGGGTCAATCGCGCGGTCCAGGACGCTGACCAGTCGTCAAATCCTGCGGGCTCTTGGAACTGGTCACGTGCAGTACCGTCAGCCAAGCCGCGGAACGTGTTCGTAAAATCCGCACCTTGCGCCGCCATCAGGCTCAATAGCTGATCAATCAACGCCTCATCCCCTGATTGCGATGTCGTAAGGCCGATTTTCTGACGCATGAGCGACAGATAGGCCGTTTGATAGTGCTCTGGAAAGGTGTGGACCGCTTTTGTGGCCAATTCGATCGCCGCGTCTGTATCCTCGCCCATCAGGGGTAACAGGCTGGTTGCGAACTGGGCAAGGTTCCACACCCCGATCTGGGGCTGTTGGTCATAGGCATAACGCCCGTTCCGGTCGATTGCGCTGAAGCTTTTCGAGGGCGAAAATCCGTCCATGAATGCGCAAGGGCCATAGTCGATGGTTTCGCCGGCAATCTGGCAATTATCTGTGTTCATCACCCCGTGGATAAATCCAAGTGACATCCAGTGCGCGATCAGTTGCGCCTGTTTGGCGATCACGGCATGCAGCAGATCCAGCGGCGTTTTGGCATCGGGATAATGGCGCGCGATCACATGATCTGTAAGGGCTTTCAGGGCGTCAACATCGCGGCGGGCGGCAAAATATTGAAAGGTCCCGACACGGATGTGGCTTTGCGCGACGCGCGTCAGCACCGCGCCGGGGAGCAGGGCCTCGCGGTACACACGCTCGCCCGTAGTGACCGCCGCCAGCGCACGCGTGGTGGGCACGCCCAAGGCATGCATGGCCTCGGAGACGATATATTCCCGCAGCACCGGACCGAGCCATGCCCGCCCGTCGCCCATGCGCGAATACGGTGTCGGGCCTGCGCCCTTTAGCTGGATGTCCCGCCGGACGCCAAAGCGGTCGATGACCTCGCCCAGAAGTACGGCACGACCGTCCCCGAGCTGCGGAACCCAGTTGCCGAACTGGTGACCGGCATACACCTGTGCCAGCGGGGACGCTCCGTGGGGAACCGTATTTCCCGACAGCACAGCAAGACCTCCGGGGCTTTCAAGGTCTTCTGCGTTAAGGTTAAGTTCCTCTGCCAAATCATTGTTAAAAAACAAAAAGTCAGGATTATCTACCGGTGTAGGATTTGTCGGTGTGAAGAACACATCCGGTAAGCGGGCATAGCTGTTGTCGAAGGGAATATCGAGCGACATTATAAAATCCGTGTCATAAGCCGCGCGTGAGGGCGGGCGGTAAAGCCAAGCGGCTTGTACAACTTGTCACCAAGCCTCTCTTCGCGGTCTGTTTCAAGATGCACGGCCACAAGACCGGCTTGTGTCATCGTGCGCAAAAGCGCGCTGAGTGCTTCGCGCCCCATGCCGCGACCCCGTACCGCGCGGCGGATGTAGAACTGGTCAAGCGTGCCATAAATGCCTCCTAATTCAAGGGAGTATCCGAACGAAATCACCAGATACCCGACCGGCGCACGACGCGGCCCGATCAGATAGACCGCACCGTGGGGCAAGCCGTCGAGTAGGGGCCTGAGGGCCGCGTACCGCGCATCGTCACTTTGCTCGATCCCGCTTTGATCATAAAAGCCGGCAACCAGCGGTAAAAGGCGATCCAGATCCTCGGGCTTGGCGAGGTGAAGCTTTGCCGACATACCTCAGAGCCGCGCAAGGCGGTCGGTCAGCAGATCAAAAAACCCGCCGGCGTCCACGTCGCCAAGAAACAGCGCATTTGCAGGGCGTCCGGTGACCCGCCACCAGTCCGCGACCGTCATGCCACGCGTCAGCGGGCTGTTCACTTCGATTTCGACATTGATCAGACGACCCGAAAAAAGATCGGGCCGAAGCAGATAGGCAATGACGCACGGGTCGTGCAAGGGGGCGCCTGTACTGCCATATTTCTCTTTGTCGTAGCGTTCAAAGAAGTTCGTCCAACTCGCCACGGCCTCTCCGACCTTGGTCCCCAGCGCTGCAAAAGTATCGACACGCGGTTGGGTGATCAGGGCCTTGTGGGTCACATCAAGCGGCAGAACCGTGATCGGGATGCCCGATTTGAACGTTATTTCAGCGGCTTCCGAGTCGACGTAGATGTTGAATTCGGCGGCGGGCGTGATGTTGCCAACCTCGAAATACGCGCCCCCCATCAAAACGATACCTGCGGCACGCGCCATGGTTTCGGGTGCGCGTTGCAGGGCTGTTGCGATGTTGGTTAACGGACCTATCGGGCACAGCGTGACGCTCCCTGCGGGTTCCGTAGACAGGATTCTGAGGATTGCATCGACGGCGTGTTCTTGCTGAACCGGCATTTGCGGGTCCGGCAGGGCGATCCCGTCCAGTCCGCTTTTGCCGTGCACATGTTCGGCGGTGACAAGCGGCTGCACCAGCGGACGATCACAACCGGCATAAACCTTTACATCAGGTTTTCCGGCTAACTCACAGACAATGCGCGCATTTTTTACCGTAAGATTCAGCGGCACATTGCCTGCGACGCATGTGATTGCAAGCAGGTCAAGCGACTCAGGGCAGGCAAGGGCCAAAAGGATTGCCACGGCATCGTCCTGCCCGGGGTCTGTGTCGATGATAATCTTGCGTGGGCTCATGATGCTCTCCGGATTCTTCGTGCGAAGGTGACCTTATGTGCCGCGATTGTCCAGTGGTTCAGGCCGCGCGGGTGATCACGCGTGCCCCTTTTTCAAGGCTGCGATGCACAGGGCATTTGTCGGCGATCTCCAGCAGCTTGTGGCGCTGTGCATCGTCAAGGGCACCTGTCAGGCGGATGATCCGTGTGAAGCTGTCGATCTGGGCCGCCCCGAGTTCGGCATCTTGTGCGTGGACTTTGTCATGGGTGACATCGACCGACACATGTTCAAGCGGCCAGCCTTTGCGGCGGGCGTACATCCGGATGGTCATCGAGGTACAAGCCCCCAGACCCGCCGACAAAAACCCGTACGGGCTCATTCCACGATTGGTACCGCCATAAGCAAGAGGCTCGTCGGCCAGAACATGGTGGGCGGGACCAGAGTTGATATCTTGCAAAAAGCCGGTGGGATCGGCCTCGGAGATACGGACAACACCTTCTGGCGCCCCGACAGGCGGCGCGGGGGGGCGCATGTCAAGGTAGCGGGCAGCCCATGTGGCGATAACCTGTGCTGCATATTCGGCATCCTCGGGCCGCGAGATCAGGTGATCGGCATCGTCAAGTGTGACAAAGCTTTTGGGATGTTTGGCGGCCGAAAAGATGTGGTTTGCATTCTCGATGCCAACCACCGCGTCGCGCGGGGCGTGCATCACTAGCAGCGCACGCTTCAATCCGCTGATCGCGGGGCCGAGCTTTTCGGCGCTTACGTCCTTGACGAAGTCATGCCCGATGCGAAAAGGGCGCCCGCCAAGAGTGACGTCAGCCACGCCGTTGGCTTCGATTTCAGGCAGGGCATCGGCGAAATTGTGGGTTACGTGATCGGGCGAAAACGGAGCGCCAAGCGTCACCACAGCGCGCACGCTGTCGATTTGTCCGGCGGCGCGCAAAACGGCGGCCCCCCCCAGCGAATGGCCGACCAAAAGGCGCGGGGCCATATCGCGATCCGAAAGGTAGTTTGCCGCAGCCGTGATATCACCGACATTCGAGGTGAAGGTCGTATTCTCGAATTCGCCTTCCGAATGTCCCAATCCGGTGAAGTCGAACCGCAAAACGGCCAGTCCCATCGCGGCAAGCCGGCCCGAAATGCGTCGTGCGGCGGGGATGTCCTTGGAGCAGGTGAAGCAATGGGCAAAGATAGCGGTGCCCAGAACCGGACCCTCTGGCAAATCCAGCCGTGCGGCAAGCGGTGTGCCGTGGCTTCCGGGAAAAGAAATACGCTCGATCTGCATGGTTGGCCCCTTTGTTCGATCTGTTGCAGTTACCGAAACGGGGCCGTGGCTGCCAAGCCTTTGATGCCAGTGTCACGCGATGGTGAAATCGCGCTTGCCGGCTATTGCGGGGCGCGGCATCAAGAGACGCAACGCATGCGGCACAAGCCGAGGACGAAGCCGGTGATATTGTTTTGGACGGTGGTTGTGTCGGGCTTTGTGGTGCTTGCGCTGGTTTATGCGTTGATCCCGCGCGGCGTGGGTGCGCAAACCGGGCTGCGCCGCGATCCGGTGTCGGATCACAAAGGGCTGGCGGTGCGGTTCTAACCGCCCATCAATGCGGCATCAAAGGGATAGCGGGTGAGGTTTTCGAACCCTGTTGGCGTGATCAGGACCTGATCCTCGAGCTTGATCGAAAAGTCGCCACCGACCTCTCCCACAAGCGCCTCGACACATAAAACCATCCCCGGCTCCAGAACGTGATCGAAGGCGCCTTCGACCATTTTGTCAGGATAAGCCACCAGCGGCCATTCATCACACAAGCCCACACCGTGCATCAGGCAGCCGTATTTTTGGGCCTGATACCGGTCGTGCAGCACATGGGTGTTGCGGCTCAGATCCTGAATGTTGACGCCGGGTTCGAGCATTTGCATGTTCGTCATGATATGCTCGTGGGCGTGCTGCATCGCCGAAACCATGTCGGCGCGGGGCTTTCGATCACCGACCCACCACGTGCGCGAAATGTCGATGCAAATGCCGTAGCTGCCGATCAGATCGCTGTCAAAGGCGACGATCTCGTTGTTCTGGACAATCCGTGGACCACATTCCTGAAACCACGGGTTTGTCCGCGGCCCCGACGCCAGAAGCCGCGTTTCGATCCATTCACCCCCGCGGCGGATGTTTTCGGCATGCAAAACGGACCAGATGTCGTCTTCGGACATGGCGCCTTGGGGCACGCCCGCGCGCATCGCCTGCTCCATCAATCCGGTGGCGGTTTCGCAGGCATGCGAGGCACATCGCATGGCCAGAATTTCGTCGGGGCCTTTGACCGAGCGGGCCTTTTCGGTGACTTCCTCGCCCTCTGACACGTCAAAACCCGCGGCAATCAGAGCTTTATAACCCGACACCATGATCTTATCGACCGCCAGCCGTTTGTTGCCGGGGGCGTGAGCGGCCATCAGGTCGGCCACCTGGGCCACAAAGCTGTCGGCGGCGCGGTCGCCCTTGTCACCGGTCGAGAAATAGAACATCGACGCCCCCGAGCGGCTTTCGCGCACCAGCGGGTTGAAACTGCTCAGGAATGGTGAATTCTTGT
>JBLHUT010000231.1:0-5601 GCA_047629975.1 Paracoccaceae bacterium
GGACGCGTGAAGGTTGGCTTTATTTGGCTGTGATCCTGGATCTGCATTCCCGGCGCGTTATCGGTTGGGCGGTTAGCAACCGCATGAAGCGTGATCTGGCGATCCGGGCGTTGAAGATGGCCATCGCATTCAGGACACCGCCCGAGGGCTGCATCCATCATACCGACCGTGGCAGTTAATACTGCTCGCATGATTGCCCGAAGATCCTTCGCAAGAACGGGTTCAAGGCTTCCCCTCTCGTGCATGGAAACATGCACTGCCGGGCAATGGATGAGCGGAAAAGGAAATTGCGATGATACTGCAGCGGTTGAGACGTTCTTCAAAACGATCAAGGCAGAGCTGATCTGGCGGGACACCCGCGACACCCGCGACACCCGCAGGCAGGCCGGGATGGCGATCGTCGAATACATCAACGGCTTTTATAATCCGCGCCACCGACACTCGGCATTGGGTTGGGAAAGCCCCGTCGCTTTCGAAAGGAAAGTGGCTAAAACGAGCACTCGGAGCGGCACAAAACGTGACAGGTCCACCTTGGTGCTCGGGCTGGCATGGTTTGGGTGCTCTACAGCTGGGGTTCTGCCATGACCCATCCCGAAGGGCACTTTCATAGTCGAGCACGTCTGGACAGCAGCATCACTATAGGTTGGCCGTCGCCCAGGCTTGCCGGTAGGCGCGGCGTCCCGGCACATTTCGGGGTTGAACCAGATCGTCATCGGCCCCTGACGTTTGAGCGCATCGTTGTAGGCGGGCCAGTTCGTGGATTTGTAGGTCGGGGGTATGGGTGTGCTCATGCACTTCAGCTATCAAACTGTCCCCCACAGGTTTTGTGGAACAAGCCCCATTCGTAGTATAGCTTGCGTTTGGGATAGCTTAAATATCCAAGTGTGATTGAACTGTGGATTGCCGCCCTATCTGGTAGCGTTGGAAGTGGAGTTTGTATCATGCGCATTATCGGGCAACTGTTTGCCGTCGCAGCGACTTCGTTGCTCTTGTCAGCAGGATCATCGTTGTCACAAGGCCGCCCCGCGGCTGTGGGCGTTCAGGCCGTGGAAATCCGTGAACTGACGGAAACTGTGCCTGTTTTTGCTGAAATCGTCACCTCTCGTGATGGTGCGGTTGCAAGTCGTGTCGCAGGCAATGTCGACAAGGTGCATGTTCTGGCTGGAACGCGCGTGTCGCAGGGTGACCTGCTGGTAGAGTTGGACGCTGAATTGCTGACCATCCTTCTGGCTCAGGCTGAGGCGCAGATGGCCGAAGCCCGTGCTGCGATTGCAACGGCAACACTGCGGGTTGATCGTACAAGTACGGTTTTCACGCGAACCGAAGCGTTGCGCGGCTCTACTGCGTTCAGTCAGGGCCGCTTTGACGAGGCCGAGGCAGATCTGCTCGAAGCAAGGTCGCAGTTGGCCGAGGCGAACGCCCGCCAGAAAAGTATCGAGGCACAGGTGGCCGAAGCCCGCTATCAACTTGACCGCAGCTCGATCAGCGCTCCGTTCTCGGGGGCAGTTATCGAGGTAAACACAATCCCTGGAGCCTATATTCAGGCAGGAAGCCCCGTTGTACGCCTGTTGGATATTGACTCTTTCGAGGTACAGGCAAGCGTGCCCGCGCGACTGGTTACCTCTTTGGCTGTGGGCCAGCAGATGCAGGGCAGTCTTGAGACAGGTGAGAAATTGACGCTGGATCTGCGGGCGATCCTGCCGATCGAAAACATCTCGACCCGCACACGTGCGGTCCGGTTTTCAGCACCCGGTCTTGGTGCGATCCGGAATACGGCTATTGGCCAATCGGTTACGATCGAAATTCCCGTGGGTGCGGTGCGCGATGTTTTGTCCGTGCCAAAAGATGCGCTTGTGCAAGGGCGCGATGGATGGACCGTGTTTGTGGCCGCTGACGGCAAGGCGCAACCGCGCCCTGTGCAACTGGGCATCGCGCTGGGGAACCGGTACGAGGTGCTTGGCGGTCTTACCCCCGGTGATCTGGTTGTCGTACGCGGCAACGAGCGGCTGCGGCCGGGACAAGACATCGCTCCCAGCCCGGTCGAGGAGACGAACTGATGGATATCATCCGTTTTGCCATCGACCGCCCCGTCGCGGTTGTGGCCGCTGTGATGATGGCGGTGCTGTTCGGCCTCATCGCATTGTCGCGCATTCCGATCCAGTTGGCGCCTGACGTGCGCAAACCCATTGTCGTGATCGAGACGAATTGGCCGGGGGCGGCCCCTTCGGAGGTCGAGCGCGAAATCGTCAACCCGCAAGAAGAGGCCCTGCGCGGGCTTGAAGGGCTCGAGATCATGACCTCCCGGTCCCGTACCGGGCGCGCAGAAGTTACGCTTGAATTTATGGTCGGCTCGAACATGAGCCAGTCGCTGTTGTTGGTCTCGAACCGTCTTGACCGCGTCAGCGGATACCCCGACGAGGCGAACGAGCCGTCGTTGAACACCTCGGGCGCGGATGACAGCCCGATTGCGTGGGTCTTGCTGACGGCTCAGGACGGAAACACCCGCGCGATGCCGACCTATGGCGATTTCGTCGAGGACGTTATCAAAGACCGCATCGAGCGGATCGAGGGCGTGTCTGCTGTAAACATCTTCGGGGGGGTCACGCGCGAATTGCAGGTCGTGGTTGATCCGCGTCGCTTGTCGCGTTTCGGGTTGACGGTCCCCGAGGTGGTGCGGATTTTGCGATCGGAAAACATATCCATATCCGCCGGCGATGTGGATGAGGGCAAGCGACGTTATGTCGTGCGCACCGAAGGCAATCTGAATACCGCAGATGCAATTCGCAATGTTGTGTTGCGCTCGGGGGCTGTGAGTGGGGGGACAGGCCGGGTTCGCGTCAGCGATGTGGCCGAGGTCGGATTTGCCTTCAAGGAACCTACCAGCCGCCTGCGTTACAAGGGCGAACCGGGGCTTGCGTTCAATGTTGTGCGCGAATCCGGTGCCAATGTCATAAGTGTCATGAAGGAGCTGCGCCTGACGCTCGCAGAGCTGGAGACTGGCCCGATTGCCGATGCGGGTCTCAACGTGCAGCAGGTTTACGACGAGACGATTTATATCGACGGGGCGATTTCGCTGGTGACGCAGAACATCTGGATCGGTGGCGCATTGGCTGCGGTGATCCTGATGCTTTTTTTGCGGTCGCTGCGGGCCACGCTTGTTGTGTCCTTGTCGATCCCTGTGTCGATTGTGGCGACATTCGTGGTCATGGCGATCACGGGCCGGACCCTGAATGTGATCTCGCTTGCCGGAATTGCATTTGCGGTCGGTATGATCGTGGATGCGGCGATTGTGGTGCTCGAAAATATTTTCCGGCTGCGCGAAGCGGGGCTGTCAAGGCGCGAGGCGGCATATCAGGGTGCAAGTCAGGTCTGGGGGGCGATCCTTGTGTCGGCACTCACGACAGTGTTGGTGTTTGTCCCGATCCTGATTATGCAGCTCGAGGCGGGGCAATTGTTTCGGGACATTGCTGTCGCCATCTCGGTATCGGTTCTGTTGTCGCTTGTTGTTGCCGTCACGGTAATCCCGGCTCTTGCCAGCCGCTTGCTGAGCGCCAAGGATCAAAAACCGATGCGCATCTGGGGGCTGGATCATCTTGCGGTGGGCTTTCGTCAGCTTGTGATGGCTTATGTGCGCCTGACTGTGCGGTTTCGTGCGCTTGGTATCTTGATGGTCGTGCTGATTGCGGGGGGGGCTGCTGTTGTCAGCTGGAGTTTCCTGCCGAGGCTTGAGTACCTCCCCGAGGGGAACCGGAACCTTGTGTTTGGTCTGATCATCCCGCCGCCGGGCTATAATCTTGATACAACCGAAACCATCGCCCAGCGGATCGAAGAGGTCGCCCGCCCGCTGTGGGAGGCCGCCCCGGCAACACAAACCGACGACGGAACCCCGACAATCGAGAACTTCTTTTTTGTGGCCACCCCGGGCAACTCGTTTGTCGGAGCGGGGGCTGTCGATGGACAGCGTGCCGCCGAGTTGATCCCGGTTTTGTCGCGCCCGATCTTCTCTGAACCCGGAACATTCGGGTTTATGACCCAACCGTCGCTGTTCGGGCGCGGTGTCGGGGGGGGGCGTGCAATCGAGCTGAACATCTCGGGGCAGGACCTGAACGACATTCTTGCGGTTGCAGGGCGCTCAGCGGGCATCGTGGCCGGCCTGTTGCCGCGATCCGAAGGGCATCAGTTCCGGCCCATTCCGGGGCTGGAGCTTGGTGCGCCAGAGATACGCCTGATCCCGAACCGGTTGCATCTGGCAGATGCCGGACTGGACAGTTCAGGGCTTGCTGCAACGGTTGATGCGTTCAATGACGGCCTCAGGGTTGCCGAAATTACTGTTGGTGCCGAGCGTGTCGATCTGGTGCTCAAGGGCGATCCGCTGATCAGTGACGCCGTCCGGACACAAGAGGTGGGCAATTATCCCGTTGTGACGCCAAACGGTCAGATCGTGCCCGTTTCTGCCTTGGCCGAAGTGGTGCTTACTGCCGGCCCTACGGAAATTCGCCATCGTGACCGCTTGCGCACTGTGACACTTGAGATCCGCCCGTCAGACGCGTTGCCGCTTGAGGAAGCGGTCGAGCTGTTGCAGCGCGAGGTCGTTGACGTGCTTCAGGCCCAAGGTATCCCGCAGGGTATCCGCATATCGGTCTCTGGCACCGCGGATCAACTGAGCCAGACATGGGCCGCCATTCAGATCAACCTGATCGTGGCGTTGGTGATTGTGTTTCTGGTGATGGCGATCCTGTTTGAAAGTTTCGTGCTGCCACTGGTCATCATGATTGCCGTGCCTGTTGCTGCGGCGGGCGGTGTGGGGGGATTGGCGCTGCTCAATACTTATCAGACACAGCCGCTTGATATGCTGACGCTGCTCGGATTTATCATTCTGATCGGAATTGTGGTGAACAATGCGATCCTGATTGTGCATCAAACGTTGTTTCATTTGCGCGACGAAGGAATGGATCCGATTGACGCCATCGAAGAGGCAACCCGAAACCGTATCCGCCCCATTTTCATGTCCACGCTTACTAGTGTGATGGGAATGCTGCCGTTGATTGTCTTTCCGGGAGAAGGGTCCGAACTTTATCGGGGCCTTGGCGCGGTTGTTGTCGGGGGGCTTTCGATGTCGGCATTTCTTACGCTGCTGACTGTGCCGCCCTTGCTGCGCCTTTGTATTCGCAAGCCGGAGGGCGAACCCCTGATGACCGACAGCCTTCGGGCGTGATGGCAGCAAGGCATCGCAAGATATCTTTGTCGTTACTTGGTCTGCGATACCGACCCCTGATAGATTTGAAGGGAGTTGCGCGCAAGAATACCACGCAGTCCAGATAGCAAGCGGTGTTGGCCTTTTGAACTGAAGGCACGGATTGTTGCGGAAACACTGATCGAGGGCGCGACTGTGAATGGGGTTGCCAAGTGATATGGTTTGATACCGGGCAGCCTTTCAGGTTGGCGACGCATCGCGGGAACGGGCACGCTTTTTTGCCTAACCTGGATGGCATGGATTTTGCGCCCGCGCAGATTGAAGCCCCCAGGTTGCTTGAACCGGCCCCGATGCCACCCACCAGTTCGAGCGGCTCAAAGGTGGAGTGACGATCCGCTTGGCCCCCG
>JBLHUT010000232.1:0-5598 GCA_047629975.1 Paracoccaceae bacterium
TGGCAAAGTCCGGGAGGGCACGATCGTCACAAATTGGCCAGATATCCTGCGTAGCGCGGCCACCATAGTCGCCGGTATCATGCCGCCCAGTCAGCTCTTGCGAAAGTTCGCCGCCCACCCACGTCAGCATGATCTAGCTGTTGCCCTTCGTGAAACAGGACGGATCGAACGGACACTTTTTATCATCGATTGGCTGCTTGATGCCGACATGCAGTAACGTGCACAAATCGGGTTGAACAAAGGCGAGGCCCATCACGCGCTGAAAAACGCACTGCGCATAGGGCGGCAGGGAGAGATCAGGTATCGTTCAGCTGAGGGCCAACATTACCGCATTGCGGGCCTGAACCTTCTTGCCACTATCATTATCTATTGGAGCACAGATCAGCTTGGTAAGGTTTTTGCACACATCTTACCCCTCGGATAGACACATATCCTCATCACAGGCAAGTACAGGTGACCAAAACGGTGAGATAACAAGCTTAGCGTCGGAGTTAGCACCCGGCCGGAGCAGACCCCAAAGACAGATGAAACCGCTCTCCGTTGCAGTATTGGACGCGGGCGGGTTTCTGATTGCACTGGCGCGCGAGGACGGGGTGAGCAACCTGCGCCCCGGGATAGCCCAAGGCAAGGCCCGCGGTGCTTTCGGGATGGGATTGGGATCAGGATGGGATTGGGGTCGCGGACATCGTACAACAGGGCACAGGAACAACCCTTTTTCATTCAGGCAATGAACAGCATCGCGGGGGGCTCTCTGGTGCCGGTTCCGGGCGGCGTGCTGATCCGGCATGAGGACCGGAACATCGGGGCGCCTGGTATCACCGGCGACAGTTCCGACAACGACGAAGCCTGCGCGATTGCAGCAATCGAGGCGGCAAGGTTTCAGGCCGACGGCGGCTGACATCGCGCACAGGTTTTTCACTCAAGCTGTTAAAAAATTTAAAGAATCTGACTTAAAAATTCCTGCGTGCGCGGGTCTTTGGCCTGTTTGAAGAACGTCTCCGGGGGGCCGTGTTCGACAATCACGCCGCGGTCTGTGAAATAGATGTGATCAGCGACCTCGCGGGCAAAGCCCATTTCGTGGGTCACCAGAATGCACGTCATTCCGTCTTCGGCAAGATCCTTGATCGTTTGCAAGACCTCCCCGACGGTTTCGGGATCAAGGGCGGCCGTGACCTCGTCAAACAAGATCACGTCGGGGTGCATTGCGAGCGACCGCGCAATCGCCACCCGCTGCTGCTGCCCGCCCGAAAGCTCGCCTGGATAAGCGTCTTCTTTTCCCTCAAGGCGCACCTTCTTGAGCAACGCCCGCGCGTCGGCTTCGGCTTTTACCTTGTCCTGCTTTAGCACACGCACCGGCGCCATCATGACATTTTGCAGCGCGGTCTTGTGGGGAAAGAGGTTGTATTGCTGAAAGACCATGCCGACCTTTTTGCGCAATTCAAGCTTGTCGAGTTTTAGGTCATTCACCTCTCGACCCTCCACCTTGATCGAGCCTTGCTGAATATCGTTCAACGCATTTACACAACGGATCAGCGTTGATTTACCAGACCCCGAGGGGCCGATAATGCAGATAACGTCGCCTTTCATCACATCCAGCGACACGCCGTTCAACACCTTCAGATCGCCAAACGACTTGTGCACGTCCTTGATCGAAACCATCGGGTCGGAAGAGGTCCAGCTCATGTCATTTCCTTAGGTAATTACAGCGAATTTCTTTTCCAAACGGACCGTCAGGCGCGCAATCGGATAGCAATAGGCAAAGAAGAGAAGAAGAACAAAGCCATAGAACGGAGCCAGCAAATCAGGGCGTCCACCCTCGGCTGACAAAGCCCGCCCGGTAAGCGTCATGACTTCGGACACGCCAACGATCGAGGCAAGCACCGTCGCCATTGTCAGGATGGCATAAAGGTTCATCCAGGGCGGCAACATCCGTTTGACGCATTGCGGCAGAATGATCAGCCAAAGCGTTTGGCGGCGCGAATACGCAAGGCTCTCTGCGGCCTCCCATTGTCCGCTTGGCAACGACACGACCGCGCCGCGCACGATCTCTGATACGTTGGCCATCACTGGCAGTGACAAGCCGAGGATCGCCTTGAACCAGTCGGGAAACGGGATCGACAGACCGAAAATATTGATCTCGAAAGGCAGCAGGAACATCGCGAAAAACAACAACACAAGCCACGGAGCGTTGCGGAAAAACTGGGTCACAAACCATGCCCCCCCCCGCAGTGGCCGGTTGGGAGAGATCTGCCCAAGCCCCAAAGCCGTGCCCACAAGCGTCCCGAGCGCCATCGCGCAGACCGAAATCACAAGATTGAAGACAAAGCCCTCGAGCAGCAACGGAACCCAGTTCGCCAAAACCGCCAGCGACGACAATCGCGCGGGTTCATCCGCCGCAAAGGCCAGCGAAGAGGCGATCATGCACACAGCAACGATGGGGATCACATGCCAAAGCCTGAGCCCCTCAAAGGAGCCCGCCGGCTCAAAGCGTTTGAGCGGAAGCATTACCGGAAGATCGGTTTTATAGGTCATCAGCCGTACCCCGGAATTTTCATGGAACGTTCCCAACGGTTCATCCCCGCCACCAGCACTCCGACCAACGCGAAATAGGCCAGCAGCAAAAAGATCATCATCTCGGTCACGTTCACATTGTCAGACCAGATCTGGTTTGCTTCATAAAGCATTTCGGGCACCGCGATCGCATAGGCCAGCGTAGTGGTTTTCACGAGATTGACCAGATTGTTGTTCAGTGCAGGCAAGACCACGCGAAACGCCAGCGGCAAGGTGATATCGCGGTAGATCTGCAACCTTGTGAACCCCAGAGCCTCTGCGGCCTCGACGGTCGATTTCGGTACGGCCTCGATGCCAGATCGAAAAATCTCGACGTTGAAGGCGCCGGCAAAGAAGGACAGCGATATCGCGGCCCAGGCAAAACTGCCAAGGATCGGCGATTGCCCGCCCCAGTCGTTTTCAACTCTCGGAAGCAACGTTCCGATTGCGAAATAAAAGAAATATAGCTGCACAAGCGGAGGCGTGTTGCGAAAAAGCTGGATGTATCCGTTGACGATGCGACGGGTCCATTTGAACGAAGAGCCCTGAAGCCACGCGCCGATAACGCCGATGATGATCGAGAAAAACAGGCACACCAGTGACAACCAGATGGTTGTAAGGAAGCCGTCAAACATCCGGTTGCGGTCATAGCTGTCGTATAGAAACGGCAGATTGATGCCGGTGTTATCGTAAAGAACTCGAAACCATTCGAAGAACAAATCCATTCAAAAGCCCCATGCCAGAGACGGACGGGCGGAGCTTTGCGCCCCGCCCGCCGCAGGGTTTATTGGTATTTTGCGTTCATCGACTTGGCAAAGGGTGTGTTGGCCACGCCCCATTTTGTCTCCAACTCAAGAATGCGCCCGGACTTGTGCCATCCGGTGATCATCTCTTCCATGAGTGCGGCAAAGCCTTCCTCGCCCAGCGGAACAGCAAGCCCCCAAGGCGCGTCGTCGATCGTTGGCAAAGGCATTTCATACTCGGCCCATTCCGGCTCGACTGTTTTGGCCACAATCGCGCTGTCGTCATAAACGAAGGCTGCGCAGTTGCCGCCCTTCAGTGCCGAATAAGCTTCTGCTGTGCCTTTGAAGGCAACAATCTCGGCGCCGTAAGTCTGCGAGGTTGCCTTGTTGTAAAACGCCCCCTGAATGCCGCAAACCGGCTTGCCGCGCAGGTCTTCCCATTCCGTAAGGCCCAGACGCTTGAGCGCCAGAACATTGGTACCCGACGAGTAATAGTTCGGATCAATGATCCGGACCACTTTGCGCCGGTCGGGGCGGTCGGTCATCGTGGCGATCATAAGGTCGATCTTGCCCTGCTCCAGAAACTGCATCCGGTTCGAGCTGACCACGGGGACAAACTCGACCGCGACGCCAAGCTTGTCAGCAACATCGCGCGCCAGATCAGGCTCGATCCCGATGATCGCCCCCGAAGTGTCAAGATAGCCGTAGGGCTTGTAGTCGGCTTTGACACCGACAATCAGTGTGCCGCGTTCTTTGATCGTATCAAGGATATCAGCCGAGGCCGCGCCCAGACCAAGTCCGGACACAAATAACGCGGTGGCCATGCCCTTTAATGTTTTGAAACCCATTTATCATCTCCTTGTTGTCACCGTTTACAGCTCAGGCGATCTTGTGTGCCCGCTAACCATAGCGGACAGCCTAAAGGAGCGCGTCGCCCAAAGACAAGCAGTTTAGGTTGGGACAAGCAGACCAGCTGTGATTTAGCCCGATATCACTGCTTCATCAGCAGGTCGGCCTCTCGAATGAGCACTTCCGCCAAGGCCCGGTTGGCGGGACGCTGGGCATGGGTGTGATCCTGGATCAACGCGATCTGCCGCTCGGTTCCGGGCGCGTTCAACGGCCTGAGCGCGATATCGGTGCCCCGTCGCGCCTCAGTGACCGCATAAAGGTGGGGCAAAAGCGCGACACCGTTGCCCGTGGCCGCCATCAACCGGATCGCATCAAGGCTCGTGCCCTCGTAGGCATCTGACACATGCGCCCCGCACCGCCCCGCCAGCACCGCCACCATGTGCGACAAACGGAACCGCGGCCCGAGGGTCAAGAACCGCCGCCCCTTCAGATCGGTCAGGTTCAGCGGCGTGGCGAGGCTTGAAATGGGGTCGTCCAATGCAACGGCCACCCACAGACCTTCCTCGAACAATTTGATGTGCAGGCAACCGGGATGATCCTCGGGGGTGGAAATGATCATATCAAGGCTGCCGGTGCGCAATCCCTCTTCGAGGTCACGGGTGTTCTCTTCGCGGATCACAAGCCGGAATTTGGGATATTCAAGGTGCAAGGCGCGCACCACATTAGGCAAAAGATACGGCCCGATCGAAGGCAGAACCCCCAGACGAAGGCGCTCTTCGAATGTGTCGTTGCCTTTTGCCGCGGCGCGCAAATCCTCGACATCGCGCAGGATCAGGCGCGCACGGCGCAAGACATCAGCCCCCCCCAGCGTAACCTTTACCCCCGCGCGCCCCCGCTCGAACACCCGCAGCCCCAATTCGGTCTCTGCCTCGGAAATCTGTGCCGACAGCGACGGCTGGCTGACGTTCAAAAGCGAGGCCGCCAGACTGAAGCGGCCGGTGTTGGCCACTGCAACGATGTATTCAAGCTGTCGTAAGGTGGGACGCATTTCATAGCCTTAAACTATCTTACAGACAGTTAATATGTATTTTCCCTTACCCGTCCGCTACCCCATATGAGCCAATGAACTTGAAATTGTAAAAAGGTGGACCCGACATTGGATAAGACACTCTCACGCATACAGGCGTTCATGAAGCTCGATGCCAGCTCTGGCATCGTCCTGATTACCGTGACACTGGCGGCGATGATTGCCGCAAACAGCGGTCTGTCCGATCTGTATCGCGGCTTTCTTGATACAAATGTCCGCATCGGCGTCGGGGCGTTCGAAATCTCGAAGCCTTCGGTTTTGTGGATCAACGACGGATTGATGGCGATCTTTTTCTTCCTTGTGGGGTTGGAGATCAAGCGCGAGGTTCTAACCGGTGAACTGTCAAGCATAGAAAAGGCGCTGTTGCCG
>JBLHUT010000233.1:0-5572 GCA_047629975.1 Paracoccaceae bacterium
TCTTGTGGAAACAGCCGTCGGCACAGAAGACAAAGACTTCATGGTCGGAACGGGTATCGACGATTTCTTCCAAGCCGGAAGTAGTGCCGATCTGTTGTTTGGTCTGGGCGGGGCAGATACCCTCGAAGGTGGTGCCAATAAGGACATTGTTGTTGGTGGTGCTGGCAATGATATCCTTTCGGGTGGCTCTGCGAATGACGTGATCAAGGGTGAAGGAGATGACGACCAGTTGTACGGTGGCTCCGGCAAAGACGTGCTTCAGGGCGGTGAAGGCCATGATTACCTGTCAGGCGGCAGCGGTGCTGACGTGCTTCAGGGTGGCACTGGTAACGACACTCTGCATGGCGGTGCCAACAAGGACGTGCTTCAGGGTGGCGATGACAACGATACCTTGTGGGGCGGTTCGGCTGACGACGTACTTCAGGGTAATGATGGTATCGACACGTTGTGGGGTGGCACTGGTAAAGACGTCCTGACCGGTGGCGCTGGTGCAGATGAATTTGTATTCAATCTTGGCGATGAAAGAGACATCATCACCGATATGGAATACGGCACCGACATTGTTACTTTGGACATCGAGTTGATCAACTTGTCATCGGGTAACACGGTTACAAGCGTGATTGCTGAATTTGGCAGCACCGTGGGAGATGATTACGAATTCAACTTCGGCCAAGGGGATCGCCTTGTCTTCGTTGATGGCGCTGCGCAGGCAGGAAATATCGAAATCGCGTTTGGGATTTTCTCGTAAGGCAATCTCGGGCTTCCCTTTGCAGGGGAGCCTCTTTTCGCCTTCAGACGGTCAAACAAAAAGCCCCCGAAATTCGGGGGCTTTTTACATTACACGGACAAATTTTTCGGCGTGATAATTTTGGATGTTCAAATAGTGATTACGCGTTGTGCCCAAACCGGATGATCCGGGGCGAAGGAATCTACCAGCGTTGCTGGATATCTCCGCGTGCCAAACCGATGTCATCAAGTTCGCGGTCGGACAAGGTCTCAAGGGCTTTGGCCGTTGCGCGACGATCCAGCCAATCAGCAATCTGACCATGCAGATTGGTCACCAGACGTACCGGAGCGCCAAAAAAGGTTGTACCCACAATTGGGCGGTTCGTTTCAAAAGTAGCCATTGGGTCTCTCCTACACTGCGATGAATTGCTGATATCTTCAGCGCCGCAGCTAGGCTTGTTTCAATTATTGAGCAAGCTGCGAAAACGCATGTCCCCTATGCTGTTTTTGCATGTCGGAGACGTCGGGCAGGAAGCTTCACAAAAACGTGAATTGAGGGCTGTGAGGATGTCGGTTTCGTACAGGCAGACGCCGTAATTGTCCGGAAATTCCGTGCTGACCGCGCTTCGGGCTTTGCCGATGTTCGCTTTTCGTGCTAATTCACCTCAATATTAAAAACAAACGGGGGCGACGATGCGAGTGATCGGGATAGATCCTGGGCTCAGATGCACCGGTTGGGGCGTTATAAATGTCACAGGAAGTCGCTTGAGCCATGTGGCCAATGGGACTTGCCGCTCCGAAGGCGACTCACTTGGCCCACGGTTGCTGCAATTGTTCGAGCAATTGTGCGACGTGATTGCGCGCTATGAGCCGCAGACGGCGGGCGTCGAACACACGTTCGTCAACCGCGATGCGTCGGGGACGTTGAAACTTGGACAGGCCCGCGGAATTGCGATGCTTGCTCCGGCGCAGGCGGGTCTGTCCATCGGTGAATATGCTCCCAATGCCGTGAAAAAGGCAGTTGTTGGTGTGGGCCATGCCGACAAGCGACAAATTGACCACATGGTGCGGCTGCAATTTCCGGGCATAACAATTGACGGGCCAGATGCGGCAGATGCTTTGGCTATTGCCATTTGCCATGCGCACCACGCCCAGTCGGGGCAACGGCTTGCGGATGCTGTCGCAAGGGCGCGGGCATGATCGGGCGTATTTCAGGCGTGCTTGTCTATCATGGAGACGGGCATGTTATGATTGACGTGCGCGGGGTCGGGTATTTGGTTCATGTCTCTGAGCGTACGTTGATGGCGATGCCGTCGTTGGGAGAGCCTGTTGCTCTTTATACCGATCTGCTTGTGCGCGAAGATCTGTTGCAGCTCTTCGGGTTTCCGAGCCTGTTGGAAAAGGAATGGCACAAGATGCTGATGTCTGTTCAAGGCATCGGGGCGAAAGCCTCGATGGCAATTCTGGGAGCGATCGGTGCAGAGGGGGTGAGCCGCGCAATCGCCATGGGAGATTGGAATGCCGTAAAGGCAGCACCCGGCGTTGGCCCGAAAATCGCGCAGCGTGTCGTGAACGAATTGAAGGACAAGGCGCCGGGGCTTATGGCGCTTGGCGGCGCGGTCTATGAACCGGCAGTCGAGACGGATGACCTTGCGGTGTCCGCGAAAACGGCTGGCGCGACCGCCCCGGCACCGTCAGTGAGTCGAAAAGCGCGTTCCGGGGCGATGCAGGCTGATGCGCTATCGGCTTTGCTGAATCTCGGCTACGGGCAGGGCGAGGCGGCAAGCGCGGTGGCACAGGCCGCAACCGAGGCTGCGGACGAGGCGACCGAGGCGGGATTGATCCGTGCCGCGCTGAGGTTGTTGGCGCCAAAGGGGTGACGAGATGAGTGCGAACGAGCCGGTTTTTCAGTCGGAGCCTGACCTGCGGCCAGAACGGCAACCCGGAGACCACGACCGCGCGATGCGCCCTCAGGGGCTGTCGGAATTTGTCGGACAAGCCGAGGCGCGGGCAAATCTGGCTGTATTTATCGAGAGCGCGCGGCGGCGTGGCGAAGCGATGGACCACACGCTTTTTCACGGCCCGCCCGGATTGGGTAAGACAACGCTGGCCCAGATTATGGCGCGTGAGCTGGGTGTGAACTTTCGCATGACCAGCGGGCCGGTTCTTGCGAAGGCCGGCGATCTGGCGGCGATCCTCACCAATCTGGAGGCACGCGACGTTCTGTTTATTGACGAGATTCACCGCCTGAATCCTGTGGTCGAAGAAGTCCTGTATCCGGCTTTGGAGGATTTCGAGTTGGATCTGGTGATCGGGGCGGGGCCGGCGGCGCGCACTGTGCGGATCGAATTACAGCCCTTTACGCTTGTGGGGGCGACGACACGTTTGGGTCTGCTGACCACGCCGCTGCGCGACCGGTTCGGTATTCCGACGCGCTTGCAATTTTACACGATCCCGGAGTTGCACCAGATTGTGACGCGAGGAGCGCGGCTTTTGGGGGTGCCTTGTGATGATGAGGGCGCGTTGGAAATTGCCGGCCGGGCGCGGGGCACGCCGCGTATTGCCGGGCGTCTTTTGCGCCGTGTGGTTGATTTTGCCTTGGTCGAGGGGGACGGCACAATCGACCGTGCATTGGCGGACGGGGCATTGACGCGGCTTGGTGTTGACCGGCTTGGGCTTGATGGCGCAGACCGCCGGTATATGCTTCAAATCGCTGAAAACTATGCGGGTGGGCCGGTTGGTGTCGAGACGATTGCCGCGGCTCTGTCCGAAAGTCGTGATGCAGTTGAGGAGGTGATTGAACCCTATCTTTTGCAGCAGGGCCTGATACAACGCACCCCGCGCGGGCGGATGATCGGCATGAAGGGTTGGGCACATCTGGGTCTTGAACCGCCACGTGCGCCTGGGCAAAATGAAATGTTCGAATAGTTTGCCGCGCGTGCGGGGTTTGATCTGAGGGTTGGAGACAGCGATGCAGGCTTGTGATGTTGAGGCGTTATTTACCCGTGGCGACGGTCAGTATCTTTTTGCCCGCTGGGGGCGGCCGATTGTGCCGGTTGTTTTTGGCGTGGATGACGCAACGCTGGGAGTGGTAAAGGGCGCCTGCGAGGCTGTGGTTGCTTTGGCGGGGCATCACATGGCCGAGACTGACGCCGAGCTTGGCGTGAATTTCATGCTGTTTTTCATTCGGGACTGGAACGAACTGGAGGGCGTGCCCGATCTGGATCGTTTGATCCCTGATCTGGCCCCGTTGGTGGCGCGGCTGCAATCGGCGCAGGCGAACCAGTACCGGATTTTCCGGTTCGATCCTTCGGGTCAGATCAAGGCCTGCTTTGCTTTTGTCAGGATGGATGCGGATATGTCGTCTGTTCCAGCCGAAGATCTTGCGCTGACACAGGCCGTTCAGATGATTGTTTTATGGTCGGACAGAGCATTTGGCGCGGCATCGCCGTTGGCACGGGTGGAGGGGCGCACCATTTTACGCCCCGATATCGCCGGGGTGATACGCGGCGGCTATGACCCTGTTATGCCGTCTGTTGCACGCGACGCATCGCATGCAATCAGATTGGCTGCGCGTTTGGGCAAGCTGGTCTAGTCCACGAAGGCCACGTTTTGCGACCCGAGCATTTCGGTGATCGAGGGCGGAACCTTGAGCCCGTCCGCCACTTGGGTATCGAGGGCTGTTTCCAACTCTTTGATGTGGTCAAGGGCTGTGATGACATGGTCAATCATAGCAAAGGGAACCACCACGACGCCGTCGCGATCGGCCACGATCATATCGCCTGTTTCGACTTGCTGACCGGCAATTTGAACCGCAAGCCCGACTCGGCCTGGGCCTTTGGCGACGGGTGAGGCCGGCGTCAGGCCGGTACACCAGACCGGCAAACCGATGCCGACAACACCGGTATAGTCGCGCACTGGTCCGTCGGTGACAAATGCCGCCGCGCCGCCATTTTTTGCCATGCCGATCACCCGGTCGCCGGCAGCTGCGCATCCTTGATAACCAGCGAAGGCGGCGACCAGAATGTCCCCTGGCGTGACATAGGCCAGCGCGGCAAGTGTCGCCAGAATGTCGCCGGGGCCGCAATCGGCTGTCAACGCGGGGCCTGCGGCTATGCAGTCGATATCAAGCCCGTCGCCCACCGGCCTGATCTGTGAGCCAAGCGCCCCTGCACCAAACAGGGCATCGTTCACAAAGCCTGTGGGCACCCCTTGAAACGCGGCAATCTGGGCGGCGGTGGGACGGTTGGATTTGCGTTTGATGGTCAGCAGCGGGGGTTCTTCGATCATGGCGGTTGCTCCATTAAGGGTATTGTATTGATGATGCGGTAAACATTGCGCAGGTTCAATCGTAAGCCAAGGCTTGACTTGGTCAAATGAATGAGGCAAACGGCCCCAAGCGATTGAGAGTTGCCGCGTGAGCAGCCCGTCCAGCCAAGACGCTGGCCCACCCAACGCTACCATAAGTTTCCCACATCACGCAGGGGGGCGAACGCGAAAGCGGACGTTCGGACAATGCAGTCCCTTGTCTTTGTTTTTGCGCACCCTGATCTTCGGCGCTCCTTTTGGGGTGCCTTATAATTATTTGGGCCTGTTGGGTCCATTGAAAGGAAGAGTCCATAATGGATTTTGATATGCTTGGCCTTGCGCCGCGATTGACTGCAAAACTGGCTGAACTGGGTATTACAGAGCCTACGCCGATCCAGACACAGGCGATCCCGCATGCCATGAATGGCCGTGATGTCATGGGTCTTGCCCAGACTGGCACCGGTAAAACAGCGGCGTTCGGATTGCCGCTTCTGGATGCGTTGATGAAGGTGGGCACAAAGCCCGGACCCCGTTCGGT
>JBLHUT010000234.1:0-5564 GCA_047629975.1 Paracoccaceae bacterium
GCGAGATCGCCTGCCAGCTTTTAACCGAGGCAGATCTGCACGCGATCCAGAATATGCACGCCGCGATGCTGCAAAGTTATGACGCGCGTGACCTTCCGGCCTATTTCAAGGCCAATCAGGATATTCACGCCGCGATCCTTGCGGCGGCGCGCAACGACACGCTCAGCCATGCCTGCCAGTCGCTGTCGGTGCGGATGCAGCGCGCGCGGTATCTGGCCAATATGTCCCGGCAACGATGGTCTGATGCGGTTCAAGAGCATCAAGAAATCCTGCAAGCACTCGAAGCGCGTAACGGCGAACAGCTTGGCCACGTTTTGCGGGCACACATGCGCAACACGCAGGCGTCAGTGCTTTTGTGGCTTGCGAACAAGCCGGTTCAGGAACCCACGAAGTAACCGACCGGGCGTCACGCATTGAATGGCTGTTGCGACTTTGTCTCGGACCAGCCGCAATTGTCGCATGACTCTTGTGGCGGCCCGGTCTTGTATCGGGGGGGGGTATTGGCGTAACGATCGTGGCTAAAGAGACGTTCAGCGTTAAAACTTGGCTTTGTCACACAAAACAAACGAAAGTGGTGGAATGTCTCAAAACGCCGCGCGCTTCAAAATACGCCCGTCCGGGAGTCTTTATTGGCATCAGGCAGGTTTGAAACTGACGGGTCTTGTGCCGGTGGCATCATGCCCAAAAGTACGGCAGAATGGGCTTTGCCATGAGTTTACGCAGTCTTATTACACGTTACTTTTGTTTTGCGGCAATCGCCACTGTGGCAAATCTGTTGACACAGCGGATCGTGCTGGCGTGGGACACAACGACAACAGGGTTCGCGGTGGCGGTTTTTTGCGGCACGCTTGTGGGTCTTGTCATCAAGTATATTTTGGACAAACGCTGGATTTTTCGGGATACTGAAACCGGCGTCAAGGCGCATGGGCGCAAGTTCACGCTTTACACGACCATGGGCGTTGTCACGACCGCGATTTTCTGGAGCACGGAGACAGCGTTCTGGCTGATTTGGGGAACCGAGCTGATGCGAGAGGCGGGGGCTGTTCTGGGTCTGCTTGTGGGATACATCGTAAAGTACCGGCTTGACCGGCGCTTTGTCTTTACCGATGTCCGGCTGGAGGGCAGCTCATGATGGTTTCGGGCTGGGGACGGTTTCCCGAACATTTGTCGCAGGTGACCGCGCCGCGAACCCCGGAAGATATCGTACAAGGCCTGTCTGCGGGCGGGATTGTTGCACGGGGCAACGGGCGGGCGTATGGCGACAGTGCTGTGGCCCTGCGCCGCACGCTTTCGATGCGAAACTTCAACCATATTTTGTCGTTCGACCCCGATTCCGGTGTGCTGGAAGCAGAGGCCGGGGTCCTGTTGGGCGATATCATCACGGCGTTCTTGCCGCGTGGGTGGTTTCCGGCGGTGACACCGGGCACCAAGTTTGTGACGCTGGGCGGCATGATTGCGGCGGATGTTCATGGCAAGAACCACCACAAAGACGGCAGTTTCGGCAATTTTATAAACTGGATCGAGTTGCTGGATGCGCAGGGGACCCTTCAACGCTGCGGGCCGGATCAGAACCCTGCGCTTTTTGCGTGGACCGTTGGTGGCATGGGGCTGACCGGTGTGATCTTGCGGGCGTCGATCCGTTTGCGCCCCGTTCAAAGCGCGTGGATCAGGCAGACAACCCGACCTTTGCCGGATCTTGCGGCAACGATGGCCGCCTTTGAGAAAGCCGATGCCGCGACCTATTCGGTGGCCTGGATCGACTGTCTGAGTGGTGGTAAAAATCTTGGCCGGTCTTTGGTGATGCTTGGCGAGCACGCCGGTCCGGATGCATTGACCGATGATAAAGCGCGTTATCCCTTCGAGACCCCGGTCAAGCGCAAGCTCGGGGTGCCTTTTGATCCGCCGCAGGGGCTTTTGAACAGCCTGTCGGTGCGGGCATTCAATGCGCTTTATTATTGGAACGGCTCTCGCAAGGCGGGGACGTCGCTGGTTGACTGGGACAGCTATTTTTATCCGCTCGATGCGATTTTGGGCTGGAACAAGATTTACGGACGCAAGGGGTTCATGCAATTTCAGTGCGTCTTGCCACTCGAGCAATCCTATGAAGGCCTGCGCGCGCTGCTGCTGGCGACGTCCCGGGCCGGGGCGGGGTCGTTTCTGGCGGTCCTCAAGCGTTTCGGACATCAGGAAAGCGCGTTTTCCTTTCCCATGCTTGGCTACACTCTGGCACTGGATTTTCCTGTGACGCCCCGAACCTTGCGCCTCATGAAAGAGCTTGATGAGATTGCCCTCGCCCACGGCGGACGGTTCTATCTGGCAAAGGACAGCCGCATGGATGCTGACACGCTGCGACGGTCCGATGTTCGGACCGAGGGATTTGCGCAGATGCGCTCCGCGCAGGGGTTGCGGCCGCGGTTTGCCTCCCAACAATCTGAAAGGCTCGGGATTTGAGTAAAAATACAGTTCTAGTTCTTGGTGCAAGTTCGGATATCGGACTTGCTGTGGCGCACCGGTTTGCCTCGCAAGGGCATGCCATTCAGCTTGCGGGGCGCGATGTGGGGGCGCTTGAGGTGAAGCAAAAAGATATTGCGCTGCGCTATAACGTGCCTGTCAGCGTGCACGCTTTTGATGCGCTCGAGATTGCAACGCATGACGCATTTCTAGATGCGCTGCCGGTTTTGCCCGATATCGCCGTTTGTGCCGTCGGGCTTATGGGCAAGCAGGTCGAAAACGAACAGGACATGGCGGCGGCCACCACCGTGATGCGCAGCAACTACGAAGGGCCGGCCTGTGTTCTGGGTCTTTTGGCGAACCGCTTCGATGCCCGTGGCTCGGGTAAAATCGTCGGGATCAGCTCGGTTGCGGGGCTGCGCGGGCGGGCCACCAATTATGTCTACGGCTCGGCAAAGGCCGGTTTCACGGCGTTCCTTTCGGGGCTGCGCAACCGGATGGCAAGCCGCGGTGTGCACGTCATGACCGTTCTGCCGGGGTTCGTGGCGACGCGTATGACCGAAGGGATGGATTTGCCCGCGAAACTGACCGCCCAGCCGGAAGAGGTGGCCAAGGCAATTGATCTTGGCCTGCGCAAGCAGCGCAACGTGCTTTACGTGCGCCCGGTCTGGCAGTTGATCATGTTGATCATCACGATGATACCTGAGCGTATTTTCAAGGGCATGAAGATTTGAGAATACTGCTTTCCGGCCATGCCGGTCACGAGCAGTAAAAATCCCCGCCTCGTCCGGAAAGGGTGCGGCGGGGATTTTTTTATAGAACGCTTGGCAGGAAAAGCGCGATCTGCGGAAAGGCAATCAAGGCCACAACCATCAACAACATCACGATCACAAACGGGATCGCCCCGAGCATGACATCACTCAACGTGCCGGTTTTGCGCGCGCCTTGAACCACATAAAGGTTCAGGCCAACCGGCGGCGTGATCAGCGCCATCTCGATCAGCACGATCATCAGAATACCGAACCAGATCGGATCATATCCTTGGGCCACCACCAGTGGCACGATGATCGGAATAGTCACAACCATCAACGACAGCGTCTCGATGAAAAACCCCAGAACGATATAAATCGCCACTACCACAAGGATCGTCATCAGCGGAGACAAGCCCATCCCTGTCAGAAAATCCTGCAACTCGCGGCCAAGCCCCGCCGAAGACAAGGTAAAGTTCAAAAACGACGCACCGATCACAACCAGCATAATCATCGACGTTATCTTGATCGTCCCGAGCAGGCTCTCGGAGAGCATCGTGCGCGACACGCCCCCGAAGAACGCAGCAATCGCAAAAGCCCCTGCCACGCCTACGGCTGCGGCCTCTGTCGGGGTGGCCCAACCTTTGTAGATTGTGCCGATGATAATCGTAAAAAGGACAATAATCGGGAGCAAGTCGCGCAAGGCACCGACCATTTGCGACCATGGAAACACCCGCCGCGGTCCACCCAGCGCGGGCTTCACGGTGCAGATAATAACCGTGGCCAGCACAAACAAAAGCGCTAGCGCGATGCCCGGCACAAGGCCGGCCAGAAACAGCCGCGGGATCGAGGTTTGGGTCAGAAAGCCGTACACGATCAGGTTGATAGATGGCGGGATCATGATGCCCAGCGTGCCGCCGGCGGCAATTGCACCTGAAAAAAGCTTTTGGTCATAGCCCAGTTTCTCGGCTTGTGGCATGGCGACGGTGGCCACGGTGGCTGCGGTTGCCACAGACGAGCCCGAAGTGGCGGAAAACATTGTGGCGGTCGCGATGTTGGCATGCACCAATCCTCCCGGCAGCCACGACACCCATTTGTCCAAAGCGGCATACGTGCGGCCGGCCACACCGCTGCGCACAAGGATCTCGCCCAAAAGCACAAAAAACGGGATCGCAATCAGGGTCGCGCTGTTGGATGATGACCACACCAGTTGCCCCAGACCGCGCATCAACGGGAAAGGACTGAAAAAGATATCAACCCCGAAGCCCAGAAGAAACAAAACAATGCCCACCGGAATGGACAAGGAAAGAAGGGCCAGAAGCCCGACAGAAACATAGGTAATCATACCAGCGCGTCCTGTTCTGCAAACGCGCCGATGGCGCGCTCTGTATCCTCGAAACGTCCCTGCACAAACAGCACGAGTGCCGCCAGCACCGTGGCCCACGCCATCAGCGCAAACCAGATCCAGCCCGCAAACCACGGCACCTGAACCAACCACAGCGGCGTCTCGAGGGTGGTGTTCGCGCGCGAACCGTTCGCCAGCGTCTTTTCCAGAACCGGCCAGCAGCGGAAAGCGATAATCGTGATCGTGAACGTCAAAACCATCATCGAGCCCAGATCGAACAAAACCCGGCCCCGTGCCGCAAGACGGCTGCGCAGCAGGTCGATGCGCACATGCCCCAACTCCAGCATCGTATAGGCCATGCCCCACGCGGCACTGATGGCCATGACATAACCGCTGATTTCGTCGGTTCCCCCAAAGGAGGCCCCCACCTGTCGCAAAACAATATCCGCCAGCACAAAGAGCGCGCAGGTCAGAAGCAACAACCCGACCAGGATCGCCACCGCGCGGTTGACCTGTCTGAGTGTCTTAAGAATGTCTTGAGCCATAAGGGGGCCTCCGTTCGGGATCAGCGTTTATTTGGCAGCTATCGTGACGCCGACAACTTTACCGACGCTGTCGTTCCAACGGGCAACCCATTCGTCACCGGCGCGCTCGGCCCAATCGGGAAGCACTTCGGTCTCGAGGATCATGCGCGCGCGGGCAAAGTCTGCCTCTGACGCCTCAACGAGCACCATAGAGCGTGCGTCACCCGACGGGCATTCGCCGTTTCCTGTCAGACACGCCACGTCATTGGTCAGCGCGTCTTGTGCGCTTGCCCATGCCGGAGCCTCGAACGCAGTCCCGATCTGTGAGGTGATCAACGTCTTTGTGGCGTCGTCCATGCTGTTCCACTTGTCCATGTTGACAGCCGTCACAACAGAGTCCCAACCGCCCAAAGGCAGGGTGAGCAGGTGCGTGGACACTTCCCACCAGCCGGCGCTATAGCCCGAACCGGCGCCTGTCACGGCACAATCCACAAC
>JBLHUT010000235.1:0-5550 GCA_047629975.1 Paracoccaceae bacterium
CCCCTCCAGCATGCCGCCGATAGCGACAGGGAGCCTGCGGGGACGCGCGCCCGTCGTCAGGACAAGTTGATCATAGCCAAGGGTCTCGTTGCCCAGTTGCAGGGTTTTTGCCTGCGCATCGACTCCGCTTACCGGTGTTCCCAGCCGCAAGGTAACGTGGTGATCGGTGTAAAACGCCGCAGGCCGCAAAAACAGCCGCTCGACAGCCATTTCGCCCAGAAGATATTTTTTTGATAACGGAGGGCGCTGATAAGGCGGGACAGGCTCCTCGCCGATCAGGGTGATTTCGTCGGAACATCGCTGGGCCCTGAGTTTCGCCACAAGCGCACATCCGGCCTGTCCGGCACCAACAACAATGATATGTCCCATAAAATCCCCCGACTGACTGGCGTTCCCGCTGTCTTAGCCTATATCTTTCACAGTCTAAGTTACAATCCGCGAAGGGGATCACAGATGACCATCACAACCGGCGACACACTTCCCGAGGCTTCTTTTGTTCGTATGGGCGACAGTGGCCCCGAAAGCGTCGCATTGAGCACGTTGACCAAGGATCGTAAGGTTGTCCTCTTTGCCGTACCGGGCGCGTTCACACCGACGTGCCATTCCGCGCATGTGCCCAGCTTTATCCGCACGATGGACGGGTTTGCCGCCAAAGGTATCGATCAGATCATCTGTGTTTCGGTGAACGACCCGTTCGTTATGAAAACATGGGGCGAGGCCACTGGTGCGACCGAAGCAGGCATCGCAATGCTGGCTGATCCCGACTCGTCGTTTACCACAGCCATCGGCATGAACTTCGACGCTCCGCCCGCAGGGCTGTTCGCGCGCTCCAAGCGGTACGCGATGATTGTCGAGAACGGTGTCGTTACGACCCTCAACGAAGAAGAAGGCCCTGGCGTTTGCGAGGTGTCTGCTGGCGAGGCATTGCTGAAAGCACTTTGATCTGTTGCCTCCGGTAACCATGATCGTGTGATCCGGCTGCCGGAGGCAATGACAGGTCCAAAGGTTTGCGGCGTGCGCGCCGCGAACCGGTTTCTAGCTGGCTGCATCCATCTTGCGGGCCAGTTGCACGTCAAGCAGGCTCAGGCCGCCGGCGTCATGGGTGGTCAGGGTGACTTCGACGCGGGAATAGACGTTGAACCATTCGGGATGGTGGTCCATTTTTTCCGCGACCAGCGCCATTTGCGTCATCCAGCCGAACGCCTGCGCGAAATTCTTGAATTTGAACCGCTTGAACAGGGCGTCGCGCCCCTCCGTGATCTCCCATCCGTTGCTCAACAGCGGGTCGAGCAGGCTGCGGTCATCAAGTTTGTCTGTCATGTGTCTTCCTTTCCGGTCCGTTTGAAGGGTCCGTAACTTGTGAGGATCTCGATTTCGTTATCGACGGCGCGGCCCTCTGACACCAGATAATCGGCAACGGCGTCGCGAAACCCTGGATCACCGATCCAGTGCAGCGAATGTGTCGTGACAGGAAGGTAGCCGCGGGCAAGCTTGTGCTCGCCTTGCGCGCCTGCCTCGACCCGCGACAGGCCGTGCGTGATGGCATAGTCGATCGCGCGGTAATAACAGGCCTCGAAATGCAGGCAGGGGTGGTCTTCCATCGCGCCCCAATACCGGCCGTACAACGCGTCTCGCCCGATAAAGTTCAGCGCGCCGGCAACAAAACGCCCCTCCCGTTCGGCCAGCATCAGCAGCATGTCGTCGCGCAGCGTCTCCTGCGCACGATCGAAAAACGCGCGTGTCAGGTAAGGCGTGCCCCATTTGCGCGCGCCGGTATCTTGATAAAACTCCCAGAAGGCCTCCCAATGCTCGGGCTTGATTTGGTCTCCCGTAAGGCCATGCAGCACGCCACCGAAGGCTTGGGCGGTTGCCCGCTCTTTGCGAATGTTTTTACGTTTGCGCGACGACAGGGTCGCAAGAAAGGCATCAAAATCGGTGTAGGTGTCATTGACCCAGTGGAATTGCTGTGTGCGGCGCTGCATCAGGCCCATTTCTGCACCGGCGGCGGCTTCGCTTTCGGTGCAAAACGTGATGTGGAGCGAGCTGATCCCGTTGGTCGCGGCGACTTGCACGGCGCCTTGTGTCAGCGCCGAAAGTGCCATGGCTTCAAAGCCCGGCCGCAGGAGGAACCGTTTGCCCGTTGCCGGGGTGAAAGGCACCGAAATCTGAAGTTTGGGGTAGTATCGTCCCCCCGCTCTTTCATAGGCCTGCGCCCAACTGTGATCAAAAATGAATTCGCCCTGTGAGTGGGCTTTGGCGTACATCGGGGCTGTGCCGATGACCTGACCATCAGCGCGCGCAATCAGGTAAGAGGGCTTCCAGCCGGTTCCGACACCGACCGACCTGCTGTCTTCGAGCGCCTTGAGGAACCTGTAAGTGGTAAACGGGTCGGCAGGACGTCCGCCATCGGCGGTTTCAGGGGCAGCACAGGCATCCCAATCCGCTTGCGATACATCCGCAAGGCTGTTGGCCACCTCTATTTCGACTTGCATCTGGGACATTGGTTTCCGGCACGTTAACTTTCGCCTAGACATGGCGTGATGAGGGCTGCCGTCAAGACAGGTGCGGCACGCACCCGCATTACGCGGGCGTGTAGCCTTCGAAGGTGATGTTGTCTGCAATCGTTCGGGCTGTTTGTTCGGCTTGCGCACTTCGGATCGTCCAGCACAGTACCGGCACGCCTTTTGCCTTCAAGGCCGCAACCGCCGGATGGCCAAGGTCGCGTGCGCTGTGGCTGATGAATGTTGCACGAACTGCGTCGAAGTCGACAATCCGGCTCAGGTGCGTGCACCGCGCGACGGACAGGTTCGACCACTCGTCGGTGTTGAACGTCTCTGTCGTCAGCCCTCGGGTCAACTTGGGTGCGTGTTTGGCCATCGCCGCCACAGAGTGCGGATTAAAGGACATGACCGCAACGTCGCCCACATAGCCGTGCAGGTCTTGTGCGACACTGTCCTCAAGTGGCCCGACATCAGGCCCCAGCGCGCCGTCCTGATCCTTGATCTCGATCAGCAGCGGCACCTGTCCCGCGACCAGCGCAAGAATTTCAGCCAGCGTCGGGATCGTCTCAACCGAGTCGCGCAGCCCGATCGTACGCAGCATCTGCGCCGAACGGGCGCGCACTGCTCCGGTTTCGTGGGTCAACCGATCCAGCTGGTAATCGTGAAACACCATCGCGATGTTATCGGCCGAGGCCTGAACGTCGATCTCGATCCCGTAGCCGGCCTTGATCGCGGCGGAAACCGCCGCGCGCCCGTTTTCGACCCGGCCCGTTGCGCGGTCATGGAGCGCACGATGGGCAATGGGAGTGCTTAGAAAAGCCGCACTTAGTGTCATTTTATCTGAAAGATGCCTTCGATTTCAACGGCAACACCCAGTGGCAGGGACGCTGCACTTACCGCAGAGCGCGCGTGACGGCCCGCATCACCAAGGGCCTCGACCAGAAAATCCGACGCCCCGTTGATGACCATGGGCTGGTCGGTAAAGTCGGCGGTGGAGTTTACAAAACCGGTCAGCTTGATCACTTGCACAAGCCTGTCGATGTCGCCCCCGCAGGCTGCTTTGAGTTGTGCCAGAAGGCTGATCGCGCAAAAACGGGCCGCAGCCGCGCCGTCGGCGACGCTTACATCGGCACCAAGCTTGCCTTTGATCAATCCGTCAGGTCCCTGACTGATCTGGCCCGAGATATAAATGATATCGCCGGACTGAACGAACGGAACATAGTTGGCCGCAGGGGTCGGCGCATCCGGCAGGGTCACATTCAATTCAGCAAGTCTGGTTTCGATGGGTCCGGTCATGGGAAGGTTCCGTATTGGGGTCGGCGCACACAGGCCGAACGGTAAAATTTCAGCGCCACGCTAACGCGAATGCGAAGCAATGGAAACGGTAGAAAGCAGGCTCAGATATCGCGCAGGTCACGGGTCAGTTTGTCGATGGAGCCGCCGCGACGATCCAGTAACGCACCGATCTCTGTGCGTTCGGTCAGCAACAGGTTCACACCCTCGATGAACATGTTCACAAACCGGCTGTCGCCGGACCGGTTCGACAACTGGAACGTAACATCGAACGGTGCCATCCCTTGCAGATAGACCATCGTCCTGACCTCGAAAAAGGATTTGATCGCACGACTACGCACGACCTCGAGGCGCCCACCGATGAATTCGCGGAACCGTTGCCCGTATTTGCGCGAAATGTACCCCTGAAAAGCGGCAATAAAGGCCTTCATCTGGGCGTCACTGGCCCCGCGGCCATCGGCACCAAGCGCATAGCGGGCCATGAAGGGCACATCGGCGTAGCGCACGAATATCTGTTCGAACTGCCGGATCATCTGGTCTTCGCTGCGGCCCGATCCGATGACAGCGTTGACTTCATCCACCAGTTTCGAAACCAGAACACGCGCAGTTTCAGCATCAAGCGCCAAAGCCGGGCCCGGTGCCCCGACCAGTACCCCGACGCAAGCGCCCGAAAGCAATGTTTTCCCGAAATATCGACGCGTAAGCAAAAAATCAGCCCTCGGGTTCGGCGAATGGGTCAAAGACGGTGTCTTCATTTGTATCTCCGTTCAATTCGAAACGCCGGTTTTGCAGATAAAGCAGGCGGGCCTGTGCGTAACCGTCCGCGCTTTCGTATAGAACGGAATCGATCACACCGGAATACCTGTGGCGATCACCAACAAGCGAGGCTGCGTTTGCAACGCTCGCCCCTGTGGCCAAATCATCCTTCAGCCAGACGCGGGTCGGGTTTGCGGCCACGTCCACTGCCGATCCGATCGCATCGCGCACCGTGGAGGATCCCAGAAACGGCAAGACGAGATAGGCACCCTCGCCGGCGCCCCACTGATGCAGGGTTGCCCCGAAATCGGTCGCTCGTTTCTCAAGCCCCATCTCGGTGGCAGGGTCCAGAAGCCCGCCAAAGCCAAAAAGGGTATTCATCGTAAAGCGCAGTAAATTATGTCCTGCATCAAAGCCTTGGCCTTGGAGCAGGTCGTTCACAACGATCCCCGGCTGATCAAGGTTGGAGGCAAAATTGCTGAAACCGTTCTTTACAGGATCCGGAACCACAGCACCGTACACGCGCGAAACAGGCCGCAGCGCAATTGTGTCGACCCCCTTGTTCAGTTCAAAAACACCACGGTTCGCTGTTTCCAGAGGATCTGCAAATGTGTCTCCCTGAGGGACAGGCGTACAGGCGCCAAGCGTCAAAGCGACACAAGCCAGGGCGACGAATCTGATCATTTTTTAATCTCAACAAACAATGGAAATCCCGACATAAAAAGCGTACGACATGATGCGCGTCAACGCGCGTGGCAACAGATAGCCCTAAAAAGCCAAAAGCCCAGAACTGCAAAAGGCCTTTAACGTCGCCTTTGGCAAATATTTGATAGCATAGGCGAGCACAGGCCGAAACCCGACCGAGCGTCTTTGAAAGGACCACGATGAGCGGAAAAGATAGTGAGCGTGGTCGCAAGGAACTGCGCGACGCCAGAGCACTGGGGCGCGGCTTGTTCACGTCATCCTTTGTATTTTCGGTGTTCGTCAATCTTTTGATGCT
>JBLHUT010000236.1:0-5522 GCA_047629975.1 Paracoccaceae bacterium
GCTACGAGATTTTCTGTCAGGCCAAAGATGCGGTTCACTTGTGGGACAGCATTCTGGAACATGGAAATGAGATGGGCATTCAGCCGGTCCAGTTCTCGACCCTCGATCTGTTGCGCACGGAATGTTACTTGCTGTTTTATCCGGGCGACAATTCCGAGACCTACCCGTTTGACGGCGAACCATGCGGCGATACCCTGTGGGAACTTGGTCTCGACTTTACGGTATCCCCCGGCAAGACAGGGTTTATCGGTGCCGAGAACCATTATGCTGCCAAGGGCAAGGAACGGTTCAAGATTTACGGCGTTCTTCTTGAGGGCACAACACCGGCCGATGAGGGCGCCGAGCTTTTGCAGGACGGCAAGAAGGTCGGCGTCGTGACCTATGGCATGTATTCTGCGGTGAACCAGCACAACGTGGGTATCGCGCGGATGCCCGTTGAGTGCGCCACGCCCGGTACCAAGCTTACAGTGCAGAACGGCGACGGCACACAGATCGCGTGCACCGCGCAGGAAATGCCGTTCTATGACAAAGATAAGTCGGTCCGGTCTGCCAAAGGTTAATATCAAGGGCGCAGGTGCGAACCTGCGCCTTTTTGCTGTTTCACGAGGATCCTATGTCGAAATTCGAGTTTCCCCCTTCGATCAAGAGCCGCCCCGTTTATGGCACCCTTGAAGCACGGCCCGGCAAGCATCACCTTATGATTGCGGACGCCGACGGCGCAGAGGCAATCATGGCGATTGCCACGCCTGATCTGATGGCCAGAACGCACATCATCTTTATCCCCAAAACTACGGACTTTGCCGACAAACTGCGGGGGCTTGGCCCGCGCCAGTTTTATGAAGGGCCGACATATGCGGCTGCTGTATCCCGCATCAGGCGGGTGCTGAACGATGCCCACATGGGATTGCAGGTATATCTGGCCGGCACAGAAGGGCTGATGGGGCAGGCGATGAACGAGGTGATCATGGCCGGTATCCCGCATACGGCCATCCAGACCGAGCATCGCGGGTCCGTTGCGCGCCGGATGCAATGCGTTCATTGCAAAGGCATCACCGAGGATGTCGAGACTGACCCGTTCGTGTGTGCGCATTGTGGGCTGAACCTGTTTGTGCGCGATCATTATTCGCGTCGGATTGCGGCCTATCAAGGGGTGTGTATCGATGCCGAAGATCCGGGCAATGTGCCCGAAGCGAAGGGAATTTACGAATGAGCGGGGCAGAGAAAATCGCGGTGCGTGTCACTGAGGTGACCCCGCTGAATGCGTTTGTGACGCGGTTCGGATTCGAAGCTTTGGACGGGGGGCTGTTACCGACCTTTTCGGGGGGGGCCCACACGGTGGTCGAGATGCAGGACAGGGGCATCACGCGAATGAACCCTTATTCGCTGATGTCCGATCCGTTTGATCAATCAGCCTATACCATTTCGGTGCGGCGTGATGATGCGGGGCGGGGGGGCTCGCTTTTCATGCACACATCCGTGAAAGTCGGAGACGAGATGGTGATCTCCAATCCGGTCAACCTGTTCTCGCTTGATCTGCGGGCGAAAAAACACCTGATGATTGCCGGTGGTATCGGCATCACGCCGTTTATGGCCCAGATCAAACAACTTGATCGGGCGCATGGTAACTGGGAGTTGCATTACGCGTGCCGGTCTGCGGATCTGGGGGCGTATGTCGATTATCTGACGTCGTCGCATCCAAATGATGTGAGCGTCTATCTCGGTGATCTTGAACAAAGGATCGAGCTTGAAAGCCTGTTGGACGGGCAACCTCTGGGCACGCATATCTATGTTTGCGGACCCAAGAGGATGATCGACAGTGTGCGCGCCAAGGCGGCCGCGCTTGGCTGGCCCCGCGAGTCCGTGCATTATGAAGAGTTTCTGGCACCGCAACCGGGCAAACCGTTCGAGGTAAAGCTGGCAGTCTCGAACCGGGTTATTCAGGTCGGAGAGCAGGAAAGCCTGTTGGAGGCACTGGAGCGCGAGGGCGTCGATGCGCCCTATCTGTGCCGTGGTGGAGCCTGCGGTCAGTGTGAAACCAATGTTATCGCCTATGACGGGACCTTTGTGCACCGCGATCACTGGTTGGAAGACGAGGAGCTTGCGAGTGGCAAAAAGATCATGCCCTGCGTCAGTCGCTTTGAGGGAAAAACACTGGTTCTGGACCGGTAGGAGTTAAATATGACCATTCAGTTCAATGACGAGACTTTCCGGGGCGATTACAGCTTTCGTAACTCGGAGTGGGCGATCAAACGCTTTCCGTTCCCGTTTCACGAAGACAGTTACATGTATGCCGTGAATATGGAGCAGCATCGCGGCGGGCCTAAGGGCTCTGTCTATGAAAAACGGTTTGATGTGGACGAGCATTACATCTCGGAGATGCGCGATCGTGCGCTTGTGCTGGCCGATGATCCGTTGCGGTGTCAGTCCATGCCCCATATGACGCTGGCCGGTTGGGATCTGCTGGAACTGATCATGGTCAGCAAATCCGAAGACTATCCCGACCTGTTCGAGTTGCACCGGGACGGCGACAGATGGCGCTGGGTCAACAAACCGCTGGGTGTCGACGACACGTTTACTTTCATGGACGAAACAACGCTGCCTTACGGGCCGATGGAGTACATTACCCGGCAATCGCAGGGGGATTATGTGGTTCTTGACCAGCGCGACGACAACCTGTGGATGGATGCGGGGATGGTCACAACACAAGCCGACTGGTCGCTTGATTTCGATATCGGGATGAACTTTTTCGAGTGGCACGCGCCGGTTCCGATGGCCCACGAAAAGGGCATTTTCGTGCGCGCCCTGAAGTTCCTTTTGAATATCCAGCAAGGGGCGCCTGCGCGGCGGTTGAACTGGACCATGACTGTTAATCCGCTGCTGGACACCTCGCCAGAGAATTACCACAAATGGGGCATTCAGAAGACCACGATCACGCCACAGAACATTGGCCCCAAGCAACACTTGCGGGTCGAGTTGCAGACGTTTTACCGGTTGCCGCGCTCCAATGCGCTGGTGTTTCCGATCCGGTGTTATCTGTGCAGTTTCAAGGATTTGATGACGGTACCCAAATGGGGGCGTCGCCTGCACCGTGTCGTGCGCGATCTTCCCGAAGAGTTGGCGACCTACAAGGGGTTCATTGATAACCGTCCGATGATGCTGGACTATCTGGGGGCGTTTGACGACGGACAGCCTACATCTGCCGGGATCTGGCCGGACCTTGAGACAGAGCCGCCTTTGCAAAAAGGGTAGGGCGGTTATTGTGTCTGCGGATAGCTGATGATCGACAAATAGCGTGCGGGCAGATGAATGAGTTTCTCTGGCCCGTGCGGAGCGTCGGCATCAAAAAACAGGGTGTCGCCCGGCTGAAGATGATATGATTTATCCCCGTAGCGGTAGTCGACGGCACCCTCCAGCATATAGATCGTCTCGATCCCGCTGTGCTGGAAGGTCGGGAAAACGTCAGAGATTTCGGTGAGCGTGATGAGGTAAGGCTCAACGATAACCCCCGAGGTATTTGCCCCGATATGCCCCAAAAGGTTGTACTGGTGGTTGGCGCGCGTTCCCGCACGGTCCATCTCGACGCCTTCGCCTGATTTTGTGTGGACAGCCGCGCGTTGTTGTTCGAACCGGACAAAGAAACTGGTCAACGGAACAGACAGGGCGTTTGCCAGAGTTTGCAATGTGGTCAGCGACGGCGAGGTGTTGCCGTTTTCGATCTTCGAGAGCATGCCGATTGACAGCCCCGTCAGCGTCGCAAGTTCGGCCACGGTGATCTCTTGCTGGCGGCGAAACGCGCGGACCTCGCGGCCGATAGCGACCTCGAGCACCTTTTCGCGCCCTGTCTCGTCAATCGAATGGGGATCTTGAGTAAGCTTATTGACCATGTTTTTCATTCTTGTTTTTGTATTCTGCGGTCTGGATACCGATAAAAGTATCTTTACCGCATTCAGGTTGTCACAAGCGAGCGTATGTGTGTTGGTCAATTCTACCTCATATGTTTCCTGATAGTAAAATAGATATGCCTGAAATCAAAACGACCACAATCGGCTTTCTGCTTTTCCCCGGGTTTCCGATGGCGTGTCTGACCTCGATGATCGAGCCGCTACGGGCGGCAAACGAGATTTCAGGCACCCGTGTTTTCCGCTGGTTACTGGTTGGCGAGCACGCAGAGCGCATAATGTCGAGCGCCGACGTCGGGTTTGACGCGCCCGTTGCTCTGGCCGAATGCGACAATCCGGATTTGTTGTTTTTACTCAGCGCCCCGACCGGTGTGTTCAGGCATCCGCGTGCCAGCGCGGCGATATTGCGCAAACTGGCCCGCCACGGCACCGTGCTGGGGGCGATCAGTGGCGGGGTTTTTCCATTGGTGCGCACAGGGTTGATGATCGGGCGGACGGTTTCAGTGCATTGGTGCTACGAGACGGCTTTTCGCGCGGCGTTCCCTGATATTCACGCCAGTGATGATGTCATTGTGATGGACAGGGCCCGATACACGGTTTCAGGCGCGGCAGCGGCTTTCGACCTCGCCTTGCGCCTTGTGCAGGACCGGTTGGGAGCAGATATCGCGCATGAGGTCGCGTGTTGGTTCCAGCATCCGCTGATGCGCGGACAAGGGGTGCGACAGCGGCTGCCCACTGCTGAAAGCGCGATGGGTGGCGATGGTCTGCCGGAATTGGTGTCGCGCTGTGTTACGCTGTTTGCCGGACGGATGCAGGACCCGGTTTCGATTGCCGAGGTGGCGCAGCTCAACGGTGTCACGCCGCGCCAGATCGAGCGTGCCTTCAAGCGGGCAACAGGGCTTAGTCCGACACATTTCTATCGCTCTATGCGGATGAAGCTGGCCCGACAGATGGTCGTTTATTCCAAAAACAGCATGGCCGATATTTCGGCGGCGGTCGGATATGGGTCAGCGGCGACGATGGTTGCACATTACCGGCAGGCCCACGGACTGACCCCGTCAGCGGATCGCCAGCGCGCCAATGCCTTTCGTGTGGAGGGCAATGCGCCGATCCCTTCGATGTAAAACCGGTACCTACAACGCCGAGCGCATGGCCGTGACAAGCGCATGATGCAGCGATCCGGCAGAGGATCGTGGCCCCAGAATGCGCACGCTGTCCTGTGCCAGTCGGCGGATCACAAAGCACCCCATGTGATCTATCGTGCTGCGTGTGGCGTCTGCGGGGGCCATGGCGCGCAGGTTCAGGTTGCACAACCGCTCCATCACGTTCTCGATGCCCACACCCTGCAAATCAAAACAGGCCCATGCGTCTGTTTGTTCGGTGATCGAGGCCGTGTCGCCAAATCCGGATTTAAGCTGCGTTGCCAGATCCTCGTGGGTGGCAAAGGGCGCACAGACCATCCACTGGTCCGGTCCGGTCCACAAGGCGTCAAGTGATGTACCAAGGCGGGCCTTGCCAGCCATAGGGACGGGCGCACCAAGAAACTCTGCCAGTTTTGCCTGACAGGCGTCGGAAAACCCGTGTCTTGCGCTGACCGAGGCCAATGCAACATTCGGGTTCTCG
>JBLHUT010000237.1:0-5417 GCA_047629975.1 Paracoccaceae bacterium
GGGCGACACCATAAAGATCGTCGCAGGTGTCGACTTTTGCGGCAACTTTTGCAGCCTCGGAGGCTCCGCCTGTCAGGGCATATCGAGCAAACTCGACCGATTGGGTGTTTTCACTGGCAACAGCGCCTTCGCGGATTTCTCGCAATTGATAAATTGCCAGCCCGTTTGGCACTGGCACGGGTTGGCTGACGCCACCGGGCGCAAGGGTCGAGATTTGCGCGGCGACTGCGGGGGGCAGGCTGGCAATCGGGATCGGCTGCGCAAGCCGTCCGCCGACATTGCGGCTGGCAGCCACGGAGTAGCGCGACGCAAAGGAGGAAAACCCGTCGATACTTGTGACCGTGGTGCGAATTTGCTCGGCCAGCCGGTTGGCGCGAATGGCCGCGGTCGGTGTCTCGGCTGGCAAAACGATCTCCGAGATCAGGGCAACGGCTGTGCTGCCTTGCTCGGACAATGCGACCGCCCGGTCGACCTCTGCCTCGGTGACTTGGGCGCGTGGGCCAAAACGGCTTCGCACGAGCCCGCGCCACGCCACACCAGCGCGGATGAAGTCCCGAAAGCTTGCTTCGGAAACCCCCGCACCAGTCAGAATGGCCACAAATTCGTCACGGCCCAGATTGGCCCGCGCGGCGAATTCTTCCATTCCCGCCAGAATATCCTCGTCGGAGGGACGTATCCCGAACTCGGATGCTGCCGCCATACGCAACCGGTCGTCGACCAGCCCGTCGCGGGCAGTTTTGTCGATGTCGCCCGGGGTCCGGAACAATTGTAGCAAGCGGATGCGTTGGCCCAGCTCGTAGTTTGTGACCGCCTGTGTGTTCACGACGATGGCTGCGGAATAGGGGTTGCCCGTCTGCGCGGCCCCGATTTGACACGTGCCCAGAACCAGCATCACGGCGGCTACCGTACCGCGCCAAAATCCGGTTTGGCGCAACGAAAGGGCATTTGAGAGATTGCTCATGGCATTCATCCACTCTTCTTGTTGTTGTCGTGCGGGCAGATAGTCAGCCCGCCGCTTCAGCCTGAACATGCGCGCCTGCGACGCGGCCGGTCAACTTCACTGGCACCAAAACCTGCCAACGAGACCGTCAAACCAAAATCAGTCGTTGGCAAGACAGTAGTCGAGGACGTGAAGCGACGCGAGAGGGAAAGATCAACCGTGATGCATTCATTGCGGTATTGCAGCCCCAAAAGGGCGCTTGCGGCCCGGCTTTGCTGGAAATCGTACCGGTAGTCGAGCGTGCTTTGCCAACTGTCGGACACACGATAGGCCGCCTGCATACGCAACTCCGAGACATCGGATGGCCTGCTTTCAGCGACATTCGACTTGATCCAGATATACGACCCTCCCAGTTCGAGCGTTTCGTTCAGCCAGTCAAATCGCAATTCGTTGCGCTCGAAATTCAGCTCTTGATCGAACAATGCGCGGTTCATAAGCGACAAGCGACCGGGCAGTTGCGCCTGCACGGCGGCCATCCAGTGCGAATTCTTGCCGTCCAGCGCCTCGTAGCCTGCGAATTGTCCCGGATCAGACACCCTCAGGATCCGCCCGACCGTTGCGCCAACCGACAAACCTGTCGCTGCTTGGCGCGTGAAACTCAAACCGATATTGGCCCGCATGCCTTGCTCATAGCGATCACCACCCGGAAACCTGCTGAACGAAAACAGGTTGCCCTCGTCAAATTCAAGCAACGCACTTTCATCGTCTGGCACTGTCGCGGCGGTGTCCCCGGACCACACCAGTTGAACGACCGGTTCGATCACATACGCCGCGACCGGAGTGTTTTTGACAAACGGCCAGCGCAGTTCGACCGCACCTTGGGTCGTCACAAAAAACTCGTTTTCGGGATAGGCAGCATCGTCGCCCACGAACGTGTTATCAAGACTGAACTGCGTCATGGCAGCCCCCAGTATTCCGTGGCCCAGCCGCCAGTCACGCCGCCAGTCCAGCTGTGCGCTTAGGCGGGTAACATCGCGCCCGTCCACAACGCTGTCTGCGTCGGGGCCGTCGACATCAAGACCCGAGCGGCGATAGTGGCTGTGTGCCGCAAATGTCAGCCCCCCCGTGCCCCCGATCACGGCAGGCCGGAACCGTCTTTCCCAAAATACATCACCGACGAGTGTTGGCGTTGTCTCGTTGCTTTCGCTGTCACGCAACGACCGGTAACCGGTCAGACCGGCGGAAAAATTCAGATCCCGCCCCGTGCGTGCGAGGCTCAGGTCACTTTGCAGCCGGTCCAGACCGGAATAGTCGTAATCCAGAAGATAGGCACTGTCGGAAACCGTTTGCAGGTTGAATTTGAGCACATAATCACGCGGCAGATCGAACCGGCCGGTTGCAAAAAGGTAGCTGCGGGTTTCATCCGGCTGAATGTCGTCGCGTGATACGGCCATGTTTACCTCGATGCTGCCTGTCCGGAATGACTGCCGGTAGCGAGCCTCAAGGGTGCGGGTCTCGTTGGTGGAAAAATAGGGGGTCAGGGTCAGGTCCGCGTGATCGCCAAGGCGAAAGAAATAGGGCGTCTTGATGCCAAAACCCAAAGCGTCGGTCGAGCGGAATGTCGGGGTCAGAAACCCGGTCGCACGCTCCAGTGTCGGATCGGGAAAGCGCAGGCGGGGCAGGTACAGAACAGGCACGCCCGCCACTTCGAAGCGGGCGTTGTAAAAGTAGAGCTGGCGGGCGTCTTCGTCATGAATAATGCGTTCGGCGCGAATCTGCCATAACGGCACGGGCCGTGCGGCGCACACCTGACACGATGAGGCCACGGTTTTGTAAAGTTGGGTATAGCGCCCGTCAACGCGGTTGATCTCGACCGCGGCGATCTGCAACTGACGGTCCAGAACAAGCCGGGCCGAACGCAGGATCCCGCGGCGCAGATCGCGTGACAGCTCGGCGCTATCAGCAAAAAATGCGGTTGTCCCGTCGGCTTCGATCAGGGTGATCGGACCGGTAATAGTGAGGGTTTCATCGTCGGGCTCGAAAATAATCTGCTGTGCGGTCAGGCGGGTATCTTTGAATATAACTTCGATGTTGCCTTTTGCGATCAACTGCTGATCAGGCCCGATCGACACGCTGTCCGCGATAAGGGCTGCAAGGTCTTGTGCTTTGCCTGACACAGGCGCTAGCCCGATCAAAAGCGCAAAACACCAGACAACAGGTTTGAGACGCCCAAACAACATCAGCCATCCTCCAGATGCAGCAACAGCCCGAGGGCCATGAATATGCCCGCCAGCGGTGGCGACCACGCGGCCAGAAAAATTGGAATCTGGCCGTTCTCGCCCAGAATTTGTGCGAAATTCCGGATGAAATATACCCCAAGCCCGAGTCCAAGTGCCAAAAGCACCATTTGGCCGGTATGCCCGAAGCGGGTGTGACGCATGGTAAAGGCCGCACCGATCATAACCATCGCCACCAGAAAAGCGGGCATTCCAAGTTCCATCTGCAACCAGACACGGTGGTTGCGGGCTGAAAAGCCGGCGCGGTCGAGGCTGTCGATAAAGGCAGGAAGCTCCCAGATCGGGATCGACGAGGGCGTGCCGAAGCTGTCGCGGATCTGCTTTGTTGTCAAAGTCGCCGTAATGTCGAGCGTGTCATAGGTTTTTGCCATTTTTTCGGGGTTCAGGACGCCGCGCAACGGCCAGACCTTTGCATCTTTCAACGCCCAGGAAAACGACATCAACGCCGCGCTTGCGGCCTCGATCCGGCGCACCGGATGCCCTTCACTGTCAAAGTCCAGAAACGTCACGTTGAAAAATACCGAACCGTCAAGATTGGCACGCTCCGCACGGATAACCGATTGTCCCTGCGCGTCGCCCTGACGCAACCATAATCCCTCTTCGCTGATCGACAGCACGCGTACTTCGCCGTCGCGGTACTGCTGTGCGCGGATTTCGTATTGTTGCTGTGTGGCGGCCACGATCGGATTCATCACCGTTATGCCAAGCATCCCGATCACCAGTGCCATCAGCGCCGGGGCAATCAACGCCCGCAACGCAGACCGCCCCGCAGCCCGTGTCACCACCAGCTCGGAACTGCGCGCCAATCCCAGAAAAAGTGCAAGCGTCGCCAGCAAAACAACCAACGGCAAAATCCGGTAAATCGTCTCGGGCACCGACAACAGCGCCAACACACTTGCCCCCCCGAAACTGATGTCAGATCCGTCAAAGCGGCGTAGCTGATCGACAATATCCAGCAGGGTCATTATGCCGAAAAAGACACAGAACACCCCGAAAAATGTAACTGCAAATTTGCGGGCAAAGTAGAAATGAAGCTTCATGCGTCTGCTTTCGGAAGATTCCGGGGGCGGCGCCGGAACAGTCCGGGCCGTTCAGAGATCGCCAGCATCACGGCCGCCGCCAACAGCCCCGCGGCGGGCGGCAGATACACCACAAACCAAAGGCTGTCATCGCGCCGTGCCGTGCTTGCCGCTGCATTTTCCAGCAGTTGCACAATGATCAAAAGCACCACCGCCAACAAAATCTGCCGCCACACGCCAAAGCGGCTGAACCCCCCGACCAAAAGCGCCGAAAACCCGATAAGAGCCGCAACAAGGGGCGAGAACGTTTGCGCAAGGCGCAGGTGGGCCTCGTATCTGAAAACCGCCCGCGCGGCACCGGACGCGGCAAGCGCCTCAGGGGTGGGTGACAGCAGGGTTGCGGTGTCGTATTCGCGCACGTCGCGGCGCCGGACATTCCCTTTGGTCAGGAGACTTCCGATATCATAGGCAAAATCATCAAAATTCGTAATCACCAACCTGCCGGTGCTTTTGTCGAGGGTTTGTGCCATCCCCTCGAACAGGATCAGCTTGGGGCCGGTGTCTTCGCGCACCAGAAAGGCCCGTCTCGCCATAAAGGTCGTGCTTTTTGCGGGGTTGCGTTCATCGGACAAAAAGACATCCAGCAATTCGCCCTGCTCTGAAATCGTCCGCAAATAAAAGGTCACGCCCTTGGTCGGGTGCAGGAACTGTCCTTCGGTCAGCAGCCTTGCTGTAATATTGTTGGTAATCTCGACATTGCGATCGGCCAGACGCTCGCGACTCATCGGTACCAGAAAATGCACCAGAACGGCCATCATCAACGCCACTAGCAGACCGAACACGACCACAGGCCGCGCCATGCGGAACGAGGAAAATCCGGTGGCCTGCACCACAACCAGTTCGCTATCGGACGTCATACGGTTGGTAACGTAGACGGCTGCGATAAAGGCCGACATCGGCAGCACAAGTCGCACCACATTGGGAAGCGACAGCGCCGTGAACTCCAGAACGACAGCCGCCGATTGGCCGTCGGCAATCAATTGGTCGAACAGGATGACCGCGCGGTTGATCCAATAGACCGACACCAGCACAAGACTGAAAAAGCCGAAAAGGACAATCATCTGAGACAGCAGGTATCGGTCAAATCTGGGCACCGGTCTT
>JBLHUT010000238.1:0-5400 GCA_047629975.1 Paracoccaceae bacterium
TAGGGTTGGAGATCAAGCGCGAGGTTCTAACCGGTGAACTGTCAAGCATAGAAAAGGCGCTGTTGCCGTTTTTGTGCGCAATCGGCGGCATGGCCGTACCGGGCATGATCTTTGTGTATTTCAACTGGGGCAACACCGAAACACTGAATGGTTGGGCTATTCCTGCGGCCACGGACATTGCCTTTGCTTTGGGCATCCTTGCGCTTGTGGGGTCGCGGGTGCCGGTTGCTCTCAAGGTGTTCTTGCTTGCGATTGCGATCATCGACGATCTTGCAGCGATTGCGATTATCGCGGTGTTCTACACGTCTGAATTGTCGGTCAATGCGCTGACGCTGTCGATGCTGGCGTTCTTTGTGGCGATTGCGTTGAACCGTCTGGGTGTGAACCGTCTGGCCCCCTATTTGCTGTTGGGGGTGTTCATGTGGGTTTGCGTGCTGAAATCAGGCGTTCATGCGACACTTGCCGGTGTTTTTATTGCGATGGCAATTCCGCTGAAGGAAAAAGACGGCGATAACGCGCTTTTGCTACGGGTCGAGCACGGTTTGCACTATTGGGTCGCGTTCATGATCCTGCCCGTCTTTGCGTTTGCCAATGCGGGTGTGGTTCTGGCGGGGATTTCATTTTCCGCCCTGCTTGAGCCTCTTCCGCTGGGGATCGCGGCGGGTCTGTTTATCGGCAAGCAGATCGGTGTATTCGGCGTGGCCTGGGTGGCGTGCAAAAGTGGCATTACGCGACTGCCAAAGGACGTGACATGGCAACATGTCTATGGCGTGGCGTGTTTGACCGGTGTAGGCTTCACAATGAGCCTGTTTATCGGCTCCCTGGCCTTTGACTCGGCCGAGATGATGAATTCGGTACGGCTTGGTGTGCTTTGTGGATCGGTCATGTCGGGTGTTCTGGGCTTTGCGGTATTGCGGTTCAGTCAGCCTGCTCCGGCGATGACACCGGTGGCTCAAGGATAGACTAAAATGGACGCCTCCCTTTCGATGCTTGCGAGCAATCTGCTTGCGCCGACAATCCTGTTCTTCATTCTGGGGTTGGTGGCTGCGGTTTGCCGAAGCGATCTGTCGATCCCCGATGGTGCCGCAAAGATCATGTCGATCTATCTATTGCTGGCCATCGGGTTCAAGGGAGGCGTCAGCGTTGCCGACAACGGGCTGTCGTTTCAATTGCTCAGCAGCCTGTTGGCCGGTGCGGTATTGTCGTTTGTTCTTCCGTTCATTGCCTATCCTCTCTTGCGGCTGATCACACGGCTTGACCCGGTCAACGCCGCGGCGGTGGCCGGGCATTACGGCTCGATTTCGATCGTGACCTTTGTGACTGCTGTCAGCCTGCTGGAGTCCAAAGGCCTTCCGTCGGAAGGGTATATCGTCGCCATGGCCGCAGTCATGGAAGTGCCTGCCATTGTCTCGGCGTTGTGGCTTGCGGCACGCAGCAGCGGCGGGGCAAAGATCACCCCGGAACTTTTGCGCCATATCCTTGGCAATGGTTCGATCGTGCTGCTGGTGGGGTCATTTATAATCGGAGCCCTGACAGGCCAGACCGGATTGGAGCAGCTCAAGCCGCTGATCATTCTGCCGTTTACCGGAGTATTGTGCATATTCTTGCTTGATATGGGGCTGACGGCCGGAAAAAGCCTGATGCAGAACCGCAAGGATATCTCTGGCGGATTGCTTGCGTTCGGTTGCATCATGCCCATCATCGGAAGCGTCGTGGGCGGGATAACCGGCTCGTTGCTGGGACTGTCGGACGGGGGTGTTTTCCTGATTATGACGCTATGCGCCTCGGCGTCCTACATCGCGGTTCCAGCAGCAATGCGACTTGCCCTGCCGGATGCAAAATCGGGGATCTACCTTTCGTTGTCATTGGGGGTTACTTTTCCGTTCAACCTGACGATCGGCTTGCCGCTTTATCTGTTTATTGCGACGGGTCAATGACAGGTCAGTAATGCGCCATTTGCCTGTGACAGCGATGCGACACGGGGAACGGTTACGTTTTTGTTAGGAACGGCCTAGATAGAAGCTTGGACCAAGACCAAGCGAAGGCTGCATTTCCGTGAAGACACTTGATTCACACCGCGACGAAATCCACCACCAAGGGACCTTGCAGGACAATCTCAAGCAATTGGTTTATGGCGGCAATGACGGAATCGTCACAACATTTGCCATTGTGGCGGGGTTTGCCGGCGCAGGTGCCAGCGGAGTTGACACGATCGGCGCACTGGCCGTGCTGGTGTTCGGGTTGGCCAACCTTTTTGCCGATGCGGCCGCCATGGGACTGGGCGAGTTCCTGTCGGCACGCTCGCAGCGGGATGTCTATGATGCTCAGCGGGCAATAGAATTGCGCGAATACCAGGAAAACCCCGAACAAGAGCGTGACGAACTGGTCGAGATGATGACAGAGCGCGGCCTGAGTCACGCCGACGCAAGTATTGCCGCAGACCACATCATGAAAAGCCCCGAACTGGTGGTCGACATGATGATGGCCTACGAGTTGGAAATGCCCGATATGCGCAATACCGCACCGGCCTTTGACGGGCTTGTCACCTTTGTCGCCTTCCTTGTCTTCGGGTGTATCCCGCTGATTCCCTATTTTTTGCTGGACCCCACCAACAGCACGTTCTGGCTGTCGGTGTGGGCCACGTTCGGCGCGCTTGTTCTGCTTGGCATCCTGCGGTTCTGGGCGACCCGTGAAAGAATATTCCGGTGTATCGGCGAAACCGTTCTGGTCGGTGGCATTTGCGCCGTTCTGGCCTTTGCCGTCGGGGCGATTGTAGGAGGCTAGCACGCCACCACACGCCGCCCTATCCGATCATACCGCCACCCGGTCCGTAGGTTTCGCCATAGTGGCGCTTGAGCCGCTGCAACGCGATCCGCAAGACGATCTTGCCAGAGCGCGCCGACCATCCCATCCGCTTTTCGGTGGCTTCCAAGCCTTCCAGAAAACAGCAACACCGCAGAACCATGTCACCAAGCCCCGGTCCCAGATCCTTTAGCGCCAGCGCCACACGGTCGCGCGCCCCTTGCGGACCATTGCCGATGCCGCTGTCGTTAAAGCCTCCCTTGCCGCCGCCCCCCGTCAGGAACCGCTCCCAGTTCTGGGCAACCCGCGGCCCCATCTGCGCCAGTTCGAAATCTTCGCGCAACCGCTCTGCGGCGGCGACCAGATCAGCCTCGAGAAAAACCGAGCCGTCTTTTTCACGCCGGCGCGCCAAGGCAACAACCGGGCTTTCGGCCATGTTATAGCGCATCCGCCGAGGCTTTTCTCCTTCGACGTCGGCCACCTCTTTGGTGCCCCACTCGCGGTGCTGGTCGCCAAAAGTGCTTTGGGCTTCGGCAAAACCGCCCTCGGCCACCTGATTGTCCGCCGACAGCATCCGCTTCAAAGCGGCGCGGCCGGCCGGCGCGATAACATAGGTCGCAACCTTGCCCGCGCTTTTGCAAGTGATCCATTCCTTCAGGGCGAAGGCCTGTGCCACCTCGCGGGCGACAACAGCCGTGCGCATCGAACGCCCATCAGGCAATTCCCGCATGACCAGCGCCTTTTCCATCTCTGGCGCCACGGCCAGTATCGACCCCGCCTCGACCAATCTGCGCAAGATGCGGCGCGCTTCTTTGAGGACGGTTGCTTCGTCACACAGGTGCTTTGATGGAATAAATGCAGCAGTCATACCTGAAACTTCCTTTTTAGCGCGGTCACAATCGTCTGATCTGAAGTGCGAAGCCCCGAGTCGGGCCAGCGCTTCGTCGATCAAAGGATCGTCGCGGCGTAATTCAAACCGACGGATCTGTCGGAGGATGGTCGAGGCATGACATCCCTCGTCCCGGGCAACCGCCCGGATCGAATGACCCCATTCTGTATGACGCAGATAATGAAGCGCCGAGTCCGGCACCCATCCGGGCACAATGCGCCCTTTATTCGCGTTATTCTGACCGCTTCCCATATCGTCCTCCAATGACGATCCGTGAACAGCCCGCTCCCCAGCACGTTAAACCTTGAGTAGAATTGGTTACGCGAAGGTTAATTATTCGGGCTGTGGATAGAATTGTGTAAAAAATGAAATTGTTTCTTCCCAATGCGAACGGTCTTTCGGCAAGTTCGCAACACATCCTTAGGTTGTGCAACAGTGAGAACATCAAATCAGGAGAGAACCGATGACCGATTGCCTTGCGACACTCAAAACCCTGCACCGCCCTAAACTGCTGATTCGCGCCGCCCGCCATGGAATGGAAGACTACAATAGAAACAGAGATCTCAAGCGTGTTCTTCGCGCAACCAGCATCCCACGCCCCGGCACAGCCGTATCGCAGTTGATGGAGAGAGAGGCCGAACTCGAAGAAACACGCAAGGCGGGTGACACAACCTATTCTGTGGTGCGTCATCTGGATGCTTTGATTGCATTGATGGCCGAAGCGCGGCTGATTGTTTAAATCAGCCGCCTTGGGGATAAGTGGACGGTGCCGGCGTGTTCTTGAAATACACGCCTCTGGCTTCGCCCCTTAAAAACACGTTAAAGTTGTGCGATCAGATGAAGGCATCCGGAACAGATGCCTTCTTGGCGGCGACATAAGCCTCCAGCTTTGCGAGGATCTCGGGATCAAGGGGGGGCGGTGTGTAATCCGCTAGCAATTTCTTCATCCGCACATTCGCCAGCGTAGCCGTATCGCGACCGCCCTCGTCTTCCCAAGTCTCGTAAGGCTTGTAGTCAAGCAGATCAGAGCGCCAGAAAGCTTCCTTGAAATTCTCCTGCGTATGCGCACACCCTAGGAAATGCCCTCCCGGACCGACCTCGCGGACGGCATCCATCGCTTGGGCGTTTTCGTCGATCGCGATGCCCGCGGCAAGTTTGTGCAACACGCCAAGCTGGTCGGCGTCCATCACGAACTTCTCGAAAGACGCAACCAGACCGCCCTCAAGCCAACCACAAGCATGAAGCATGAAGTTCACACCCGACAAAAGCCCCGCATTCAGCGAATTCGCAGTCTCGTAGGCCGCCTGCGCATCGGGCAGCTTTGATCCGCAAAAGGACCCCGCAGAGCGATACGGCAACCCAAGCCGCCGCGCCAGTTGACCCGCACCGTAGGTGATTTGCGACGCCTCGGGCGTCCCAAAGGTGGGAGCGCCGGAATTCATGTCGATCGACGCCACGAAAGCCCCGAAAATTACCGGTGCCCCCGGACGCACAAGTTGGTTATACGCCACACCCGCCATGACCTCGGCAAGGACCTGCGTCAGGGTTCCGGCCACACTGACCGGCGCCATCGCCCCGCCCACGATGAACGGCGACACGATGCAGGCCTGATTGGCCGCGGCATAGACCTCAAGCGCTCCCATCATCGTCGAATCAAACGTCATCGGAGAGTTGATGTTGATCAAAGAGGTCAAAACGGTGCGGTCATT
>JBLHUT010000239.1:0-5400 GCA_047629975.1 Paracoccaceae bacterium
AAATGCGAGGTTCCTCTTTCCTCAGGGCCCCACGCCCCGTAAGCTCTGCTTTACATCAATCCGGAGAATGAACATGTTTTTGCAACATACCGCGTCCGCGGTCCTTGCCACCGCGCTGATGCTTGCGGCAACAACCGGCGCGCAGGCCGAGACATTCCGCTGGTCTTCGACCACCGACCCCCAAACCATGGATCCGCATGCTGTGAATTCTGCGGCTGTTCTGGGCTTTCTGAACAACATTTACGAAGGCCTTGTGCGCCGCGGCAAAGACATGACCATCGAGCCTGCTCTCGCAACCGCATGGGAGCCGATCGGCGCCGGCGAAGGTTGGCGGTTTACCTTGCGCCAAGGAGTAACTTTTCAGGACGGCAGTGCCTTTGATGCGCAAGACGTCTTGTTCAGCTATCAGCGCGCCAGCAACGAGGCATCGGATACACGCAGCTGGTTTGCACCTGTCTCTGAAGTAAAGATTGTCGATGCCTATACCGTGGACATCATGACATCGGCCCCCAACCCGTTGTTTCCCGACAGCATCGCCAACTGGATGATGATGGACAGCGGATGGGCCACCGCCAACAGCGCCGAATTGCCTGACAAGGACAACGGCAATTTCGCGACCCTGAACACCAACGGCACCGGGGCGTTCATGCTGACCGAACGGCAACCCGGCCTGAAAACAACACTCGCGCCTTTTGCAGGCTGGTGGGACACGGCAGAGCACAACATCACGACGGCCGAATTCACGCCGATCCAGAATCCCGCCACCGCAGTTGCGGCTTTGTTGTCGGGCGATGTGGACATGATCAATCCGGTGCCCATTCAGGATGCCGCACGCTTGTCCAAGTCTGCCGGGGTCAAGATGATCACCGGCATCGAAGCCCGCGTCATCATGCTTGGCTTCCCACATGAGGCCGACACCCTCAAATACACCAGTGACGCCGGAAAACCGAACCCGTTCAAAGACGTGCGCGTCCGCGAAGCCGTCGCAAAAGCCGTGAACGTTCCGGCGATTTTGCAAACCATCATGCGCGGCAATGCCGAACCCGCCAGCCAACTCGTCAGCCCGGCCATGCGCGGCTTTGTTCCCGCCCTTGCCGCACGCCCCGCTTATGACGTGGACGGTGCAAAGGCGCTTTTGGCCGAGGCCGGCTATCCACAGGGGTTCTCGTTCGGGTTGAAATGTACCAACGACAGATATTTGAACGACGAATCCGTTTGTCAGGCGGTCGTGGCAATGCTGGCACAAATTGGCGTCACTGCCGAACTTGAGGCGATGCCGGTGCGCAATTACTGGACCGAACTGCGCGCGGACAATTACGACATGTATCTTTTGGGATGGTCGCCCGGCACCTTTGACGCCGAGCACCCGATCCGCTTCCTTGTGACAACGCCAAATCCCGAAAAAAAACTTGGCTCCTGGAACTTTGGCGGCTTTTCGAATGCCCGGATTGATGCGTTATTGCCGATGATCCAGTCAGAGATCGACGATAGCAAACGTCAAGCCATGCTGGATGAGGTAACCGGATTGATCCAGTCCGAGCACGCCTATGTGCCAATGTATGTGCAGCCGCTGTTGTGGGGGGTCCGCGACACTGTTTCCCTGACCCAGCGTCCTGACAACTTCTTTATCCTGCGGTGGGTCAACCTTAAGTAAAGCATTGCTTTACAACGTTTATACGAGGCTCGGGCCGCAGTGCAAACTGCGGCCCGGGACTTGAAATACCAGCCTAGCCAGCAAATAGAAAAAACAAAAGCGGCACCGGCACAACCGCCACACAGACCGCCAGTACAAAAGGCAACGGCGCAAAAAGCCGGCTCATTCCCGCGGCCATCGCAATGCCGCCCCCCCCTCCGATCAGAAAACTGCCCGGCAGGTTGATCGCAAGCATCAGCGCCACGTACCGGTTTCTCAACAGCCACGCACCCGATACCTTTCCCTGCGTCGCAACGATCCGGTCTATGCGGTCTTGCGGCGAAAGGCTTGCCGTCTGTTCCACAAAAACCGCCGCCCGTTCGAGCCATATCCGCCGCAACAGCCACGCCACGCGCGGCGCAGGCACCAGCCGACCGATCCCGAAGGCCAGCAGCAGGCCCGCAACCGTTCCCAGATAAACCAACGGCACCGCTTGTGCCCCGAACAGGACCAAAACCAGCATGCCGCATTCGGCCGCCGGTACAAATGGCAACGCCAACACCACCACATAAATCCCGACCGCCAGCGCAAGCAAAGCCAACGGCACCGAGGACCGGTCGCCCGAGACATCGAACCTTACATGAAGCTCGAGCGCCTCCAACATCCAGAGAGAGGCGCGATGCACCCCCCAGATCACCAAGGCCAAAAGGCACAGCCGAAGCCCCACCATTGCCACCACCCCGGCGCCCGCCCATCGGCTCATAAGCAGATCATAACAGAGTGGCGGCCATCAGCCGCGCACCGCGAGCCCGCAGCTGGATCGTCAAAAAAGCATCCCACATCGGGCCAAGCCGGACATCTGCCTTGATACAGGCGTGAAGCCAATTGAAATCCTCGCTAAAATCCGTGTTACCAATTCACTCTAACGGCCGTCGACTAAACAGCGCAAAGGTTGTTTTATGTTGTCTCGGCAATCATTCGCGGCAGGGTGGTTTCACAGACGGGAAAATCTCCCCTCACCGCCTAAACCCACCCAAATCAAGCATGTAACTTTTGCAATTACGCGAACAATATAATATGACGCGCGTAACAGGCAGGACACGTTGATGCAAGACAGCGACAATCAAGAAAGCGCCACCGAGGCGCTTGCTCAAGAGTTCAAGTCTGTCGAACGCTTCGGCTTGCGGCGGCTGTTTGCCGACGCCGGTGCGCCCGAGCCTTTGTTGGTCTGGTCTCCAGAGCCCAAGTCGATCTATAATCCTGTCGTGCGCAAGTTCCTGCACCTGATAGATCCGATGTGCCGCGAGGACGGCACCGTGAATGTCGATCTCATGACGCTGGAGCCCTTCGGCTCCATGAAAGATTTCATGATGGTGCTCGATGTCGAAGACAACGGCACCACCTTCCGGTATCGCCACTACGGCAACCAGATCGGAAGCGACTACGGCACAGACCGCACCGGCATGACGACGGCCAGTTTCCCCGGACATGTCTCGGTATTTTTTACGGCGTTGTACCGTGCCGCTCTGGTGCGCAAGGAACGGCTTTTGAGTGTTCACGAATCGCCATTGCATCTGATCGGGAATGCTTGGCGCAGAATGGTTGTTCCTGTGACCGACGACAGCGGTGATGTGGTTGCCTTTTTCGCGATCAACCTGCCAGAAAACGAATTTCGCAGCGGGCTGGAAATCATGCCTTTCCCGGTCATGATCGTAAATGCCGACCTTATCGTCTGCTTTGCCAATCGCCACGCCCGCGAGGCGTTTGACGCAGGCTGCCAGGGCCCCTGGAACCGGCACCTTTTCGAATATTCGGGTATCGACTTGAATATCAAACTCAGCCCCGAGGCCTTGTTAAAGGTTGGAAAAGTGCATGAAACGCTCAGCCTTCAGGTTCAACGTAACATCATCGCACGCTACGAGATGACAATAAGTGCAATGTCTTATCGGGATAATGCCTATTTTGTAGTAATCCCGCGAAAAATGAAACACTAACAGAGCATCAAGCGGGATGATCCCTTGACGTTGTTGTAATGCCGGTGTCCTGTGCATCATGCTTGCTTATTCCCTCCGCCGTATTTTTCAGTCTGTTTTTGTGCTTCTGGTCGTTGGACTTGTGGCGTTTTCACTGTTCCGTTTTGTCGGTGATCCCATCGACAATATGCTGGGTCAGGAACGCACGCAGGCCGACATCGAGCGGTTGCGCATTCAACTCGGGCTTGATCAACCTTTTGTCGTTCAATACGCCAAGTTCCTTGGCGGTGCCATTCAGGGCGATTTCGGCGTCAGCTACCGGCAGGGCAGACCGGTTTCGACCATTCTTGCCGAACGCGCCCCTGCGACGCTTGAACTGGCGGCGGTGTCAGGCACACTCGCCATTGCTGCCGGTATCGGTCTGGGTGTATTCACAGCCATCCGAAGGCGCGGGATGACATCGCATATCATCATGGGCCTATCGCTTGTGGGGGTGTCCCTGCCAACATTTCTGATCGGTATCTTGCTGATCTACCTGTTTTCGGTGGAGTTGGACCTGTTACCTTCCTACGGGCGGGGTGAGACGACGATGATAGGCGGCTGGTCGACCGGTTTTCTAACCGTATCAGGGTTAAAAGCCCTTATTCTGCCATCAATTACCCTTGGCTTGTATCAGATGACGCTGATCATGCGGCTGGTACGCTCCGAGATGCTCGAGGTGCTGCGCGCCGATTATATCCGGTTTGCGCGTGCTCGCGGCTTGCGGGAGCGGGCCGTTAACTTCCGCCATGCTCTCAAGAATACGCTGGTCCCCGTGATCACCGTGACCGGCCTTCAGGTCGGCTCGATCATCGCATTTGCGATCATTACCGAAACGGTTTTTCAATGGCCCGGTGTGGGTTTGTTGTTTATCAACGCGATCCAGTTCGTCGATATCCCTGTCATGGCCGCCTATCTTATGCTGATCTCGGTTATGTTTGTGGGCATCAATCTGCTTGTTGACCTGCTGTACTTTGCAATAGATCCACGACTTCGCGTGGACGGGAGGACGACATGACCGACATCCCCGTTGCCCAACAAACCACAAAGCCCAAACCGAAAAGCCGCATTGCCGATTTCCTCGATTCGGATTTTGCCTATGCGTTCAGCCGGTCACCGGTTGCGATGGTCTCTGCCGGCGTTGTCGCGCTGTTGGTTCTGTGCGCGCTCTTTGCGCCGTTGATTGCGCCGCATGATCCTTTCAATCCCGGATCACTGAACCTGATGAACGGGTTTTCGGCGCCCGGCACGCCCAACGCATTTACCGGCGAAAGTTTCATTCTGGGCACCGATGATCAAGGGCGCGATGTCTTCTCGACCATCCTGTACGGCATGCGGGTTTCGCTTTTTGTTGGCTTCTCGGCTGTGCTTTTTGCGATGGTTCTGGGCATCACTCTGGGCCTTTTAGCGGGATATGTCGGGGGCTGGACCGAAACGATCATCATGCGCACCGCCGATGTGCAACTGACCTTTCCGGCGATCCTTGTGGCAATGCTGATCTTTGGCGTTGCAAAAGGCGTCCTGCCTGTCGAATATCGTGACCAAATGGCGATCTGGGTGCTGATCATCGCGATCGGCTTGTCCGACTGGGTGCAATTCGCACGGGTCGTGCGCGGTGCAACACTTGTTGAAAAGAACAAGGATTATGTCCAGGCCGCCCGTCTCATCGGGCGCACCGGCCCGGCAATCATGCTGCGTCATATCCTTCCCAATGTGCTGTCGCCCGTGCTGGTTATTGCAACGATTTCCCTCGCA
>JBLHUT010000240.1:0-5339 GCA_047629975.1 Paracoccaceae bacterium
TGGTGCACCGCGTTGCAGTACCAGCAATTCCGTCCCCGCCAGCTCGATGCGACACCACAGGTCCAGCGCAACTTCGGTGCCATCGATTGTCAGATAGCGGTGCTGTCGGGGGGCCTCGCCGGTGCGGCGGCCGGTGATCAGGGCGACAGTGGGGGTGGCCTGCGCCGACAGCAGATCATAGCCCAAACCGCGCGTGGCGGTCATCACGCCGTTCTGAAGCGTTACATTCTGGCGCGAGGGCGTTGTGAAGGTCTGAAACGCGCCGTTAACGCCAAACTCGGCCAGAAGGGCGGTTTCCAGCGTGGTTTCGGCAACGGCCAGCGACAAAGGGCCGGTAATCCCTGCAAGTGCAGTGTCGATCAACGGATCAAGTGCAGGGGCAGGGGCGTCGGCAGTGCGCCGCGCCTCGAGGATCGAGCGGACAGAGGTGCGCACTTCGGTCAGGATCGACGCCCCGGGCGTAAAGCTGTCACAGGCGGCGAGCATGCCGAGGGCGAGCAGACAGGCAAGGGCTCTTTTCATCGCCAGAACCTCCCCCAGCTTTTGGCAATTTCGGGTTGATGATCCGATCGCACCCGTTCGTACAGCCGCCCCGCAACCCCCAAACGTGCGCCACCATCGCGGGTCAACGGACGCAACGTCGTGGCATAGGCGTTGCGTACCGGACGGCCCAATGCCCACGAAAGCGGAATCCGCAGGCGGATGCCCTTGTCAAACGACCCCTCGCCAAAATCGGCAAATGGCACGTCGGTGAGAGTTGCAAAGGCACCGACACGCCAGCCGTTGGTGAATTCCCTGTCGATCGACAAGGTCGCGCCGTAGTCACCGGCAAGATAGCGCCCGACGTCGAGTTGCCCGTGATATCCGTTTTCAAAACTGTAATAAGCCGATGCGTGACCGGTCAGAACTTCGTAGTTACGGAACCCGAAACGACCATCAAAGGCCCGTTGCTTGACGAAATTCAACTCTGCCCCGAGGGCGAGTTTGCTGTCGACTGGCTTCCACAACAGTTCGGTCGACAGACCACCGTACATCCGTTCAAGATAACCGGCGGTGATCCGGCTGTAAAAGTCGCCCCACGGCCGCGCGTAATACGCCAATGTTGCTTGTTCCAGCACGGGGCCTTGGGCCGACAGGTACAGCCCCGCGTCTGTGCGTACTTTCTGGATCACCGAATTCGAGGTCCGGTTGATATCGCCCAAGTTGCCAGCGACCCGCTGGATCACCGATCCCGATGCGACCACGCCGGGCATCAGGTCATAACGCGCGGCAAGCCGTATGCCCGTATCGATCCGCACAGGGGCGTCGGGGTCAAAGAAACTTGTGTTGACATAGGGACCGAGCGACCATGAAAAGCGCGGATAAAGCCCGTCGGAATAAACCATCCCTTCGGGGGCAGGGCCGGCTGCGTCGCTGAACTGAGTGCGCAGCAATATCGCCTCCGAGGGGGCATTTTCAAGCGTCTCCAGATCACTGCGACGGAAGGTAACGTTGGCGCTGGGCACGCCGGCCACGACCGGTGTAAGCACGAAAACCTCGACAGAGGCAGGAAGCGCACGGGTCAGGATGCGCGCCACGCGCCCCAGCGCCTGTGCCTGTTGCGGGTATCGTTGATTGCGCAGACGCAATCGCGCAGTGTTGCCTGTCAGGGCCATCGCCTCAAGTACGATACCGTCGCGGGCCAACACCTCGCCGATGGTGCGGCGTAGGGTGCCCACTTGCCCGCGATTCTCGGCCCAGCCCAGATCAGCCACGGACAGCGTCCCTTCGCGGGGTTGCACAGGCAGTGGACCGGGTTCGTTTCCGGGGCCACCGGCGGAACGGCGCGGGTTGACGGGCAAGGTGACCTGCACGCTGATCCGGTCGCCGTAGGTGTAAGCAGCCGCAACCCGCACGCCGCTTTTGAACCCGTAATCAACGCCGAAGTTCCACGGCGACGCGCGATCGATCAGCCCTTTTCCGACCTCATAGATGTAGGCATCCGAAGAATATTCGACCTTGAACGTCAATTGTTCTGTTGCGGCAAAAGAGGCACCACCAAACGGAGCGACCTTGCCGCGGAACCATTGAATGGCATTGGTTGTGCCGCCAAGCCCGATATCTGCGTCAGGACGCTCGCCAAGAGGCGCGCCAAGGCTGTTGTAGGTGCCCAACCGTCCCCAGCCCAAGCCGCCGCTGACCCTGATTTTTGAACCGATGGATTTCGTCGCCACGACATATTCGCTGCTGTAAACACCGGTTCCGATGAAGTCTTGCAAACCGACTGCGACAGCAGGCAGGTATTTTCGTTCGTCAAACACGCGAAACCTCAGGTCAAAACTGCGGTCATAGCGGGTGGTGCTGGTGTTGGCATTGAAACCCGGCAGCTTGGCATACCGAAAGCTGCCCGACAGGCGCGGGGTAATCTGGAACGACAGAGTATTGCGGATGTCGTCGCCAAAAGCGGTGAAGGTGGTGCTGAGTTCAGCGTCGGCGGCACTTTCGGCGGTAGGCATCTCGATCAGGCCGGGTGTGCCGTACAGCGTATAGGTCGATGTAACCAATGGATCTGCAACAGCAGGCGCAATCGTCAATGCCAGCATTGTCAGACATACGGGTCCGGCCTGCCTCATTTGGATGTTCCTTTGGATCGACAGTCGTGTTCCAAACAAGACTACATTCGCAAGGATGCTGGTACAACACTGCAACTGTGTAAATGTCTTGTGATTTACGCTGTGCTGTCTCCCAAAGGCCGCTAGCCGCCCCAACAGTCTGCATTCACGACAAAAACATTTTGCGGCCCCCGCCGGTAGGCACCGTTTTCGGGCGCCAGACGCGTGATCTTGCTGGCCTGACATCCGGTGGGGGGGGCTGCGGCGCCTGTCACAAACAGAACCTGCCCCGCGGCTTGGCCTTTGAATGCATATCTGAGCACGTAGTGGTTGGGCGCACGGCCCGGTTGTGGCTTGGCAAAGACGGGCATTTGCCGGTCACGCCCAAAATAAAACAAATCTGCAAGAATATCACGATTATCAGCCACAATGGCGACGGTCGCCTCCTGCTTTGCCAGTGCAAAAATCTGTTCACTCATCCGGGTGCGCCCGATGTAGCGCGCCAGCAAAAAGTCATTGTGCTGTCCTGCCCTCAGGGCCGTGGGATTGGCCGCAGCCAAGGGCAGAAACAGAGCAAAGGCCCCATGCACGGCCAAGCTGAGCCATATCCAGATCTTCGAGTGCTTCAAGAGCCACGGAACCACTACAAGCAGTGCCGGCAGATAGGCCGCCGCAGCCCAATTGGCATAAGCCCCGCTCAACAACGCCTGCGCGCACACCAGTACGATAATAGGCATTGCGATGATCAGAAATAACCCGCCGCGTCGCACACCCGCGCCGCCCCGCGCACAGATCCACAACAGGCTTGCAAAAAACACTGGTCCGAAAACAATGAATTGTGCACCGAAAAATTCAGCCAGACCGGTCACGTTCAGCTGTGCCTTTGTGCCGGGGTCGCGCACCCAGTCGGCGTTATCAAGTGTGTGTTCGATGGTTGATAGACCGTTGAGCAAATTCCACGCCACGTTCGGAGAAATCACCAGCGCAAAGGCCGCAAGCGACAGTCCCGCGTGGGCCCAACCCGGGCGTGTCGCTCGCAAAAAAAGCGCCGACAGACCCGCCCCCAGAACGAAATAGATGGCGGCGTATTTGGACAAAAACGCCAAACCCACGGCGGCACCCGCCGCGATGGCCCATGTGCGTGCGCGTGCGCCACTGGTGTCCTCAAGCAGACGCAACCAGCACAAAAGAGCCAGTGCCAGAAATGGAAACATCACCGTGTCTGTCGAAATCAGATAGCTGCCAACCGTCACGACAGGCAGGCTCACATAGGCCCATGCGACGAACATTCCGGCGCGCGCGCCTGACAAACGGGCAGCAATGGCGCCCAGCAGCAGGGCTGTCGCACCGTGAAAAAGGCTCCCTGGAAGGCGCACCCAGAAGGGCGCGTCTGATCCGCCCAATTCAGTGAATGCGCGAATGACCCACCCGATCATCGGTGGCTTGGAGTAGTAGCCAAAGGCCATTTCCTGTCCCCAAAGCCAGTATTGTGCTTCGTCGACGAACAAATCTGTTTGGTCCACCGCCAGCATGCCGATGCGCCACAGCGTCACGATCGCGACGCCCAACAGGGCCGGCATCAGCCAGCTTTTGTATTCATGAACGTCTGTTTTCTGCATGGATCAGCCAGAGGTTGCGGGCGTAAATAAACAGGCCCATGGATTGTCCAAGGATAAACACGGGATCCTTGCGATAAAGGGCGTAGGCAAACAGGATCACGCCGCCGAAAACAGACAGGTACCAAAAGGCCAGCGGCACCACCGAACGTCCGGCGCGTTCGCTTGCGATCCACTGTACCAGAAATCGCCCCGTGAACATCAACTGGCCGCCAAGCCCGATCATGACCCACCAGAATTCAAGCCAGTTTTCGACAGCCAGCCAGCGAAAGACCGTGTCAGCCATCAACCGGTGCCTCGGGGTGGGATTTTTTGCGCCGCCGGATCAGCCACGCCACACCCATCAGATCGGAAAATCCAACAATCGCCCGATTGAGGTTGGTGTAGTTCGAGGTGCCGGCCGCACGTTCCTTGTGGCTGACATCCACCAGCATCACCTTCCAGCCGTCCCGTTTGAACAAGGCTGGCAGGTACCGGTGCATGTGATCGAAATATGGCAATCTGAGAAACGCATCGCGCCGAAACCCCTTGAGCCCGCAGCCTGTATCGCGGGTGCCATCCTTGAGGATCCAGGCCCGCAAGGCATTTGCGATGCGCGACGCCCAGAGTTTCGAGACGGTGTCCTGTCGTGCGACCCGTTGGCCCGCGACCAGCCCTGTGGCCTCCGAGCCTTCGGCGAGCAAGGGCAAAAAGAGTTTGGGCAACTCCATCGGCGGATTTTGTCCGTCACCGTCAAGCGTGCAGATAATATTGCCCCGTGCTGCCAGAACGCCGCTGTGGACAGCCGCACTTTGACCGCCTGACTTTGCGTGGCGGACCAGTCGCACGCGGGGATCCTTCATCTTGAGAACCAGATCGCCGGTGCCGTCCGTCGATCCGTCATCGACCACGATAACCTCGAAGTCGGTCAGCCCGTCGCAGGCTGAAATTATGTCTGCCACGACGGGGCCGACATTCAACGCTTCGTTCTTCATCGGGATTACAACGGAAACGGCGGTTTTTAGGGGTGTCATCACGGGTTCATGCCTTTGGTCTTTGACCAAACGACTTAAACCGGAACGGCCCCGCTTGCAATCGTGGCTCCCTTGCGCAGCAAAGTCTGACCCAACGACAGTTTCGGTGTCAGCACGAT
>JBLHUT010000241.1:0-5275 GCA_047629975.1 Paracoccaceae bacterium
ATGACATTCATCGACTTTCCCTGAACGTCCCAGGTGATTACGGCAACGCCGTCCGCGTCGCAGGTCATGGTGAAATCGGTCATGTGTTCTGTCCGTTCATTTTCGAATATTTTTGCAAGTGTCAGACCGGTCGCGCGGCCCGAGACTGTTGTTCAGGCACGCGCCCGTTGATGCCGGATTGGCCATCAGACACGCTCGATGATCGTGGCCGCACCCATGCCCGATGCAACACACAGCGTTGCCAGACCGATCTCTTTGTCGGTGCGCTCCAGTTCATCCAGCAAGGTGCCGATGATCATCGCGCCGGTGGCTCCCAGCGGATGGCCCATGGCAATCGCGCCACCGTTTACGTTGAGCTTGGCGTGATCGACGTTGAAGGCCTGCATAAAGCGCAGAACAACCGCGCTGAAGGCCTCGTTGACCTCGAAAAGGTCGATGTCACCGATGGTCATGCCGTGGTCGCGCAGGATCTTTTCGGTCACAGGCACAGGACCGGTCAACATGATCGTAGGGTCTGTGCCGATCTTTGCTGTGGCACGAATGCGCGCGCGCGGTGTCAGCCCGTGGGCCTCTCCGAATTCCTTCGAGCCGATCAGAACGGCGGCTGCGCCGTCCACAATCCCCGAGGAATTGCCCGCGTGATGCACGTGATTGATCCGCTCCAGATGCGGGTATTTCATCAACGCCACCTTGTCGAAGCCGGGCATCACCTCGCCCATGGCCTGAAACGCAGGTTTCAGCCCCCCAAGGCTTTGCATATCGGTGGCGGGGCGCATGTATTCGTCATGCGCAAGGATCGGCAGGCCGTTCTGGTCCTTGATCGCGACGATCGAGCGGGCAAAACGCTGTGCGGTCCATGCCGCATGTGCGCGGCGCTGGCTTTCCACGGCAAAGGCGTCGCAATCGTCGCGGCTAAAGCCGTATTCGGTGGCGATAATGTCTGCGCTGATCCCTTGGGGAACAAAATAGGTGTCCATTGCAACCGACGGGTCGGCCGCAATTGCGGCACCGTCGCTGCCCATCGCAACGCGGCTCATCATTTCGACCCCGCCCGCGATATAGGCTTGTCCGGCGCCGCCGCGCACCTGATTGGCGGCGATATTCACCGCCTCCATGCCGCTGGCGCAAAAGCGGTTTATCGAAAGTCCGGGGATGCTTTCATCCAGCGTGGAGGCCAGAACGGCGGTGCGCGCAAGGCAACCGCCCTGTTCCATAACTTGTGTGACATTGCCCCAGATCACATCCTCGACGGCGTGCCCGTCAAGCCCGTTTCGCGCCTTGAGACTGTTGAGCATGTCTGCGGATAGCCGCACCGCGGTCACCTCGTGCAACGATCCGTCGGCCCGCCCCTTGCCGCGCGGGGAACGGATGGCATCAAAAATATAAGCTTCGGTCATGTTTTCATTCCTTTGCGCAGCTGCGCTTATGTGCGGTCCGCAGGAGAGCCGGGCATCAGATCGTAAGGGGCTTTCCAGCCCTCCAGGTGGCTCAATCGGGTCAGCCAGGCATCAATATGGGGCCATTGCGAGCGGTCAAACCCGAACGGCTCTGGATAATACAGGTAGCCACAGCATGACAGATCGGCATTGCTCGGGGTGTCGCCCACAATCCAGTCGCGCCCGTCAAGATGCGCATCAAGCACCTGATAACTTCCCTTGAGGCGCCCTTGAAGCCAGCTGATGACAGGCTCGGGGCGTTTTTCGGGGGGCATGAAATTCATCAGGAACCGCGTGATGCCGGCCAGCGAGCTGAGCTTGTGATTGTCCCACAACACCCAGCGCAAGATCTCGCGCTTTTCCTCGGACGAGCGTCCGGCGAACTTGCCCGATTTTTCGCTGATGTAATCCTGAATGGCCCCCGATTGGGTCAGCCGGTAGCCGGTGTCGGTATCGACCATCACGGGCACTTCGCCCATCGGATTGACGTCTTCGCGGTAGTCTGCGGCGCGTGTGGCGCCGTTGAAGAAGTCGACATAAACCGGCTCCCACTCCAGCCCGCTCAGTTCCAGCGCAAGCGCGGCCTTGTAGGCATTTCCGGATTCTCCGAAACAGTGAAGTCTAATCATCGAAAGCTCCTGTTGGTGTCGGTGTTAAAAGCAGGCCGCGTCAAGCTCCATGACCGTGTCGGCCCCGCTTTCGATCCTTGTGAGATGCATCGAGGTCGCGGGCAACTGGCGCGCCATGTAATACCGCCCCGTCGCCAGTTTGGTCTGGTAGAACTCGGTATCCGATGCGCCCCCCTCAAGTGCTGTATACGATGCCTTGGCCATTTTCGACCACATCAGACCCAAGCAGACATGCCCGAAAAGATGCATGAAGTCATAGCTTCCCGACAAGGCATTATTCGGATTTTTCATGCCGTTTTGCACAAAATACATCGCGGCGGCCTGTAGGTCCTTGCTCGCAGTCTTGAGCGGATCAAGATAGCCTGACTTCAGCTCGGCATGGCCTTCGTTCTCCTTGATGAAGGTTTTGACCATGTCAAAGAACGCCATCACTGTTTTGCCACCGTTATGGGACAATTTGCGCCCCACCAGATCCAGCGACTGAATCCCGTTGGTGCCTTCGTAGATCATCGTGATGCGCGCATCGCGGACGAATTGTTCAAGCCCCCATTCGCGGGTAAACCCGGACCCCCCGAGAGTTTGCTGGGCCAACACAGTCGTCTCGAAGCCCTTGTCGGTCAAAAACCCCTTGATCACCGGTGTGAGCAACGAAATCATGTCGTCGGCTTGCTGGTCTTTGTCCAACCCGGCACGGTCGATCATCTCTGCGCCCCATAAAACAAAGGCCCGCGCCCCCTCGACAAAGCTTTTTTGGTGCAAAAGATTGCGCCGGACATCGGGGTGAACGATGATCGGATCGGCGGGGCCGTCGGGGTTTTTGGTGCCAGTGACATCGCGCCCTTGCAACCGGTCGCGCGCAAATCCAAGCGCATTTTGATAGGCCACGACGCCTTGGGCGTAGCCTTGCAGCCCGACGCCCAGCCGCGCTTCGTTCATCATCACGAACATGGCGCGCATGCCCTTGTGCATCTCTCCGATCAGAAAACCTGTCGCCCCGTCATAATTCATCACGCAGGTGGCGTTACCGTGAATGCCCATCTTCTTTTCAAGCCCGCCGCAAGACAGCGTGTTGCGCGCCCCAAGCGTGCCGTCCTCGTTGACAAGAAACTTTGGCACGATGAACAGGCTGATGCCTTTTACACCGTCAGGACCACCGGGAATTTTGGCCAGCACAAGGTGGATGATATTGTCGGTCAGGTCATGCTCTCCGGCCGATATCCAGATTTTCTGCCCTGAAATCTTATAGCTGCCATCGTCCTGAGGCACTGCTTTGGTCCGGATCAGGCCCAGATCGGTGCCGCATTGCGGCTCTGTCAGGTTCATGGTGCCTGACCAGCTGCCCTCGATCATTTTGTGCAGATACGTTTCCTTTTGGGCGTCGGACCCGTGTTCATGAATGGCCGAGGCCGCACCGTGGGTCAGGCCCTGATACATGTTGAACGCCATGTTCGAGGAGACGAACATCTCGCCCACCGCGCACCCCATCAGATAGGGCATGCCCTGACCGCCATATGCGGGATCCATGTCCAGCCCCATCCAGCCGCCGTCGCGCATCTGGTCATAGGCGGCTTTGAACCCTGTCGGTGTTTTCACGACACCGTTTTCAAGGGTGCAACCTTCGTGGTCGCCCACCGGATTGAGCGGGGCAAGTACGTTCTCGGCCAGCTTTCCGGCCTCTTCGAGAATGGCGGCGGTAAACCCGCGATCAAGCTCGCTATAGCCCGGAACCGTGCTGGAAGAAATGTCGAGAACATCATGCAGGATGAACTGCATGTCTTTGGTGGGGGCGGTGTAATGTGGCATGGGGTTTCTCCTGATCGTCTTTGTCTGGTCGGGTGCGTCCGAATTATTCTGCGGCTTCCTTGCGCGAGAGCGCCTCGAGCATCTGTTCGCCCCAAGTCAACTGCGTCTCGAGATCGGCAATCGCCTCTCCAAGCTCGGCACGCTGCTGGATCATGTCCGCAAGCCGTGCGCGTGCAATTGTGCAGGTCTGGTCAAGCTGTGTGAATTGTTGGTCGCCGATGTCGTAAAGGTTCAGCAATTGCCGGATATCCTCAAGGCTGAACCCGAAACGTTTGCCGCGCAAAATGAGTTTTAGCCGCGCCCGGTCCCGTTTTGTGAACATCCTGTGGGTGCCGAGCCTTTGGGGGAACAACAGCTCCTTGGATTCGTAGAACCGCAAAGTCCGGGGCGTGACGTTATAAGCCTCGCACATTTCCCTGATGGTCATTGTTGTTTCGGTCACAGAACGCTTCCTTCGGTCAGCGGGCGGCGGCGCGTGGCGACCGCTCTCACAAGAAGCATACAGGAGTGCTTGACGTTAACGTAAATGTAACGCCACGTCAGAAAAATGACATTTCTGGTGGAATATTTTTTATATTTAAAAACATATGCTTGAAAAGTTAATTAGGCAGCGGAATGGACGTGGCACCCGCACATTTATGTGTGAAACGCTATTTCAAGCCGGCTAAGGTGTTTGCAGTTTCGTCCCGAAGCTGTTGAAGATCGCCAATCGTGGCCTGCAACTGATCCTGTGTTGCTTGCAGCGCGACAAGTTGTCGGTCGGCCAGTTCTATCCACATCTCGAGTTGTGGCACAGTACCCTGCTCTTCATAGATCAAAAGCCATTGCCGGATCTCTTCAAGAGAGAAATCAAACCGTCGGCCGCGCAGAATTAGCACCATCCGTGCAACGTCTCGCGGCGTGTAAAAGCGCGATCGCCCCACTTTTTCCGGTTTTAGCAGTTCGATATATTCGTAATACCGCAGGGTCCGGGGCGTGACGTCGAATTTTGTGCACATCTCTTTGAATGTGAGCCTTGTCTCGGGCATCTGGCCTCCTCCTTGAAATGTAGCCTAGGGGCAAGGGGCGGCAGGTGCAATAAGGGGCGGCATTGTCGGGGCACGGGATGCTGTTGATAATAGTGGTTGCGTCCCGTCGGGCAGCCAGAGATAGTCGCCATCAACGCAGGGGGCGGTCATGTCTGTTGAAAAAACCAAGATTGCGCGCCAGTTTATCGAAGCGATACCATTCTCGCAGGCGCTGGGCCTGACGCTTGACGAGATTTCAGACGGGCGCGCCGTAATCTCGATGCCGTATAACGAAGCCTTGGTCGGAGACCCGACTTCAAGGGTCATGCACGGGGGGGCTGTGTCGGCTTTGATGGACAGTTGCGGTGGTGCGGCTGTTGTCTGTCATCCGGAATCCGGC